>NZ_JBHTKV010000005.1:0-138751 GCF_042678465.1 Oceanobacillus caeni | reverse complement strand
ACGGTCACTCATGAGGTAGATGAGTGCCCGAATGGAATAGAATTATAAGAGAACGGTCACTCATGAGGTAGATGAGTGACCGTATGAAATAGAACAATAAGAAATTGGTCACTCATAAAATTCGATGAGTGACCAATTTTGATAGAACGGTAAAAGACCGGGAACACAAAAAAATCATTACGGATGCTAAACTTTCTAATACTTCCCCAAAACCTCCCAAATCGGTTTATTCCGTTTCTCCATTTGTGCATATCTTTTTTCAAACATGTCACGTTCAGATTCAGAAAAAGATGTCTCTACTATTTTCTCACTAAAATTACGTAAGGCAGCTTGTACTCTATCCTTCATTTTCTCTACTGTCAGATTTGTTTGAAGTAGTTTAGATAAAGAAGCCATCACATTTGGGTCAACCTCAGGATAGGTGAATTTTGTTTCTTCCTCTTTTTTGCTAATTCGATAAAAATCTCGAATAAGGTTTGCCCGTTCGTAACTATTTCCTTCTACATCTAAATAAATTTGCACGGCTGCACCATCTCGTACTCTTCGTTGAGAGATTCCAGCGAATTTCTTTCCGTTAATACTTAAGTCATAATCACCAGGGCAATAGGAATGAACAATTTCATATGCTTCAATCTCATTCGTTAAATCTTGAAGCATATATTGGACAAAACTTACCATTGCTTCATAGCAATCATGAATAGAAACCTCATGGATCCCCGGAATAACGAGAGAAAGATTTAAGACCCCGCCATCTAAGGCAACGGCAAGTCCGCCAGAATTTCGTATCACCACGTTGTATTCTTTATCAGCCAAAAAACGAACCCCTTCGTCAATATACGGAAGTCGAGCATCAGGTATCCCTAAAACAATCGTTTTTGGGTGAACCCATAGCCGCATAACAGATGGAGAATCGCCATTGCTTACGGAAGTTGCTAAAGCATCGTCTATAGCAAAGGAACTTAAGGCTGTATAAGGTTTTCCGGAAAATGTTTCTATCTCGGAATGATCTATATATCTAAATGTCGTTTGCTGAATTACTTCTTTCCAATTTTTCATTTTCTGCACCTAACCCTTTTTATAAGTCCAGACTCAGTGCCCAGCGACTAGCAAGACTTCCCTCATCTCTGTATGTCGTTAAACGGACACTTCCTCTTTTCCACTAAGTATTATATAATATATATTAAAATTGTCGAAAAGAAACGGATGGAGAAAATGGCATATAAGGATCAGCAACTGTCGGAAGAAAAGGTTTTTAAAGATCCTGTACATCGGTATGTTCATGTTCGGGATCGAGTTATATGGGATTTAATCGCAACACCAGAATTTCAGAGACTGCGTCGAATAAAGCAACTTGGAACAACGAATTTGACTTTTCATGGGGCGGAACACAGTCGCTTTAATCATTCTCTTGGTGTATATGAAATTGTTAGAAGGATAATCAATAATTTTGAAAATCAATCACATTGGAATAAGGAAGAGCGGTTGCTTTGCTTATGTGCTGCTTTATTACATGATTTAGGACATGGGCCATTTTCACATTCCTTTGAAAAAGTATTTAAGCTTGATCATGAATATTTTACCCAACAAATTATAATTGGCGACACAAATATCCATAAAATATTGGAAAGAGTAAGTCCTGGCTTTTCGAAAGAAGTAGCTGACGTCATTGCAAAAACATATGAGGACAAGCTTGTCGTAAGTCTTATCTCCAGTCAAATTGATGCGGACCGAATGGATTATCTGCAGCGTGATGCGTATTATACAGGGGTAAGCTATGGCCATTTTGATATGGAAAGAATTCTAAGAGTAATGCGGCCGATAGAGGATCAAGTTGTCATTAAGTCAACGGGAATGCATGCGGTCGAAGATTATATTATGAGTCGATACCAAATGTATTGGCAAGTATATTTCCATCCCGTGACAAGAAGTGCGGAAGTTATCCTTTCTAAAATTTTACATCGCGCAAAAGAGTTGTATGAATCCAAAGAATTCACATTTAAATTAAAACCTATCCACTTTATTTCTTTTTTTGAGGGTAAGGTAAAGTTAGATGAATACTTAAAATTAGATGAATCGATTGTTTATTTTTATTTTCAAGCGTGGCAAGAAGAACAGGATGAGATTTTACGAGATTTATGCGAACGATTCATGAATCGAAGGCTATTTAAATACGTGGAATTTAATCCAAACTTACAAATGAAACAGTGGATGGAACTATATCAATTATTTCAAAACGCTGGTATAGATCCAGAATATTATCTGGTTGTCGACTCCTCATCCGATTTGCCATATGATTTTTATCGTCCAGGTGAGGAAGGGGAACGCCTGCCTATTCACTTAGTGATGCCTGATAACTCATTGAAGGAATTGTCTAGACATTCCGATATTGTAGAAGCGATATCAGGGAAAAAACGTACGGATCACAAATTATATTTTCCAAAAGACCGCTTGGATGCATTAGAAAATGAAGAACTTAAAAATAAGATTATGGAAATTTTATATGGCCAAGGAGAGGTAAGAGATGTTAGATAATCATGCAAAGTTAATGCAGTTTTTTTCAGTTGCCGAAAATGTAACGGGACGGAAAAAGTTGCAAAAGATGATTTATATCTTGCAAAAATGTAATATTCCATTTGAAGAAAAATATAATTTTCATTTTTACGGTCCTTATTCGGAGGAATTAACTTTACGGGTGGAGGAACTTTGTAATCTAGGTTTTCTCCATGAGATAAAAGAAGATAAAAGCAATTATTATCAATATAATTATACAATTACGGATGATGGTAAAGAATTTTTGCAGCAATTTGCATTAGATATGCCTAATTACGAAGAAAAGGTAGAAAAATTAAAAGAAAAAAGCTCGCGTTTCCTTGAATTAGTAGCCACTATGTTTTACTTTGATTATTTACCAATAGAAGAGATGATAGGAAAAGTTCATAAAGTAAAACCAAAACAAAACTATAGTGAAGAAGAAATAAAAGAAGCAATCCAGTTTATGAAAGAAATCACGCTTAACTAAGACCTATGTAGGATGATGCTGTATCCTGTTCGGTCTTTTCTTTTTTTGAGCCTACGCAAGAAGTCAGAACAGAGTGTATTTGGAATGCGAACGATTTGTATAAATTATAGTTTGCAATAAGTGAAACGAAGTATGAACTCTGGTAAAATTAGTGAAAATAGGAATAGAATAGACGCGAGTAAAAAGGGAGGATTTCTTTTTATGAGTAATGATAAAGATAAGAAAAATGCTTTTACCATTATTAAAGATGACTCAACGGATGGTCATGGTGGCTATGGCGGCGGAGTAATAAGTTTAGAAAACATGTCATCTGTTATTGTCGATCCGAATGAAAATGAAGCGTATGTCGATATGGATGCGATGCATGCACGTAGTAAAATAGAGCGTCGTGTAAAATGGACTCACGTAAAAGAAGAAGTACCAAATGGAAAGTTATACTGGATTGTCTGGGTAAATGTGGAACGTACGGAAGAAGGTAAGAAGTATAGTGGGGTAGCGGCAAGTGAAATTCGAGTAGACCGTGAAAATAAAAGAGCCTATAAATTCATGCCAGAGCATATTAAACATATGGAAAGCTCTTTAAAAGGTAAAGTTATGGTAGACCACATGGATGGCCATTCCAGAAAACTATTAAAAGATTATCTAGAGAACTTTGATAAGGAAATGTGGGAACTATCATCTGACGAGTTGAAAGAAGAGTTATCAAGGTAAGAAAATATGAACATTTTGTGAACATATTGTACTTTGTGATGGAACTTTGTAAAATAGGCTTACATGGACAAACATGTATTACTAGGACAAAAAAGAAACCGACAACGATATCGTTGTTGGTTTCCTTTTTTATGAACGAAAACACTAAATGTTTTAGTTATATTAATGGTTACGTTCCGAATAAGGAATCGAAAATTCTCTTAAAAGGCCCATCGTTACTATCTTCTTCTTTTGGTTTCATATCATGGGGAAAATGATCTGTACAATACTGTTTAGGTTCAGAGCCTTTTTCAAAATACATGACACGACTAACCTTGCAATACGGTGTGGCAAGATTGCCTGTTTGTGGATCGATTGCAACCCCAACAACTCCATTCGGTACTTCAAATGACTTTTCAGGTAAACCTTCATGGGCTTTTTCCATAAAGGAAGCCCAAACCTTTTTCGGATATCCTGATTCTGCTACTACTTCCATCACGCGATTATCATCATATCCGCCCCAAACACCGGCCACTAGCTGAGGACTAAATCCAATCATCCAACTGTCTGATTTTGTTGATCCTGACTTTCCCGCATACACGCGAGATAATTGATTGGCAATGGGAGCACCGGTTACAGAGGCATAGCCATCCAGTTGTCGATCGAACACTCCGGTCATCAAATCTGCAAGTATAAAGGTTTGCTTAGGATCAAGGACTAAATCTCCTAGATTATTATCTTTTTCGTAAATCGTTTTTCCATCACGGTTTATAATCCTTTCAATTGTGTAACTATTGATTTCATGGCCACCATTCGCTATCATTCCATATCCTGTAACCATTTCTTCTAAGGAAACGGAAGCAGATCCTAAAGCTAGTGATGGGACTTCTGGAAGTTCCCCAGATAAACCGAATCTTCTCGCAGTATTTACGAGCTTTTTAGGGGTTAGATATAAATTGGTTTTTACAGCATAGATATTATCTGATAATGCTAGAGCTTGTGCTAATGAAATAGGTTCGTAAGCATAATAGTCATTAAAGTTACTTGGACGATATACTTCTCCGTCCTCTAGCTCGAACGCAGTCGGTTTACTCATTAGCATGGTACTTGGGGTATATCCATTTTCTAAAGCAGCATAGTATAAAAATGGCTTGAAAGTAGATCCAGCCATTCTTCTTGCATTAACTGCACGATTAAATGGACTTTCTGAATAATCACGTCCTCCTACCATTGCTTTAATTGCTCCAGTTTTTGGATCCATAGCCAATGCACCAATTTGCATTTCACTTGCTTGATCTATCGTTTTGGAGACAGAATCTTCTAATCCAATTTGCATCTCACTATCGAGAGTAGTATATATTTCAAATCCACCGGAGCGAATTTCTTCTGTATCCAGTTCTAATATTTTTGCAGCCTCTTTCAAAACGGCATCTTGGAAATAAGGCCCAATCGAATCGTTGTCTTCCTTCTTCGTCTTAGAGTAAGCAAGGGTGGTTGTTTTGGCATTCTGATATTCGTCAGGTGAAATCATATTGTTCGTTAACATTAACTGTAATATTTGTTCTTGACGTTGTTCAGCATTTTCCTTATCATTTAACGGAGAATAATAGGTCGGTCCCTTTGGTATTCCCGCTAACATGGCCGCTTCGGCAACATCCAGGTCTTTAGAAGATTTATCAAAGAAATAGTTACTTGCTGCTTCAATTCCATAGGAACCATGTCCGTAATAAATGGAGTTCAAATATCCTTCCAAAATTTCACCCTTGGAGTAATACATTTCCAAACGAACGGTATAAAAGGCTTCTTTTATCTTTCGGTCCCAAGTTTTTTCATGGGAGAGGTAGAGGTTTCTAGCTAATTGTTGTGTTAATGTACTAGCCCCTTCTTTTAATGTTCCGGAAGTTACATTTTGAAAAATTGCACCAATAATTCGTTTATAATCAAATCCATTGTGTTCTTTAAAATGCTGATCCTCCACAATCAATGTTGCATTAATAATATGAGGAGACATATCGTTTAAATCAACCCAATATCGATCTTCCGCACTACGCTCTTCACCAATCACCTCATTGGAGTTATTGTAATAAATCGTATTCTCTTCATTCATAAGGGGTGGAGGACCTAATATAAAACTAATCGTATAGATTCCAATGATAGAGAGTAGAACAATGCCTACTAAAGTAGTGATTAATTTAAAAATAAGTCGGTATTTTCTAAGTCTGCTTTTATTCATCACAAAACCTCATCATTCTAGTTTAACGTGTGTATTACTACCATTATGGGAAAAGATAAATACAAATAAACATTGAAATACGAAGGGAATTAGCTTTAGGTTAGGCAAACGCTGGATGTGACCTTTCTTAAGACCTTCTAATTCATTTAAAAAAATACTTG
This sequence comes from Oceanobacillus caeni, assembly GCF_042678465.1. NCBI lineage: Bacteria > Bacillati > Bacillota > Bacilli > Caryophanales > Bacillaceae > Oceanobacillus > Oceanobacillus caeni. The sequence continues at coordinate 132,648 of NZ_JBHTKV010000005.1, read as the reverse complement.
TTTTTTTCAAGAATTTCTCTATAATTTAAAAACGATTTAAAAAACGGTTTTTTACGGAAAAATAGATTTCTACATTAGGAGATGAACGAACGTTGAGTATTTGGTTCACAGAAAAGCAAACGGACAATTTTGGGATTACTGCAAAAATAAAGCAAACCTTTGTTTCTGAACGAACAGATTTTCAAGAATTACAAATGGTTGAAACAGAAGAGTGGGGAAATATGCTCATTTTAGATGATATGGTAATGACAACGGAGAAGGACGAGTTTGTTTATCACGAAATGGTTGCACATGTTCCGTTATTCACCCATCCAAATCCGAAAAATGTACTTGTTGTTGGTGGGGGAGATGGCGGTGCAATACGTGAAGTGTTGAAACACCAATCGGTTGAGAGGGTAACGCTTGTTGACATTGATGGAAAGGTTATTGAGTATTCTAAGAAGTACCTTCCAACTATTGCAAGCGGCTATAATGATAAGCGTGTAGAAGTAAAAGTAGAAGATGGTTTTATGTATATCGCCGATAGTAAAAAAGCGTTTGATGTCATCATGGTTGACTCTACAGAACCGGTTGGCCCAGCAGTTAATCTTTTCACGAAAGGTTTTTATGCAGCAATTCATGAAGCTCTAACAGATGACGGTGTATTTGTGGCACAAACGGATAATCCGTGGTTTAAAGCGGACTTAATTAAACAGGCCTTCCACGATGTGCAGGAGATTTTCCCTGTAACGCGTTTGTATACGGCAAACATCCCAACTTATCCGAGCGGTCTATGGACATTTACGATGGGAAGTAAAATTCATGATCCGTTAAAAGTGAAAGAAGAACGTTTCTTTGAAATGGAGACAAAATACTTTACTCCAGAAATCCATTTTGCCTCTTTCGTATTGCCTAAATTTGTGAAAGATATGACGAAATAAGGGGAGAAACAGACGTGAGATTTGACGAAGCATATTCAGGTAAAGTTTTTATTATGTCAGGTTCAGACTTTGAAAAGGCAAAAGCTGTTATTTATGGAATGCCAATGGACTGGACGGTTAGCTTCCGTCCGGGTTCTCGTTTTGGTCCAGGACGAATAAGGGAAGCATCAATCGGTCTTGAAGAATATAGTCCTTATATGGATAAGCATTTAGAAGAAATTGATTTTTTCGATGCGGGGGACATACCTTTACCTTTTGGAAATGCAGAACGAAGCCTTCATATGATTCGCGATTATATAGACCAGTTATTACAGTTGGAAAAGTTTCCGATAGGGCTTGGTGGGGAGCATCTTGTGACATGGCCCATCATTCAATCGATGTATAAAAAGTATCCCGACATGGCATTTATCCATATCGATGCCCATGCTGATTTAAGAGAGGAATATGAAGGAGAGTCTTTGTCCCACTCTACTCCAGTAAGAAAGATTTGCGATTTAATTGGACCTGAAAATGTTTATTCATTCGGCATTCGCTCAGGTATGCGTGAGGAGTTTCAATTTGCAAACGAAAGTGGTATGCACATGTCTAGATTTCAAGTAGCCGAACCACTACGTAAAATTTTACCGACCCTAAGTGGTAGAAACGTATATGTGACGATTGATATAGACGTCCTTGACCCGGCATATGCCCCAGGAACTGGAACAGCAGAAGCAGGTGGAATTACCTCCAACGAATTATTGGAAGCCATCCAATTAATTGCTGAATCAGACATCAGCGTCATCGGTGCCGATCTCGTAGAAGTAGCACCAGTCTACGATCACTCTGAAAAAACAGCTATTGCAGCGAGCAAATTTATTAGAGAAATTTTACTTGGTTGGGTGAAGTAGTTAATCTGGAGCAACATATATTGAAAAAACATGCCTATTATAGCTATAATAGGCATTATATGACTTTAAGTAAAAGGGCGATAATATGAGTTCTGTTCAAAGAAATATAAAAGTTAAACTTCAAACCACTATTGATGACCAAGGTTCTAAGGAACATAATGAAATCAAAAGCACTGGGAAGTTTTATAGAAAAGGAAAAATGGACGTCCTTATCTTTGACGAGATAATGGAGAAAGAAATGAAAGTAAAAAACTTCATTACGATCCAAGAAGGCTCCGTCAATATTAAACGCACTGGCCTAGTATCAATGAATCAAAAATTTGATATCAACCGTCGCACTGAAAATGTATATAAACATCCACATGGTGCAATACATATGGAAACATTCACAAAAAAAATTGCGTATAAATTAAAAGACGAAGCCTGTGGGCAGCTCATTCTATCCTATACGGTAAAATTAAATGGACAGCCTGATGAACGGAAACACGAATTAATACTTAGTTTTAATGAGGAGGATTCCCAATGAATGTATTGGAACAAACAGAGGATACATTAAGACAGGAAATAGCAAATGCGGTAATCAATGCAAATCTAGCAACGAAAGAAGAACTTCCTGATATTGTATTAGAAAAACCAAAAGATAAAGCACATGGTGATTTTGCGGCAAATATCGCTATGCAATTAGCTAGAATTGCGAAAAAAGCACCTCGTCAAATTGCAGATGAAATCATTCAACATCTTGACCAATCGAAAGCATCTATTGAAAAAGTGGAAGTCGCTGGTCCAGGATTTATTAACTTTTTTATGAAAAATGACTTTTTAGGCGACATTATTCCAACGATTCTTGAAGCAGGAGAAACATATGGAAAAACGAATACAGGTAAAGGAGAAAAAATTCAAGTAGAATTCGTTTCCGTTAACCCTACTGGAGACCTTCACTTAGGACATGCCCGTGGTGCTGCATATGGTGATGTACTTTGTAATGTTTTAGATGCTGCGGGGTTCGAGGTTCAGCGAGAATACTATATTAATGATGCTGGAAATCAAATTGACAATCTTGCCTATTCTGTCGAAGCCCGTTATTTACAACAATTAGGAAAAGATGTTGAAATGCCTGAAGATGGTTATCATGGCCAAGCAATTATTGAAATTGCTAAAAAAATTGTTGCACAAGATGGTGATAAATGGGTAGATCGTAAGCAAGAAGAACGGATTGCATACTTTAAAGAATTCGGTTTACAGTCCTCTCTAGAAAATATTAAAAATGATTTAAAGGCTTTTCGTGTAGAGTTTGATAATTGGTTCTCTGAAAGATCACTTTATCAAGATAACAAAATTGCAGATGCATTGAAAAAATTAGATGAAGGTAATTATATTTATGAAAAAGACGATGCTACATGGTTTAAGTCAACAGAATTCGGTGACGATAAAGATCGTGTGTTAGTGAAAAAAGATGGAAGTTACACTTATTTAACACCAGATATCGCTTATCATAAAGATAAATTAGATAGAGGCTTTAACCAGCTAATTGACGTTTGGGGAGCGGATCATCACGGCTATGTACCAAGAATGCGTGCGGCGATACAAGCTTTAGGCTACCCATCTGAAAAATTCCATGTAAAAATTATTCAAATGGTTAACCTTTTCGAAGGTGGAGAAAAGGTCCGAATGAGTAAACGAACAGGTAGAGCGATAGCATTACGTGATTTAATAGAGGATGTTGGGGTAGATGCAGCACGTTATTTCTTCGTAACTCGTTCCAATGATTCCCAACTAGATTTTGATATGGATCTTGCACGTTCACAGTCCAATGAAAATCCAATCTATTATGTTCAATATGCACATGCTAGAATTTGTACGATGTTAGAACAAGCAAAAAACAAAGGATTCAACATAGAATCTACATATGATGCAGGGCTACTAACAGCTGAAAAAGAAGTAGATTTATTGAAGAAGCTTGGGGAATTCCCTCAAGTTGTTGCAGAAGCAGCAGAAAAACAATTACCGCATAAAGTGACACAATACGTATTTGATTTAGCTACTTTATTGCATAGCTTTTACAATGCAGAGAAAGTGTTGGATCAAGAAAATAAAGAACGGACAAACGCTCGTATTGCTTTAATGAAAGGTGTACGAACTACGTTAGCAAACGGATTAAAACTGATTGGAGTTTCCGCTCCAGAAAAAATGTAAGTAGACAAAGCTGTCATATCTGTAGAACTAGAAACATAAAGATATACTAGAAAACACTATTTCCTCATAATAAGGGATAGTGTTTTTTTGTTGTCTAATAGACTAAAAACTTTAAATTTTTTAATTTTGGTTTGACTGAGTGCTCATTCATCATATATTATAAGTATAACACGATAACTTCAAGATCTTTCAGATAAATGGAATCGCTAACATTAGCTTGGAATTCACTTACAAGGTTGGCGATTGTCTTAGCTATACTCATGCGGGAAGAAAGTTTTATACTTTCCTAACTGCTAAACAAAAGGGGGAGAACGAAATGGAAACATTCCTAATCATCAATTGGATAGCTTTTTTAGTAGTTACGATTTATGCACTTTTCCTATTTGCAAAAGTTGTAGCTACAAGATTAGCTTATATCAAACTTGGTAAGAAATCCAAGTTTGATGGCGAGGTGAAAATGCGTTTAAAACGTGTGGGTACCATTGTCTTTGGTCAGTCCAAATTACTGAAGGATAAAAAATCGGGAACTATTCATGTCATGATGTTCTACGGATTTATCCTTGTGCAATTTGGAGCGATTGACATGTTTGTCAAAGGGCTTTCTCCAGGAAACCATTTGCCATTTGGCATGTTCTATCCGGGATTTGTCTTTTTCCAAGAACTTGTAACATTAATGATTCTCGTTGCAGTTATTTGGGCGTTCTACCGTCGTTATATTGAGAAGATTGTTCGCTTGAAAAGGGGATTTAAAGCTGGACTTGTGCTTATTTTTATCGGAACATTAATGCTTTCCGTTTTATTCGGAAATGGAATGGCGATGATTTGGCATGGAGCGGAAGCGGGTTGGACAGAACCTGTTGCAAGTGTCATTGCAACGATCTTCGGTTTTTTATCTCCAGAAGCAGCGGCAGTACTTTTTTATGTCGCATGGTGGGTACATACGATTACACTACTGTCTTTCTTAGTCTATGTACCACAGTCCAAACACGCGCACTTACTTGCAGCACCAATTAATGTCTTCTTAAGTAAGAAAGTACCTGGTAAATTGGAAAAACTTGATTTCGATATGGATGAGGAATCTGAGGAAAGCGAAGAGGAAATTTCCTTTGGTGTTGGGAAGGTAGAAGACTTTGAGCAATTCCAAATGTTAGACTTTTATGCTTGTGTAGAATGTGGACGTTGTACAGATGTATGTCCAGCAGCCGGTACTGGTAAAATGCTTTCCCCAATGGATATTATGATCAAGCTCAGAGACCATTTAACTGAAAAAGGAGCAGCAGTTACTGGCAAATCAGCTTGGGTACCTGCATATGCATTTTCTAATACAGCTGGAAATCAAGCAAGTGCTGGTGGAGAAGCAGCTGCAACGATTCAAGAAGTAAGCCTAATTGGTGACGTTATTACAGAAGCTGAACTTAATGCATGTACAACTTGCCGAAACTGTGAAGATGCTTGTCCAGTAACAAATGAGCATGTTGGAACAATCATGGATATGCGTCGCTACTTAGTGATGACGGAAGGAAAGATGGATTCTGATGTACAACGTGCGGTCATGAATATCGAACGTCAAGGAAACCCATGGGGATTATCGAAAAAAGACCGTATTAAATGGCGTGATGAAGATGAATCGATTTATGTACCGACTGTTAAAGAATTGAAAAAGGAAGGAAAAGAATTCGAATATTTATTCTGGGTTAGTTCAATGGGGGCGTATGATAGCCGCAGTCAGAAGATTGCTATCGCATTTGCCAAACTAATGAACAAAGCGGGAATTAGCTTTGCCATTCTTGGTAACCAAGAAGCAAATTCTGGGGATACAGCACGTCGTATCGGTAATGAATTCTTATTCCAAGAAATTGCTGAGAAAAATATTAAGACATTTGAAAAACATGGCGTGAAGAAGATTGTTACCATTGATCCACACGCTTATAATATTTTCAAAAATGAGTACCCTGATTTCGGATATGAAGCAGAGGTATATCACCATACGCAATTATTATATGACCTTGTGAAATCTGGAAAATTAGCACCAAAACGTGAAATTAACGAACGTTTAACATACCATGACTCTTGTTATCTAGGAAGATATAACGGCGTATACGACCCGCCAAGAGAAATCTTGCAATCTATTCCTGGGCTTGAATTGGTAGAAATGGATCGTAGTCGTGAAAATGGAATGTGCTGCGGGGCTGGTGGTGGCCTGATGTGGGCAGAAGATACAACTGGAAACCGTATCAACGTTGCACGTACAGAACAAGCACTAGCCGTTAATCCATCGATGATCTCAAGTGCATGTCCATTCTGTCTAACCATGTTAAGCGACGGAACCAAAGCCAAAGAAGTGGAAGAAGACATCAGTACCATGGATGTGGCTGAAATCCTAGCCCTATCTGTTTTAGTAGAAGAGAAGGAAGTAGTAATGGCATAAGTTAGTATGAAAGGGGGAAACAACATCCCCCTTTCTGAAAGTAAGGAAACTGAACGAATGCTCAGTCGGTCAAATTTATATATAAAAAGGGGAGTTTTAAGTGAAGAAAACCGTAATCGTTTCTGGAGCAAGAACACCTTTTGGAAAATTTGGAGGAGCCCTAAAAGCTTTAACTGCACCTCAACTAGGCGGAAAAGTGATAGAAGAAGCATTAAATCGAGCGGAATTAGACGGGTCAGAAGTAGATGAAGTCATTATCGGAACTGTACTACAAGGTGGTCAAGGACAAATCCCGTCTCGCCAAGCAGCAAGGGAAGCAGGAATCCCTTGGGAAGTAAAAACAGAAACGATTAATAAAGTCTGTGCCTCAGGATTAAGAGCTGTTACATTAGCCGATCAGCTTATTCGCTTAGGAGACGAAGAAGTGATCGTTGCCGGTGGAATGGAAAGTATGTCCAATGCACCATATTTCATGCCAGACGCAAGATGGGGGAGTCGAATGGGAGATAGTAAGATAAAAGATTTAATGATTCATGATGGATTATCATGCTCCTTTACAGGCGTTCACATGGGGACATACGGGAATTCCACAGCAGAAGAATTTAACCTAACAAGAGAAGCTCAAGACGAATGGGCATACCGAAGCCATATGAAAGCAATCGAAGCAATAGAATCTGGGAAATTTAAAGAGGAAATCGTTGCTGTTGAAATCCCGCAACGTAAGAGTAATCCAATTCTAGTAGATACAGATGAAGCTCCAAGAAAAGATACAACAGTTGAAAAACTTGCAACCTTACGCCCAGCTTTTGATAAAGATGGAACAATCACTGCCGGGAACGCACCAGGAATTAACGATGGCGCAGGTGCATTTGTTTTAATGTCGGATGAGAAAGCTGAAAGATTAGGGAAAACTCCATTAGCTACTATTATAGGTCATGCAGAAGTCGCGGTAGAAGCGAAGAACTTTCCACAAACGCCGGGGGTTGTTATCAATAGACTATTAGAAAAGACGGGGTATTCCATTGAGGATATAGATTTATTTGAAATTAATGAAGCATTTGCTGCTGTAGCATTAGCAAGTGGGCTAATAGCTAAGGTGGATCCGGAGAAACTAAATGTAAATGGTGGTGCGGTTGCACTAGGGCATCCAATAGGAGCTAGTGGTGCACGTATTATCCTAACGTTAATTTACGAATTAAAACGACGGGGTGGAGGACTGGGAATTGCTGCAATTTGTAGTGGTGGCGGTCAAGGAGATGCCATCTTAATTGAAGTGCCAAAACAATAATTCAAGTAAAGTATTAATCTATTTAAAAATTTGGAGGCAAAAAAATGAGCATTCAAAAAGTAATGGTAGTTGGTGCAGGACAAATGGGCTCAGGTATCGCACAAGTATTTGCTCAATCTGGCTATGAAGTTATATTAAATGATCTAAATCAAGAAGCATTGCAAAAGGGGATTCGCTTTATTGAGAAGGTTTTAAGTAAAGATGTTGCAAAAGGAAAGATAACGGAAAAAAACAAAGCGGATGCATTAAGTCGATTATCTACTTCTGAAAGGATAAAAGATGCTGGAGATTGTGACCTTGTCGTTGAGGCAATTGTGGAGAGTATGGAAGCGAAGATGAGTGTTTTTAAGGAATTAGATCAAATTGCTCCGAAGCATACCATATTAGCATCCAATACGTCTTCGCTTCCGATAACAGAAATTGCAGCGGTAACCAATCGTCCGGAAAAGGTAATCGGGATGCATTTTATGAATCCAGTTCCAGTGATGAAGTTAGTGGAAATTATTAGAGGGCTTGCGACGAGTGATGAAACATATAACACTATTGCTTATACTTCGAAACAATTAAATAAGATATCGGTGGAAGTGAATGATTTCCCTGGTTTCGTATCGAATCGGATTTTATTACCGATGATTAATGAGGCAATTTATACCGTCTATGAGGGGGTTGCCTCACCAGAAGATGTAGATACAGTAATGAAATTAGGGATGAATCATCCAATGGGACCACTTCAATTAGCCGATTTTATTGGATTAGATACATGCTTATCCATTATGGAAGTTCTTCACGAAGGATTGGGGGACAGTAAATACCGCCCATGTCCATTACTTCGAAAATATGTAAAAGCTGGGTGGCTCGGTAAGAAAACGGCTAGAGGATTTTATGAATATAGTTAATTGCACCTAATAGGGGGCTGTACAGATGGAGCTACGTTTTACAGAAGAACAAGAAATGATATGTAAGATGGTCCGTGGTTTTACTGAGAAAGAAGTAGCCAAAGAGATTGGTAGGATGGAAACAGAGGATCGATTTCCAAAAGAAATAGTTGAGAAAATGGGGAAACTCGGTTTAATGGGGATTTCCATTCCAGAAAAGTATGGTGGGAGTGGGATGGATTTCACTACTTATATCATTGCTATTCATGAATTGTCTAAAGTAAGTCCCGTATTAGGGGTAATACTATCGGTTCACTCTTCTGTTGGCACCAATCCGATTCTTAATTTTGGCACTGATGAACAGAAAAGGCACTACATTCCAAAACTAGCATCAGGGGAATATTTAGGGGCTTTTGCATTGACAGAGCCAGGTTCCGGTTCAGATGTGAAAAGCTTAAAAACAACCGCAAAAGATAATGGCGATCATTTCGTGTTAAATGGATCAAAAGTCTTTATAACCAATGGTGGGGAAGCGGATACGTATATTACTTTTGCTAGAACAGAGAAAGATGAAATTAGTGCCTTTATTGTGGAAAAAGACGCTAATGGACTGCAGATAGGGAAAAAAGAAAAGAAAATGGGGCTCCACGGTTCTAACACGGTACAGTTAAGCTTTGACAATTGTATCGTTCCAAAAAAACAGCTTTTAGGTAAATTAGGGGAAGGATTTAAGATTGCCATGTCTAACTTAAATGTAGGGCGAATTGGCATTGGCGCACAATCCCTTGGTATTGCAGAAGGGGCATTACAACATGCGATTGACTATGCAAAAGAAAGACAACAATTTGGCAAACCGATTGCAGCAAACCAAGGAATATCTTTTAAATTAGCTGATATGGCAACGGAAGTAGAGGCAGCGAAACTGTTAGTCTACCATGCGGCATCTCTAGTGGATAGAGGCCAAAATTGCGCTAAAGAGGCATCCATGGCGAAAATGTATGCTTCCAATACAGCTATGAGATTAGCAATCGAAGCAGTGCAAATCTTTGGCGGAAACGGATATACAGAAGACTTCCCGATAGAACGATACTTCCGCGATGCAAAGGTAACGCAAATCTATGAGGGAACAAATGAGATTCAACATATAGTTATAGCAAATCAATTACTAAATAACTGATTTATAGAAACGAGGGGGATAAATAGTGAATTTCCAATTAACAGAAGAACAACAAATGTTAAGAAAAATGGTCCGAGATTTTGCAGAAAACGAAGTAGAACCTACAGCAGCAGAACGTGATGAAGAAGAACGTTTTGATAGAAGCATATTCGACAAAATGGCTGAGCTCGGTTTAACAGGAATCCCTTGGCCAGAAGAGTACGGTGGGATTGAATCAGATTATGTGAGCTATGTCATCGCAGTGGAAGAATTGTCGCGAGTATGTGCCTCAACAGGAGTTACCTTATCTGCACATCTTTCCCTAGCAAGTTGGCCAATTTTTAAATATGGAAATGAACAGCAAAAGAAAAACTTCCTAACGCGTCTAGCAACTGGTGAAGCATTAGGAGCGTATGCTTTATCTGAGCCGGGAGCTGGAAGTGACGTTGCTTCAATGAAAACAGTCGCGAAAAGAGATGGCAACGATTACATCTTAAGTGGAAGTAAAGTATGGATTACAAACGGTGGAGTAGCAGATATTTATATTGTATTCGCAAAGACCGATTCAGATGCAAAGCATAAAGGGATTAGTGCGTTTATAGTGGAAAAAGGAACAGAGGGATTCTCTTTTGGTAAGAAAGAAAAGAAACTCGGTATTCGTTCATCCCCGACGACAGAACTTATTTTTGAAAATTGCCGTATACCGAAAGAGAACATGTTAGGTGCAGAAGGTGACGGATTTAAAATTGCCATGACTACACTGGACGGTGGAAGAAATGGAATTGCGGCTCAAGCCCTTGGAATTGCACAAGGTGCTCTTGATGCAGCCGTGAACTATGCAAAAGAACGTGAACAATTTGGTAAACCAATTGCAGCAAACCAAGGAATTTCTTTTAAACTTGCAGACATGGCTACCGAAATAGAAGCTGCAAGACTATTAACATATCAAGCAGCCTGGCTAGAATCAGAAGGTCTTCCATATGGAAAAGCATCGGCCATGTCGAAACTCTTTGCTGGAGATACCGCAATGAAAGCAACGGTGGAAGCAGTTCAAATTTTTGGTGGATATGGTTATACGAAGGATTATCCTGTTGAGCGCTATATGCGTGATGCAAAAATCACACAAATTTATGAAGGTACCAATGAAATCCAACGATTGGTTATCGGAAGAATGGTTACTAAATAATTAATTGGCTGATAAAGATAAACGAATGCTGATATCCGTGGATTAGTGCCGATATTCCGTGGGTGAATGCTGATATCCGTGGATTAGTGCCGATATTCTGGGGGTGAATGCTGATATCCGTGGATTAGTGCCGATATTCTGAGGGTGAATGCTGATATCCCAGGATTAGTGCCGATATTCCGGGGACGAATGCTGATATCCGTGGATTAGTGCCGATATTCTGGGGATTAATGCTGATATCCGTGGATTAGTGCCGATATTCCGTGGGTGAATGCTGATATCCGTGGATTAGTGCTGATATTCCGTGGATTAATGCTGATATCCGTGGATTAGTGCCGATATTCTGGGGGTGAATGCTGATATCCGGGGATTAGTGCCAATATCCCGTGGGTGAATGCTGATATTTCAGAAAGGTGGTTCATCTACATGTGTAAGGTGGTCGCCCGAAGGCCTTTTTAGCAGAAATAGGTCCTGTACTAGAAGTGTATATGGGCTTCGGATAAAATACAACAACCTTACCAAATGAACGAATAGATGTAATTTGAAAGGAAGTAAAAAATGCATGAAATAGTAGAACGGATAAAAAACAAGGAAGTGCGTGCATTAGCAAGAGCAATCACAATGGTAGAAAATGACCATCCTGACAAATTAGAACTTCTTAGTGATGTCTTTTCTTTACAAAAGCAAGCAATATATGTAGGGTTAACGGGTTCTCCGGGTGCTGGGAAAAGTTCCCTTGTGAATCGGTTAATCTCACAGATTCGAAAGGAAGGAAAAACGGTTGCTGTTATAGCGGTTGATCCAACAAGTCCATTTAGTGGAGGGGCATTACTGGGGGATCGGGTTCGAATGAATGAACATTTTATCGATGATGGTGTGTACATAAGAAGTATGGCAACACGTGGTAGCTTAGGTGGACTTGCACGGGCAACTAAAGATGCCGTTCGAATATGTGATGCGTTTGGATTTGATGTTGTCATTGTTGAAACCGTTGGGGTAGGCCAATCGGAATTAGACATTATGAAAATAGTAGATACAACAGCTGTTGTCTTAACTCCTAATAGCGGAGATGTTCTACAAATTTTTAAAGCAGGAATCATGGAAATCGCTGATCTATTTGTTATAAACAAAGCGGATTTAGATGGGGTTAGAAAGCTGAAGCGGTTATTAAGGGAACTTGTCATGATGACTGCAACGGAAGATCATATGGTAGAGATTGTGAAAACAATAACCACCCAAAATGAAGGTATAGATGAATTATGGGAGAAAATCAAGGAACATCACGATTATTTATATTCGACACAAGAAGGAAAACGAAAAAGGAATGCTCAATTCGAATTAGAGGTATACGAGTTAATTCGAGAAGAAATTTGGCGCGAGGTGAAAACCTTTATTGAGCATGATCATGACAACAACCTTCCAGCGATGGACTCCATGAATGATCCGTATAAGCTTGCGAAAGATGTATTAGTGAAGTGGAAGGAGGCTGAGAAGGTTGAGTAAAAATAAAGTGGTATCCAACGTAAAGGACCAAGAACTCATTAAAAAACGCCGAGATCAAATGATAAAAGGTGCTATTTCGTTGTTTAAAGAAAAGGGCTTCCACCGGACAACAACAAGAGAAATTGCAAAAGCATCTGGTTTTAGTATTGGAACACTTTATGAATACATTCGAACGAAAGAAGATGTCTTATATCTAACTTGTGATGCGATATATGAACAAGTCCGAGAACGAATAGAGAATGCTTTTGAATTAGAGCAGCCTTCCCGCGAGAGTTTAGTGAAAGTTATTGAATCCTATTTTTATTTAATGGATGACTTACAAGAGGAAATTTTAATTCTATATCAGGAAGCGAAGTCTTTAAAGCAAGAAACAAGAGGTTATATATTGCAAAAAGAGCGGAATATGGTGGATATACTGGAAAAGGTAATTCTAAATTGTATTCCTGAACAAATAACGAAGCAAGAAGCGGTTATTTTAGCGAATAATATTTTTGTTCAAGGTCATATGTGGGGATTTCGCAGATGGATTTTACAAAAGCAATTTTCACTTGAAGAGTATATTCATTTGCAAATCAATGCGATGTTAAGGGCCGCTGAAAAGTAAATGGAAGGGGGAAATACAGTGGAACAAGTAGAAGTGTACCGTCCGAAAAATCCTGTTCGTTTTGTAACTGCGTCAAGTTTATTTGATGGGCATGATGCATCCATTAATATCATGAGAAGAATTATCCAAGCTAGTGGAGCAGAGGTAGTTCATCTTGGTCATAATCGCTCGGTAGAAGAAGTAGTTCATGCAGCAATTCAAGAAGATGTTCAAGGTATTGCGATTTCATCTTATCAAGGTGGGCACGTGGAATATTTTAAATATATGATTGATTTATTAAAGGAATTGGGAGCGAGCCACATTAAAGTGTTTGGTGGTGGAGGAGGGGTAATTATCCCAAGAGAAATTAAAGAATTGCATAACTATGGAGTTTCTTGGATTTTCTCACCTGAAGATGGTCGTAAGTACGGACTGCAAGGTATGATTAACAAAATGCTAGAATTATGTGATTTTATACCGCCAATTGATTTGGAGAAAGACATGGAGAAACTTCTTCAAGGTGATCGAAATGCAATGGCTAAGTTTATTACATTTGTTGAATCGGAAGAAACAGATTTGGAAGAAAAACAACGTGTAGTAAACAAGCTAAAAGAAAAAGCGAGACCAAATACACCTGTTCTTGGGATTACAGGTACTGGTGGAGCAGGAAAAAGTTCCTTAACGGACGAATTAATTCGTCGATTTATGAATGAAGTTTTAGATAAGAAAGTAGCGATTATTTCCATCGATCCGACGAAAAGGAAAACGGGTGGGGCCTTACTAGGTGACCGAATCCGTATGAACGCTATTTTTAGCGACCGTGTTTATATGCGTTCCTTAGCGACAAGAGATTCTAGAACGGAATTATCCAAAGCGATTCAAGATGTCATTGATGTTGTCAAAGCCTCTGGATTTGACTTTATCATTGTGGAAACGAGTGGAATTGGGCAAGGAGACGCCGCTATAACGGACATTACAGACCTATCCATGTATGTCATGACGTCTGAATACGGGGCACCGACTCAATTAGAGAAAATTGATATGATTGATTATGCAGACTTTATCGTGATTAATAAATTTGAACAAAAGGGTTCTGAAGACGCCTTAAATCAAGTTCGTAAACAATATGAACGTAGCCGTATGTTATTTCAACAAGAGAAGGAAAAATTCCCTGTCTTTGGTACGATTGCTAGTCAGTTTAATGATGAAGGAACCAATGCATTATTTGCTGCTATAATCGACACGCTGAATGAACGTTATGAATGGAATGTGTCTGTTGATTTTGAAAGGAATCGAATTGCCGAAAAACATAATCGTATTATCACCAATGATCGTCGCCACTATTTACGTGAGATTGCAGATTACGTTCGTAAATATCACGAAGATGCTGAAAAACAAAGTACAATTGCTCGTAAATTATATCAATTAGATGGAGCCATGAAGGCAATCGAGCACGAAGAAGCGATAGAAATGTTGGATGAGGAAATGGCAGCGGCTACAGAAGTGAAGACCTTTAAACGAGAAGGTGTTTTAACGAATTTAAAACAGACATTGGATCGTTATGAGGAACAATTAAATCCAACTGCGAAGAAGCTATTAGATTCTTGGGATGCCTTAAAGGATCGATATAGTGGAGACAAAATGACTTTCCAAGTTCGTAATAAAGAGATTGAAATGGATATTACGACAGAATCTTTGTCAGGTCTTAAGATTCCTAAAGTTGCTTTTCCGAAATATCAAGATTGGGGAGAGCGATTAATGTGGATGCTAAAGGAAAATGTACCTGGCGCATTCCCATTCACTGCTGGGGTGTTCCCGTTCAAACGAGAAGGGGAAGATCCTACCAGACAATTTGCTGGGGAAGGAACACCAGAAAGAACAAACCGAAGATTCCATTATTTATCTAAGAATGATGATGCCAAACGGCTATCTACTGCATTTGATTCCGTAACATTGTACGGAGAGGATCCAGCTTACCGACCAGATATATTCGGGAAAGTTGGAGAAAGTGGTGTGAATGTTTGTACTTTAGATGATATGAAAAAACTTTATGCTGGTTTTGATTTAACAGATCCGCTAACCTCTGTATCGATGACGATTAATGGTCCAGCACCAATCATTTTAGCGATGTATTTTAATACAGCGATTGATCAACAGGTGGATAAGTTTAAAGAGGAACAAGGTCGTGAGCCTAGTAAAGAAGAATTAGAAAAAATTAAAGCAGATACATTATCAGTTGTCCGTGGCACGGTTCAAGCAGATATTTTGAAAGAGGACCAAGGACAAAATACATGCATTTTCTCTACGGAATTTGCGCTTCGAATGATGGGAGATATTCAACAATATTTCATTGATAAGAATGTGCGAAATTATTACTCTGTTTCGATTTCCGGCTATCATATTGCAGAAGCGGGCGCGAATCCAATTACTCAGTTGGCATTTACACTAGCAAATGGTTTTACGTATGTAGAATATTATTTAAGTAGAGGAATGGATATTAATAAGTTTGCACCGAATTTATCCTTCTTCTTCTCAAATGGTCTAGACCCGGAATATACCGTTATTGGAAGGGTGGCAAGAAGAATTTGGGCCATTGTGATGCGTGATAAATATGGTGCAAATGAACGTAGTCAAAAGTTGAAATATCACATCCAAACTTCCGGACGTTCCTTACATGCCCAAGAAATTGATTTTAATGATATTCGAACAACTTTACAGGCGTTACTTGCAATCCAAGATAATACAAACTCACTGCATACGAATGCCTATGATGAGGCGATTACAACGCCAACGGAAGAGTCGGTTCGTCGTGCCATGGCAATTCAAATGATTATTAATAAAGAGTTTGGTTATACGAAAAATGAAAATCCACTTCAAGGTTCATTCATTATAGAGGAGCTTACAGATTTAGTGGAAGAAGCTGTCTTACAAGAATTTGAACGAATGAATGATCGTGGTGGGGTACTAGGAGCAATGGAACGCCAATACCAACGTGGAAAGATTCAAGAAGAGTCCCTTTACTATGAGAGTAAGAAACACTCTGGTGAGCTTCCAATTATTGGTGTGAACACATACTTAAATCCAAACCCAACATCGGATGAAGAAATTGATTCCATGGAACTTGCGCGTGCCACTCAAGAAGAAAAACAACATCAGATTGTCGAATTGAAAAAATTTCAAGAAAAACATCAAGCACAAACACCAGAAGCATTGGAACGGTTAAAAGAAGTAGCAGCTTCTGGAGGAAATATTTTTGAAGAACTAATGGATACCGTAAAAGTAGCTAGCCTCGGCCAAATCACCAAAGCACTATACGAAGTTGGCGGACAGTATAGAAGAAATATGTAAGGAATATAAAGTAATAATGGCAAAAGGTGAAAAGCTTGAAAGAATACAAGGTACATGATCTCGATTATTAAAGTTGAGAAGAGTTATTTTCTCAACTTTTTTATGTTAAAATAAGGCATAAACGATACAAGTTTGTTTATAATGTTAGGTATGTCTCTTGAAAAGCATATTGCATTGTAGTTAAATATAGTCATTACAAGTACATGTTCAAAAAGGAGGAACTTTTTGAACATCGTCTACAATGGTTAAATCTAGAAGGCATTTAAGCCATCATTATACAAGTCAAAGGAGTGCTAACCGTGAGCTTAAAAGATTATAGCCCGGAACAAATTGAAAATATGTCCATGTTAGAATTGGCAAGTATTATCTTAAAAGAAGAGAAAAAAGCCCTACACTTCAAGGACGTTTTTGACAAAGTTGCAGAAGTAAAAGGTTTTTCTGAAGCCGAAAAGGAAGAAAAAATAGCACAATTTTATACAGATTTAAACGTCGATGGACGATTCACAACATTAGGTTCTAATATGTGGGGATTAAAACGTTGGTACCCAATCGAGCAAGCAGACGAAGAAGTACATACTCCTAAGAAGAAAAAGAAAAAGGCAACGAAGAAAAAGCGTAAAGAAGAGGAAATTGATGAAGAAGAGGACTTCGAGGAGGAAGACGATCTTCTTGAAGATGAAGACATCGATGAGGTTTTCGATGACGAAGCTGAGGATCTGGACGAAGATGATGAGGAATTAGATCCGGACTTAGATGAATTCGATGACTTTGATGAGGATGAAGAAGAGATAGATGAAGAATTCGACGATGAAGAGCTTGATGACGAAGAAGAAGAGGAAGAGAAATAAACGGTGGGATTTTATTACCGGACTTTTTGAACAACCTCTAAAAACAATTATTGACTTTTATTGAACTAGTGAGTACAATTTTACTTGGGCTCTATTTGACAGGAACATAGCGTCTCCCTACTGGTTTTAAGGGAGGCGCTTTTTATTTTTTATTAACCTTAGAATCTGTATTGATTATAATAGCTTTCCACGTCTCCTTACCATAAGTGCTGGGAAGCTTTTATGATTGTTGCAGATTTTTTCCATTAGAACTCATTTTATTACTTTATTAGTACAAAATAGGTTTAAAGAGAGGATGTTCAAAAAGGCCGGTGAAAATGACATACCCCTATGTAGGGGCAGTGTTGTAATAGGAAATTGCGCATTTAGCCGACCTCGGTTCTTTTCATCTTCCTTTTTGAACACGCACTTAAACGAACAACCTAAGAAAGAGGGATGAATTTTGACGAAGTATATTTTTGTAACAGGTGGGGTTGTATCTTCACTTGGAAAAGGCATAACAGCTGCTTCACTAGGCCGATTATTAAAAAACCGTGGTCTGAAAGTAACGATTCAAAAATTTGACCCATACATTAACGTTGATCCGGGTACAATGAGTCCATATCAACACGGTGAAGTTTTCGTGACAGAAGATGGAGCAGAAACAGATTTAGACTTGGGCCATTATGAACGTTTTATTGATATTAATTTAAATAAATATAGCAATATTACAACGGGGAAGGTCTATTCTAGTGTGATACGAAAAGAAAGACGCGGCGACTATTTAGGTGGTACCGTTCAAGTTATCCCTCATATAACAAATGAAATTAAAGACCAAGTATTTCGTGCTGGAGAGGCAACGAAAGCAGATGTCGTTATTACGGAAATTGGTGGAACAGTTGGTGATATTGAGTCTTTACCATTCTTAGAAGCTATTCGCCAAATTAAAAATGATGTGGGAAGAAACAGTGTGATGTATGTACATTGTACACTTGTTCCATACATTAAAGCAGCTGGAGAACTAAAGACAAAGCCAACTCAACATAGTGTGAAAGAATTACGTTCTTTAGGTATTCAACCTAACGTTGTCGTACTTCGAACAGAAGAACCAATTAGCAAAGAAATGAAAGAAAAGATTTCCCTATTTTGTGATATTGATGAAAAAGCTGTTATCGAAATGCCTGATGCGGATACACTATACCAAGTTCCACTTACATTACAAGAACAAAAATTAGACCAATTAACTTGTGATCACTTTGGCTTAGATTGTAGTCCGGCAAATATGGAAGAGTGGAAAACACTTGTTTCCAAAGTAAGAAATCTTTCTAAAACCGTTAATATTGGTTTAGTAGGTAAATATGTAGAACTTCAAGATGCGTATATTTCTGTTGTGGAATCCTTAAAACATGCTGGTTATGTGTACAATGCTGACATTAATGTACATTGGATTAATTCAGAAAGATTAACAGAAGATGGTATTAAAGAAGAATTGAAAAGCGTAGACGGAATTCTAGTTCCTGGTGGATTTGGTGATCGTGGAATTGAAGGTAAAATTTCTGCTATCCGCTATGCACGTGAAAATAACATCCCATTTTTCGGGATTTGCCTTGGAATGCAGTTAGCATCGGTAGAATTTGCTCGTAATGTTCTTGGATTAGAAGGTGCACATTCTTCAGAAATTGATCCACAAACTCCACACCCAATCATTGACCTTTTACCGGAGCAAAAAGGTGTAGAGGATTTAGGCGGTACACTTCGTTTAGGTGCTTATCCATGTAAATTAGTGGATGGAACGAAAGCAAAAGCGGCATATGATGGAGCGGATTTAGTGGAAGAACGCCACCGTCATCGCTATGAATTTAATAATGATTACCGTGAACAAATGGAAGAAGCAGGCTTTATTTTTTCTGGTACAAGCCCAGATGGAAGATTAGTTGAAACAATCGAATTAAAAGATCATCCATGGTTTGTTGCTTGTCAATTCCATCCTGAATTCACATCACGTCCAACAAGAGCGCAAAGCTTGTTTAAAGGCTTTATTGGTGCATCTGTTGAACAAAAGGAAAAGTAAAAATAGTCAAAGCCCTGAACAAATTGGTTCGGGGTTTTTGTTTAGGTTAAGATGTAAAAAATTAATTCGATACTTGTGCTCATGAATTCGTTAATCGAAGAGACTAATCTAGTAATCACGGCATTAACCCATTGATTTCTTGAATACCAGATTTTAAAGTGATTTTAAAACCAAAATTTTCTATTGTAACTAAATTACTAACGTGATAGTATAAGTACAAATAAAACCTTTAATTGGGTCCAGAGAGGCCAAAAGGGTGCACGGAATAGAAGTATGCTTTCTTATGCCCTTTTGTCTCTGAGACAAAAGGGCATTTTTAATATATTTGATTTAATCTCTTTTAAATCAAAGTTCTGTGAGACTTGAAAAGAGAATGGAAATGTTAGATAAGTTTCCATTCCCTCCCTTGCTTCACAAATGGAGTAGGAAGGTTTTATCCTTTCCTTTCTAAAAAAAACACATGATACGAATATGGAGGGAAAACGATGGATTATCGTAAAAAAACAGTAGTAGCATCCGTAACTGGTTTGACATTAGAAGGTATGGATATTATGTTCATATCATTTGCAATGTCTATGATTGTTGCTGAATTTAATATCGATCTTGCAACTGGTGGTTTTATTTCTTCCATAACAAATATTGGAATGTTGCTTGGTGGAATGATATTTGGGATTTTAGCGGATAAATTTGGCCGTGTGAAAGTTTTCACGTATACGATTTTCTTATTTGCAATTGGAACAGCATTAACTGCTGTTGCGACAAGTATAGAACAGGTATATATTTTTAGGTTTATTGCTGGGCTTGGTGCAGGTGGAGAATATGGAATTGGAATGGCATTAGTGGCAGAAGCATGGCCTAAAAGTAAACAAGGAAGAGCTTCATCTTATGTAAGTGTTGGGGCACAATACGGAGTGATTTTAGCAGCATTTTTAAGTGCCATGATACTACCTACTTTTGGATGGAGGGCATTATTCTTAGTTGGTGTGATTCCAGTTATTTTTGCCTTTATCGTACGAAGAAACTTAGACGAATCTCCGGAATGGTTGAAAGCACAAAAGGATAATAAAGAGGAACAAAAGAAAGAAAAAGGTAAATTAATTCAATTGTTTGCCACACCAAGAATAGCAATTACAACGATTTCTTTAGCCATTATGGCAACTGTTCAGATTGCTGGATATAATGGTTTAATGATTTGGCTTCCTTCTATGCTCCAAGAATCACAGGGGCTATCTGTATCAAGCTCTGCACTTTGGACGATTAGTACTGCGGTCGGTATGATTATTGGAATGTTGACCTTTGGAATGATTATGGACAAATTTGGTGCAAAGCGTGCCTATGGATTGTTTCTACTTGCCTCTGCTAGTGCAGTATTTCTTTACTCATTCGCAACAGGTAGTGCGGGTGTATTAATTGGTGGTGCGATCGTAGGTTTCTTCTCGAACGGAATGTTTGCTGGCTATGGAGCGTTAATAAGTAGTTTTTATCCTGCGAAAATTCGCAGTACTGCAACGAATACCATTTTCAACTTTGGACGTGCAGTTGGTGGGTTATCTCCAATTTTAGTTGGATTTATTTTACAACATTATAATATGACAATGGCAATGATTTACTTAGCGATTCTTTATATCATCTCCTTCCTCATCATGCTGAGCCTAAATAAAGAGAAAGCTAGCAGAAAAGGAAACGTGGTAGAAACTGTACAAAGTTAAACCATACTCAGGATTATGAAGGTATTACCGTGGAACGGACTCGTTAAGACGGATTCAATTGGGTTAATATACAAAAGACACACAGTAAGCAAATTCGTTTACTGTGTGTCTTTTTAGCTTTCTTTTTTAATTGTTCGTGTTTTATAACGCTAATTACCTGTAGAGGATAAAAATGATAGATATAATCCTATAAATACATACATTCCTTTGAAGTTATTCTAAAAATATATTGACAATTTAAAAGTTTGTTGATAAGTTTGAAACATAAAGGCGAACAATTTTGTTGTATTACTGTATAATGTTCGGGTTTTTTGTACATTTTGAGAGGAGTATAGACATGAAGGAATGGACAGAAAGAATTTTTAAATTGAATTCGCATCAGACAAATGTGCAGACGGAAGTGACGGCTGGACTAACTGTCTTTATGACGATGTTATATGTGTTGATTGTTGTACCGGGTATGCTAGAAGAAGCGGGGATGCCAAAAGGGCCTGTAACCGTTGCGGTTATTCTGATGACTGGTATTGTTACCATTATTATGGGATTATATAGTAATCGTCCTTTTGCCCTTGGTCCAGGATTAGGGTCTGTAGGTTTCCTTGCCATAACCTTAGTTGTCTCGGAGGGCATACCATGGCAGGTTGGTATGGGAATGGTATTCATATCTGGGATACTATTTGTCCTGTTTACCGTTTTAGGATTACGCCAGCTTATAGTAAAACTAATGCCTCCAGCTATTAAACTATCGGTTGGGGCAGGTGTAGGATTATTTATTGCGTTAATTGGTTTTCGTAACGCGGGGCTCGTCGTTGCTAGTGAAAAGTCTAACTCACTGCAACTGGGGGATATTGGTTCTCCAAACGCAATATTAGCATTAATTGGCTTTTTAATTATGAGTGTACTATTAGCAAGAAATGTTCGTGGTCATTTACTTATCGGTATCGTGATTGTTACGTTGATTGGTATTCCAATGGGAGTTACAACTATTCCAGATAAGATTTTTTCGATGCCGGAAAGTATAGCTCCAATTGCATTTCAACTAGATATTATGGGAGCTTTAAAATTAGCCTACTTTCCATTAATTTTAGCTTTTTTCATACCAGATTTTTTCTCTAGTCTTGGAACATTTTTGGGTGTTGCAAGTAAAGGAAATATGTTAGACAAGAACGGAAATTTACCGAATATTGATAAACCATTCGTAGTGGATGCGGGTGGTACGGTATTAGGATCGCTTTTTTCTGTTCCAGTAATGTCGACCTATGTCGAATCGGCAGCGGGAGTAGAAGCAGGTGGTCGAACTGGATTAACATCCGTAGCGACTGGGATTTTATTTCTATTAACTTTGTTCATCACTCCATTAATTTTAATTATACCCACAGAGGCAACTGCTCCAGCGTTAATATTAGTTGGGTTAACAATGCTTTCTTCTGTACGAAATATTAATTTTAATGATGTGACAGAATCATTGCCTGCATTTATGACGATTGTTATCACAATCTTTACATTTAATTTTGGTAATGGGATTGCTGCTGGAATTATTATTTATGTTGTTCTTAAACTTTTATCTGGCAGACATAAAGAATTACATTGGGGTCTATACATTTTATTGATTCCTTTAATTGCTTATTTTGTTTCCTTAGCACATTAATATTTATGACGAGGAGGTTTTTTAATGATGTATACACGAGAACATATCGTTGCCGCCGCAAGAGGCGATGAAGAAATGGATTTGGTGATTCGCGAAGTAAATCTAGTAAATGTGTTCACTGCAGAAATATATAAAGCCGATATCGGAGTGAAAGAAGATAGATTTGCAGCTATTGCTACGTATAAGGATAACGAGCCATCTTTTCAAATGATAGGGAAAGAGGAAATGGAAGCAAAAGGGAAATATGCAATTCCAGGTCTAATTGATTGCCACGTACATATTGAGAGCACGATGATTCCGCCTGATATGTTTGCCCGAGCAGTCCTGCGTCACGGAACAACGGTTGCAGTGATTGACCCACACGAAATTGGTAATGTCATGGGAATGGAAGGGGTAAAATACATGATAGAGGCAAGTAAGGATTTGCCGGTTGAGATCCTTACTACGATACCTTCTTGTGTGCCAGCAGTTCCTAATTTAGAAACTGCAGGAGCCGAATTTCATCCAAAAGATATAGAAACCATGCTTCATCTACCAAATGTTGTAGGTATAGCAGAACTTATGGATTATGTAGGTGTGATCAAGCAACATCCAAGAATGGCAGGCATTGTCCAAAAAGGGTTAGATGCTGGTGTGAGAAATGAAGGTCATCTACCCAGAGTGTATGGTAGAGATCTCGCTGCTTACTTAGCTGCAGGGGTAAACTCTGATCATGAGAGCCGTTCTACTGATGAAATCTTAGAAAAGTTAAGAGCTGGAATGCTCATTTATATTAGGGAGTCCAGTATCAGCCAATTTGCAGCTATCGCCGCGGAAGCATGGAGGGAAGTACCTCACATTAGTAATATTGCGATGTGTACAGATGACATAGAACCAAATGATATGCTGAAAAATGGCCAAATGAATCGCGTTGTACGCCGTTGTATTGAAGAAGGGATTCCAGCCCCTTTAGCCATTCGCTATGCATCTCTCAATGGAGCAATTCGCTATGGTCTAAACGATCGTGGTGCTATTGCTGCAGGGTATCGTGCTGATTTTTCCTTAGTAGACTCACTAGACGATATGGAAATAACGGACGTGTTCGTTGAAGGAAAGCAAATGGTGAGAAGCGGCGAACTTATAGAAGATATCACAAGTAGTGTTCCTCCGCTATTGAGAAATACAGTGAATATCCCCGAATTAACGGAGGAAGATTTAATTATTAAAGCGCCGATTAAAGATGGAATTGCAACTTTACACACAATGGAAATGCAATTAAATGGCACTACCGCAAAAGGTAAAGTGGATGTAGAAGTGAAGAATGGTGTAATTAGCAAACTTCCGGATAATCATGCGTTTGTAACGGTTATTGGTAGGCACGGACAAAATAAGAAACCATTTGTAGGTGTTATTGAAAATTCTGGACTTCGTGAAGGAGCGTATGCTACAACGGTTGCGCACGATAGTCATAACTTAGTCGTGGCCGGAACAAATGCACAAGACATGTTACTTGCTATTAAGCAACTCGAACGATCAGGTGGTGGATTATGTCTTGTTAAAGATGGAGAAGTTCAAGCACAAGTAGATCTCCCATTGGCAGGATTAATGTCACCAGAACCGATTGAGGAAATTGCTGTAAAAGTAGAACGATTTAATCAAGTGGCTAAATCAATGGGGGTAAAAGTAGGAAGACGAGCACCAGCGATGGCTTTTTCATCTTTAACATTAACCGTTATACCAGAAATTCGTATCTCAGATATAGGCTTAGTTGATGTGTATAAACAGGAATTAATGCCGTTGTTTGTGGAAGAATAGGCTTTATTCGAAGTTGTAGTGAATCTGATGTTTCCTTGAGTAAGGAAGTATCAGATTTTTTTACTTTAGTTTGAAAAAAATTACTCTTTTACATTTAAACATTATAACGTTATATTGACTAGGTGAAAAATACGTGTTAATCTATTATTGCAAAGAGATAAGTAAGCGTGAACAAAATGCTTATTGACTAAGGCTTACCAAAAGGGATGATACAAATGACAGCCAGATTTGTTCTACAGAATGTAAAAATGATAGAAGGTAACTCTGTAGATATAGTCGTAGAAGATAGAAAAATTGTAGATATTGCTCCACCAGGAACTGGAGTCGGCGGAACAATCATCGATTATAAAAATAATGCTTATGTTTCTAGTGGTTGGATTGATATGCATGTACATGCTTTTCCGGAATTTGACCCATATGGAGACGATATAGACGAGATTGGTTATAAAACAGGAGTAACCACAATTATAGATGCTGGGAGCACAGGGGCTGATCGGATACATGACTTAGTTCGTAATTCTAAAGAGTCTAAAACAAATGTATTCGCCTTCTTAAATATCTCGCGGATTGGATTAAAGCGGGTTGATGAGTTAACAGATCTAACCTTGCTAAATGAAGATGAATTAAAAAGAGCGGTTGAAGAAAACAAAGACTTTATTGTTGGGCTTAAAGCGAGAATCAGTAAAAGTGTAGTTGGTACTAATGGGGTAGAACCTCTAAAAATAGCACGTAAATTTTCCGAGGATACAGGTTTACCGCTAATGGTTCATATTGGATCAGGTCCTCCGAATATTAATGATGTATTGGATTTACTTAAGAAAGACGATGTTATTACCCATTATTTGAATGGGAAATCCAATAATTTATTTGATGATACAGGAAAACCTCTTCCTAAGTTTCTTGAGGCAATCAAGCGAGGGGTCCATTTAGATGTAGGTCATGGGAATGCAAGCTTTTCTTTTGAGACTGCAGAACAAGCGAGAGAATTTGATATCCGATTTAATACAATCAGTACAGACATTTATCGGAAAAATCGACTACATGGACCTGTTTACAGTATGGCGAGTATCCTAACAAAATTTTTGTATTTAGGATATCCATTAAAAGAGGTAATCGAAGCTGTAACTGTTGGTGCTGCAAGATGGTTAAATAAACCTGCTCTTGGACGAATTTCAAAAGGAGATATCGCAAATCTTACATTATTTTCAGTGGAGGATGAAGCGGTAGATTTAATAGATTCTGAAGGAGAAAGGCGAAAAGCAGACCAAAGGATTGTCGTAAAAGGAGTGGTAATCAATGGAGAATACAATGAATGCTAAATATGGTTTAAAGAGAGTGATCAACGCAAGCGGGAGAATGAGTATTTTAGGTGTTTCTGCTCCAACGGACACGGTGATGGAAGCCATGAAAATCGGCGGACAGAACTATGTTGAAATTTCAGATTTAGTCGATAAAGCAGGAGCGCATATTGCCGAGTTAATTCAATCTGAAGCAGCGGTTGTCGTAAACTCTGCCTCAAGTGGAATTGCACTTTCGGTAGCAGCAATTGTAACGGAAGGGAATCGCCGAAAGAGTGAAAAGCTTCACCAAGAGGCGATTGAAAAAAATGAGATTATTATGCTAAAAGGTCATAATGTGCAATACGGTGCACCGGTAGAAACAATGGTTTCCCTTGGCGGTGGAAAACTAGTTGAAGTTGGCTATGCCAATGAAGGGAAAACGGAGCATATTGCTGACGCCATTAATGAAAATACGGCTGCTATTTTATTTGTGAAATCTCATCATGCTGTTCAAAAAAATATGATTTCAGTGGAAGAGGCTTGGGAAGTAGCACAGGAAAATCATGTTCCACTAATCGTTGACGCGGCTGCTGAAGAGGATTTGAAAAAGTATGTTAAGGTATCAGATTTAGCCATTTATAGCGGTTCAAAGGCTATTGAAGGTCCAACATCCGGAATTGTAGCTGGAAAGAAAGAATATATCGAATGGGTAAAGGTGCAATTACACTGTATCGGAAGAAGCATGAAGGTCGGTAAGGAAACCACCTTTGGATTATTGCAAGCATTGGATGAGTATTTTGTCAAAAAAGATAATAGCGAAAAGGAAAAAGAAAGCCTCCAGGTTCTTACGTCGCTCGAATCAATAGATGGTGTTAAGGTGACGATTGTACAGGATGAAGCTGGGCGTGCCATTTTTAGAGCGCGGATTCAAATTGATCCTACTATTACGGGAACAACAGCAAAAGAGGTAAATGATAGGCTAAGAAATGGAGACATAGCTATTTATACTCGTGATTACGGGGTTCGTCAAGGTTTCTTTGATATTGACCCTCGTCCATTGCAAGGTGATGACATTTATGTAATTGAAGCGGAATTAAAGGCAATTTTAGCGGGAAGGGAAGTATAAAAAGCTTTCCCGTCTGGGGCCCCGATTACTCGCCCCGTCGTAAAAAACTGCATAAGTGCAACTAAGGCATTCGCTAAGGCCTAGCGAACGCCAAGTTTTCTAAGGAGGAAAAAGAATGATGAATATAGAAAAACGTTTTTATCAAAATAGAGTGGCTTTAAATGTTTTGGCTAATAGTATTGAGAATGCAAAGGAAGTCTTTGAGGCTGCAGAGGGACATGTTTTAGTTGGAGTACTTTCAAAGGACTATCCTACAGTAGATGCAGCTGTTACAGCAATGAAGGAATATGGAGCGGCTATTGATGACGCTGTTTCGATTGGATTAGGTGCTGGTGATAATAGGCAGGCAGCAGTGGTTGCTGAAATTGCTAAGTACTATCCTGGCAGTCATATTAATCAAGTTTTCCCAGCGGTAGGAGCAACGCGAGCTAATTTAGGAGAGAAAGATAGTTGGATTAATTCCCTTGTATCGCCAACAGATAAAGTGGGATATGTGAATATTTCTACCGGACCGATTAGTGCGGGAACTAGTGAGACTGCTATTGTTCCAATCAAAGCTGCAATCGCACTCGTTCGTGATATGGGTGGAAATGCATTGAAATACTTCCCTATGAAAGGGTTAAAACATGAAGCGGAATTTCGTGCTGTTGCCGAAGCTTGTGGTGAGGAAGGATTTGCTCTAGAACCAACTGGTGGTATTGACTTGGATAATTTCTCCAAGATATTGGAAATTGCCCTTGAAGCAAACGTGCCTAAAATTATTCCTCACGTATATTCCTCTATTATTGATAGGGAGAGTGGAAAAACGAATGAGGAAGATGTTAGAAAACTACTAACGATCACAAAAAAATTAGTTGATAAATATGCCTAAGAAAATTATAGCATTTGGAGAAGTAATGATGCGTTTGCAGGTGCCAGGATACGAACTACTGACACAAGCAAACACCTTACAATATTCCTTTTCAGGCACGGGAGTAAATGTTGCTTCTGCAATGACAAAGCTTGGGCATGATGGATATCTTGTTACAAAATTGCCGGATAACCCTTTAGGGGATGCAGCAATTTCCTTCCTAAATCGCTTAGGTATTGGGAGAAACTTCATTTCCAAAGGCGGAAAATATGTTGGTATGTATTTTCTTGAAAATGGCTTTGGACAGCGTTCGAGTCGCGTTACGTATACAAATCGTTTAGAGAGCACCTTTAACACTGCAGATATTTCGGATTATGATTTGGATTCGATCGCCGAAAACGCAGATGTTATACACTTTTGTGGTATTTCACTTGCTATGACAGATAATGTCCGTGAGAGCATGAAGATTCTAGCCCAAAAGGTAAAAGAAAAAGGTGGGCTCGTTTGCTTCGACTGTAATTACCGTCCTCCCTTATGGGACGGAGGCTATGCAGAAGCTAAACCCCATTATGAGGATATGCTTTCATTAGCTGACATAGTCATGATGAATGAAAAAGATGCGATTTATATTTTAGGAATGGAAACGGAGAAAGAATCAAGAGGGGATCAGCTTCAGGACCTAATTCCTAAAGTAGCAGAAAAGTACAACATTCAAACAATTGCAGGAACACATCGTGGAGTTAACAAGGACAACAGCCATACTTTGCTAGGTTACATGTATAAAGATGGGACATTTGTATTTTCAGAGAACATTACCTTTTCTGTATATGATAGAATTGGAGCCGGAGATGCTTATACTAGTGGAATTTTACATGGTGAATTATCCGGCTTTCCACCTGAAAAAACAGTTCAGTTTGCAGCATCTGCAGGTATGTTGGCATGTACCATTGTTGGGGATACCCCAATGTCAACGGAAGCGGAAATTCTGTCAGCTATGTCGGGAACGATTGAAGATATAAAGAGATAAAGGTAGGAGATAGGGAATGAATGTTAATAGAAAAAAAGGGCCGTTGTATTTACAAATTAAGGATATTTTGAAGGATCGTATATTACATGGTGTTTACGCGATTAACAAGAACATTCCCTCCGAACCTCAATTGGAAAAAGAATTTAATGTGAGTAAAATTACTGTAAGAAATGCCATTAAAGAACTTGTACAAGAAGGCTATCTTGAGAAAAAAAGTGGTAAAGGGACAAAAGTGATTGCAAATGTTTCTATTGCAAAACTTTCGAAAGGGAAGCGTTTTACGGAAATTTTAGTGGAAGAAGGACACAACATTACAAAAAAAATTGTAAACATAAAGAGGACTAAATTATCTCCAGAAACGCAACTCTATTCTTGGTTTGGGGAACAATGCCTTCAAGTGGACCGGATTTACCTATTAGATTATGAACCTTATATTTACTTCACGCATTATATTTTACTTGACATCACAGAAGAAGAGTTAAAGGATATTCAGATCAATTCTTTATACCGTTTTTTAGAGGAAAATCATATTCGTCTAGAATCATTTCGGGATGAGTTCACTGTTTCAACGGCACCTAAACATATTAGTGAAACGTTAAAACTAGAACCTAATACAGTTATATTAAAAAGAATTCGACAATCCAGTGATGAAGAGGGAAATGTATTGGAATATAGTGAAGGATACTATAATACAACCAAACAAAACTATATCGTTACCTATAAATAAGCAAAAAGTGCGTGTTCAAAAAGAAGGGAAAAGGATGGAGTCTGCTAAAAGAGCAACGTCCTGGGACTGGGATAACTCTTCCCACCGTAAAGAAGTGTTTCAACGGCGATACCAGTACTGAAGTATCCTTTTTACCGGACTTTTTGAACGGCCCCATAAGGGATATTTATTGATGGTAGTGTAAACGGTTTCTAGGAGAGGGGAAATCATATGAATCTATATTTACTAGGGATCACAATAATCTCTATTATTATTGTTATTTTAGGAGTGTCATGGTGGAAATGGCATGCATTCATAAGTTTAACAGTAGCCAGTTTGTTTTTAGCTGTGTTTTCTGGACTAAAAATGGACGAGATTGTCGGCGCTTACGAAACGGGTGTTGGTGATGTACTTGGGCATCTCATTGGGATATTAGCATTGGGAACCATTTTAGGAAAGATGATGTCCGATTCGGGCGCAGGAATGCAGGTAGCGGATTTCTTTGTTAGAAAGTTTGGTGCAAAGAAGCTTCCGTGGGCTATGCTACTGTCAGGTTTTATTATCGGGATTCCTGTATTCTTTGAAGTTGGTTTAGTTATCTTACTTCCTTTAGTTATTTCGATTCGTAAAACAACAAAACAAAACATCTTATTAATCGGGATTCCGGTTCTGGCTGGTTTATCGATTGTACATGGACTAGTCCCACCACATCCAGGTGCGATGACGGCAATTGGGATTTATGATGCTGATATGGGACGTGTTCTTCTTTACTCCTTATTAATTGCCTTTCCAACAGCTATCATTGGAGGACCTATATTTTCAAAATGGATCCATAAACGAGTCCTTCCTGTTAATGAACCAGAACTAATCCGAGTGGAAACGAAGACGAAAAACGAATTACCAAGCACTGGTATTTCATTCTTTATCATTTTATTGCCGGTTATATTAATGGCTTTAACCGTCTTCGCACCATATCTTCCGTTATCAGAGTTTATTGAAAAACTCTTCTTGTTTATTGGAAGTCCTGTTATAGCTTTATTAATATCGTGTTTCGCAGCTTATTACTTCCTAGGCTACCGTCAAGGAATGGATAGAACGTTAATTAAAAAATTAACAGAAGAGTGCATGTTGCCATTGGCTTCGATAATCCTTATAATCGGCGCTGGCGGTGGATTTAAGCAAATTCTAATTGACAGCGGTGTCGGTACTGCTATCGCCACGATGTCTGAACAAATTTCCTTATCACCTATACTTCTTGCTTTCTTAGTTGCGGGCTTAATCCGAATTGCGACTGGTTCAGCAACCGTTGCATTGACAACAGCAGCTGGAATAGTATCTCCAGTTGTGGCAAATATGTCGGGTGTGAATTTAGAATTACTTGTTATTGCAACAGGAGCGGGTTCTTTAATGTTCTCACATGTAAATGATGCTGGTTTCTGGTTAGTAAAAGAGTACATGGGGTTAACTGTAAAGGAAACGTTCAAAACATGGACAGTAATGGAAACCATCCTTTCGTTTGTTGCATTTGGACTAGTATTAGTTTTAGATATTTTTGTTTAAACTACAATTAAACTAATATTCTATGAATAACATCAAAAACCTCGGTTATCTTTTCGTAACCGAGATTTTTATAGTTTATATGTACAAGTCTATTCTCCCCAAACATCTTTAGCAATTTGAACAACATGGCGTAGTTTATTCCATTGTTCTTCTTCTGTTAGGATGTTTCCTTCTTCCGTAGAGGCAAAACCACATTGTGGGCTAAGACAAAGTTGATTAATATCCACATATTTCGTTGCTTTTTCTATTCTACTTTTGATTTCATTTTCATCTTCGAGTTCAGGAGTCTTAGATGTGATTAGACCTAATACAACATGTTGATCTTTAATGAATCGTAATGGTGAAAAATCTCCAGATCGCTCATTATCATACTCTAAGAAAAAGGCATCTACATTAACACGGGAAAATAATTCTTTTGCTATTGGCTCATACCCGCCTTGATATAACCAGGAGGATTTAAAATTCCCACGACAAATATGAATCGTAATTGCCATATCCTCTGGTTTGTTGGCTACGGCTTCAACGGTAATATCAGCAAATTTCTTCACTAGTTCATCTGGATCGAATCCTTGTGCTTTTATCTTATCTCGGAAAGCATCACTGAATAGTGCACCCCAGCTTGTATCATCTAATTGTAAATAGCGACATCCCGCTTCATAAAAAGCCTGAATGGCATCTTGATATACGTTAACAATATCTTTAGCCGCATCATCGAGTGAAGGATAAGAAGGGTTACTTAAATAAGGCTCACTTCCAACAACACCTGAATAGAAAATCATATTAGGCCCGGGGATTGTAATTTTGCAACATGGTCACCGGCTATCCTATTCAAATACGCGAAATCCTCTAAAAATGGATGGTTTTTCGGGAATTTTAATTTCGAATCAACGGTATATGCTTCTGCTTTTTTCATCGCTCCATTAAATGCGCCTTGTATGTCTATTTCATAAACGCGAATCCCTTCAATGGCTCTTATGAAATCTAAGTGCCACCATCTTCTCCTAAACTCGCCATCCGTAACTGTCGTCAGACCTATTTCCTTTTGCTTTTCAACAATTTTAGCAATCTCCATATCTTCTATGGAACGTAATTCTTCCTTCGTTATTTGGCCTTCCTGATATTGTGCCCTTGCATCTTTAAGTGCTTGTGGACGCAAAAAGCTTCCTACATGGTCTGCTTTAAATGGCGCTTTAATAGTGGAATTAATCAATTTGTACAACCCCTCTAAAATGAATTTATTCTGTTTGTTTTGCTTTTTAGGGTATTAGAAAACTTGGCATCCGCCAAGCCTTTGGGCGGATGGCTTAGTTGCACTTATGCAGACGGGAAAGATTTTATACTTTCCTACCTGCCAAAAAAATCCCCTCTTAAATAAAGAAGAGATTCGTATCAGAGATAATTACTCTTCTTATCTTCAAGCCTCACGCTACTGGAATTAGCACAGTACAAAAATGTCTGTTGCTGAGATATCTTAGGGCCAGTCCCTCCATCTCTCTAAATAAGAAAATTATAAATTCAGTTATTATTATTAAATTACCTGTATATTCATTGAATGTCAATGGTCGGGGGGCGATTAAGTTTCTTTAATGGTCAAGAAAGTATGTCTTAAAAAAAGAGAGTAGTATAATAGACTCATAGACAGAGTGGAATATACCAATTATCCTAGATTGTTGGGTAAATAGAACTATAAGAGAATTACGTATCCAAGAGATGTGAAACTCTGGCTTTTGTAAATGAATCTAATTAAACAGCAGGAGAGTGAGTCTGATGAAAGCAGCAAGAATTTATGCTGAAAAAGACGTGCGAGTGGAAGATGTAGAGATTAAAGAAGTAGGCACAAAGGATGTTAAAGTAGAAGTTGCTTGGACAGGTATTTGCGGTTCTGATTTGCATGCATATTCACATTTCATTGGCATTCCTACAGAAGAACATCCATTAACCAAAAGACAAGCTCCACTTACATTGGGCCATGAATTTAGTGGGACAGTTACGGAGGTTGGAAGTGACGTAACATCTTTAAGCGTAGGCGATCGAGTTTGTATTGAACCGAATATTCGTTGCGGGGAATGTAAAGAATGTCGTGAAGGTAACTATCATCTATGCAGAAATAGTAATGCGGCATTTATTGGCCTTGCGGATGATGGCGGGTTTGCGGAATACTGTGTGCTAGATGAACAATACTGCCATCGTATTCCAGACAATATGACTTTGGAGCAAGCGGCACTTGTAGAGCCGACAGCAGTAACGCATAGAGCTGTAGATTTAGCAGGAGTAAAACCTGGCGATAATGTTTTGGTTACTGGTGCAGGCCCAATTGGTTTATTGACGGTTTTAAATGCGCGTGCAGCTGGGGCAAATAAAATTTTTGTTAGTGATGTTTCCAAAGAACGTTTAGAACTAGCTGCTTCCTTTGAATTCGTAAAAACATTAAATCCTGTAGAAGATGATGTCATTGGAGAAATTATGAATGCCACAAATGGAAATGGTGTAGATGTGGCGCTCGAATGTGCAGGTGTTCAACCAACCTTTGATACATGTCTAGATGCCATAAAACGGACAGGAACGGTTTGTGTAGTAGCTATTTTTGCTCAAAATCCAGAAATTAATGCCTTTGCATCCACTGTGAAGGAAGCAAACATTAAATTTTCTTTAGGGTATTCCAATATTTATGATCGCGTAATTCATTTAATTGCAAGTGGACAAGTTCCAGCAGAAAAAGTTGTTACAAATAAAATTAAATTAGATCATATTGTCGAAGAAGGATTCGAACTATTACTTAATGATAAGAGCCAGTCTAAAATTCTTGTTAGCTCAAAATAAGAATTATCTAGTCCTATCAATCATAAGCTCGCAGAAAAGTCTGCGGGCTTTTTTCTTTTGAATTGATAAATTTTTTAATTTACTAGGGTAATTTGTAAAATTTGGCAGGAAAATACCACGTAAATATAGAAATGGATGTACTGGGAGAAAAAAATGTGGGTTTATGAAAGTTTTTGTTGATTTTGATATGAGGGGGGATTTTATTGGGCAAGAATAAAATTCTAGTAGTGGATGATCAAATGGGGATTAGATTACTACTTAAAGAAATTTTGAAAAATGAAGGATACGAGATAGAGGAAGCGACCACTGGTAAGGAAGCGATAGACCAAATTAGTGTTAACAGTTTCGATCTAATGATTTTAGATTATAAATTACCAATCATGGATGGCACGGAAGTATTAGAAAAACTAGAGAAAGATAATGTGGAAATTCCTGCCATCGTGATGAGTGGACTCGTGGAAAATATCGCATCAGAGGCGATGAAATCTAAGCTTGTTAAATCAGTTATTGCAAAGCCTTTCAACATAAATGAGTTTGTAGAAAAGGTTCATGCCATTGTTAGGAATTAAAGAAAAATGAAGTAATCGGTGGTTTCTAAAAGCTTGCACCTAATGGGACAAGTTGGTATTCTATTTATGTAGTAAAAAAGTACAACTTATGTGAACGAATTCACTAGAGGAGGATATCAAATGCCATTAGTATCTATGAAAGAAATGCTTGAAAAAGGCAAAGAAAATGGTTATGCGGTAGGTCAATTTAATATCAATAACCTAGAATACATTCAAGCAATCTTACAAGCGGCAGAAGAAGAAAAATCACCTGTCATCTTAGGAGTTTCTGAAGGTGCAGGGAAATATATGGGTGGATTTAATGTTGTTGTAGCAATGGTTAAATCTTTAATGGAATCTTACGGTACAACTGTTCCTGTAGCAATCCATCTTGACCATGGTTCAAGTTTTGAAAAATGTGCGGCGGCTATTCATGCAGGATTTACTTCTGTAATGATTGATGCTTCTCATGACCCAATTGATGAAAACATTGCTACTACTAAAAAGGTAACAGAACTTGCACATCTTCACGGCGTATCAGTTGAAGCTGAAGTAGGTACTGTAGGTGGAGAAGAAGACGGTGTTATCGGTGGAATTATGTACGCTGATGTAAACGAATGTAAACGTCTTGTAACAGAAGCAGGAATCGATTGTTTAGCACCTGCACTTGGATCTGTTCATGGCCCATACCAAGGTGAACCTAACCTAGGATTTAAAGAAATGGAAGAAATCTTAAACGCTGTACAAATTCCATTAGTACTACATGGTGGTACAGGTATCCCAACTAAAGATATTCAAAAAGCAATTTCATTAGGAACTGCTAAAATTAATGTAAATACAGAAAACCAAATGGCACAAACTGCTGCCGTTCGTAAAACATTAGAAGAAAAACCTGATTTATATGACCCACGTAAATATCTAGGACCTGGTACAGAAGCTATCAAAGAAACTGTTATAGGTAAAATGCGTGAATTCGGTTCATCTGGTAAAGCATAAAACAACATATTGCGACGAATGGATTGGGAATACCCCCTATCCACTCGTCGTTTTATCGTATATAATGTTAAATGATGTATAAACTTTTCTGAATAGGAGTGAAATTACATGCAATTTTTTATTGATACAGCTAATATTGATGAAATTCGTGAAGCAAATGCACTTGGTGTTTTAGGTGGAGTAACAACAAATCCTAGTCTTGTTGCAAAAGAAAAAGGTGTTGATTTCCACGATCGTCTAAAAGAGATCACTGCAGAGATTACAGAAGGTTCTGTTAGTGCAGAAGTTATTTCTTTGGATTCTGAAGGAATGATTGCAGAAGGTAAAGAACTAGCAGCAATTGCACCAAACATTACTGTAAAACTTCCTATGACTTTAGAAGGGCTTAAAGCAACAAAAGCTTTAACAGATCTTGGAATTACAACAAATGTTACATTAATTTTTAACGCAAACCAAGCATTACTTGCTGCACGTGCCGGTGCCACATATGTTTCACCATTCCTAGGACGTCTAGATGATATCGGTCAAAACGGTATGACTTTAATTCGTAACATCGCTGAAATTTTTGATATTCACGGAATTGATTCAAAAATTATCGCTGCATCTATTCGTCATCCAATGCATGTTACGGAAGCAGCCCTAAATGGTGCAGATATTGCAACGGTACCATTTAATGTATTAGCTCAACTTGTCAAACATCCATTAACAGATCAAGGAATTGAGAAGTTTTTAGCTGACTGGAATAAATAGTTTGTGGAAAATTGAATGAAATAAAGGCTTATCGTAAATGATATAATTAGAGCGAATAGATTATTCGCTCTAACTCTTTCTTATCTCCTTTGTCATACATATGAAAATGGAGGAAAATGACCTCTAAAAGAAGTTGTTCAAAAAGTCCGGTGAAAATGACACTTCGACGTTTCTAGTTGGCAAGACTCACCGTTCCTCACGTATTAACTGAATACGTTCCGGTAACGGGAGCTGCGCCGCCTTGAACTGCGACGCACAGGACGTGCTAGTGTCGGCGTTGCAACAAATCTTTACGGTGGGGCGAGTAATCGGAGCCCCAGGACGTTGTGACTTTAGCCAACCTCGGTCCTTTTCATCCTCCTTTTTGAACACGCATAAAGCGAGGGTTACACATGCAAAAAATATTAATTGAAGGTGGCCATAAGCTAAATGGCCAAGTAAGAATTAGCGGTGCGAAAAATAGTGCAGTAGCTCTTCTACCAGCTTCGATTTTAGCGAATTCCCCTGTAACAATTGAAGGATTACCAAATATCTCAGATGTCCAACTATTAAGTGACCTTTTAGAAGAAATTGGTGGGGACGTAAGTTGGGATGGACAAACGATTATGATTAATCCGGAAAAGATGGTGGACATGCCTTTACCAAATGGAAAGGTAAAGAAATTAAGGGCTTCATATTATTTTATGGGCGCCATGTTAGGTAAGTTTAATAAGGCGGTAATTGGACTCCCGGGTGGTTGTTTTTTAGGGCCACGACCGATAGACCAACATATCAAAGGTTTTGAAGCACTTGGCGCAGAGGTAACTAATGAACAAGGTGCGATTTATTTACGTGCAAAAGAACTAAGAGGAGCAAGAATCTATCTTGATGTCGTTAGTGTTGGCGCAACGATTAATATTATGCTCGCAGCGGTTCGAGCAAAAGGGAAGACGGTTATTGAGAATGCGGCAAAAGAGCCTGAAATTATTGACGTCGCAACATTATTAACGAATATGGGTGCAAAGATTAAAGGTGTCGGTACCGATGTGATACGGATTGAGGGAGTACCGGAACTTCACGGTTGTAGACATACGATTATTCCAGACCGAATTGAGGCAGGGACATACGCAATAGCTGCTGCAGCACAAGGTAAAGAAGTGATTATTGATAATGTCATCACCAACCATTTAGAAGCTTTACTTGCAAAGCTTAGAGAAATGGGGGTACGTGTGGAGGAAAGCGATGAACAATTATTGATTGCTCCAAGAAACACACTAAAAAGTGTTGACATTAAAACTTTGGTTTACCCAGGCTTTCCAACGGATTTACAACAACCTTTTACGGCGCTATTAACAAAAGCTGAAAATACTGGTGTTGTAACGGATACTATCTATTCTGCTCGACTTAAACACATTGATGAGTTAAGACGTATGAATGCTGCTATAAAAGTAGAGGGTGGTTCCGCCATTGTAAGTGGTCCTACAAAACTTCAAGGGGCTAAAGTGAAGGCTTCAGACCTTCGTGCGGGAGCTGCTTTGATTGTCGCAGGTTTAATGGCCGACGGAATAACGGAAATAACCGGTGTAGATCATATTGATAGGGGATATCAACGTATAACTGAAAAACTAGGCGACCTTGGTGCGAATATTTGGCGGGAAGAAATGGATGAAGTAGAAATTACCCAATTTCAAAATTTATAATGATAGAGGTTGTTCAAAAGTCCGGTGAAAATGACTCTTTGGTACTAAGGGTCTTCGACTAAGTTCCGTCACGTCGTCTTTGAAAAAGAAAAGCATTTTTTCTACATGTGACGTGCAATCGAAGAAGCCTTTTCTAATACTCAAAGCTACAACGCATCGAACTGTGATGCGGAGGAAACGAATTAAAAGAAGGCCAACTAAAAACAGCCTTTGCGGCTAACGTGGACATACCCCTGTGTAGAGGCAGCGTTTATAGGACATTGCGCCTTTAGCAGACCACGATCCTTTTCACCCTCCTTTTTGAAAACGCACTTAAAAAGAAGCAAAGGCGTAAGCCCCCTTAAAGGCCAGGAAAGAGACGTCTGTCGTAATGACTGTACTAGCATGACCTGTGCATCATAGTAACGTATGACTGGTCCACGTCAGGTGGTCCGATGATGTTGCGCATAGCGGCGGTTTTGATCGGACATTTTCTTACCGTAGAGATAAAGGAAGTATCGCCTGTCGCTGGATCCGGACGTGGCTATTTGCATGATAAAGCCTTGATTTTTATACTTTCATTTCTATTGAAAAAGAAGATAATAAAGGGTTCATTTTATATTTTTTTACAAAATTAGAAGGATTTTAAAGAATTTTATCGAATTAATTAAGTAACTAGTAAATGTATAGTAATCTTATTTAATGGAGAGAATTGAGTCAAACAGTAGTAAATATGTAAAGGGCAGTACATGACGGGAAAAGACTTCTGAAGAAGCCAAAATTAGTCTTCTAATAAAGGATAGTAAGGGGGAGCTAGACCTTCTCTAGCTTCCTTTCCAATTATATGAAAACTATGAAACTGATATTTTTCCACAAAATTAATGAATACCCCAACGAAAAAGTATTGAATTAGAGTAAATTTAAGGGTAAGATTGTATTGTTTAACTTTAAACAACGAAAAAGGAAATAAACACCGATTAGGTTTCTTCATTTTTACTTCCATATTATTTTCTTCGCAAAGGGCTTAACCTTCTCAAAAAGAAGTAGAATAAATCATTTTTAGCGATTAGAGAGTATAAAACTTTCTTCCTGTATAAGTACAACGAGGTATTCGCCAAAGTCTATGCAAATACTAAGTCTTCTTTCGTATTAGTAAAGAATAAAATTAAGCGCTAGCTAGGAAGTATTTTGTCATAAAGAATTAATGATCAAGTAATGAAAAGCTACTATGCTCGTCGTGTTACAAGGTTATTCAGAGAATCAGTAATCCTCTAAAGGAGCTAGAGGAAGTTATGTTCATGAGTAAATCCAGGGGGACCTATAAACAAAGCAAATGCGAGTTTCTCTAAATGTCTTTTAATGATATAAATGTAAGCCGTCTTTTTTAATGATAGTTTGACTTTTCAAAATAATAATTCATCTTAAGCAGAAGATGGTAAAGGAATGGACGAGGGTGAAAATATGTCAGCATTAACAATCTCTCAATTAGAGACATTAACTTTAAAAGAATTATATGCACTGGCAAAGGAATATCGAATTTCTTATTATGCTAAATTAACAAAGAAAGAACTCATTTTTGCTATTTTAAAAGCGCAAGCTGAAAAAGATGGGTACTTATTTATGGATGGTATATTGGAAATCATTCCTTCAGAAGGCTTTGGTTTTTTAAGGCCAATCAACTATTCTCCAAGTGCGGAGGATATTTATATTTCGGCGTCACAAATCCGTCGTTTTGATTTGAGAAATGGGGATAAAGTTTCCGGGAAGGTAAGACCTCCGAAAGAAAATGAACGTTATTATGGGTTATTACATGTAGATGCGGTTAACAGCGAGGACCCTGAGACAGCCAAGGAACGGGTTCACTTTCCAGCATTAACTGCTTTATATCCAGATCGCTTTATGCAATTGGAAACAGACAATAGACAATTGTCTACACGTATTATGGACTTAATGACTCCTGTTGGTTTTGGGCAACGTGGATTAATCGTTGCCCCACCTAAAGCAGGTAAAACGGTGCTACTTAAACAAATTGCAAATAGCATTACTAAAAATCACCCACAAGCAAAGTTAATTATCTTGTTAGTGGATGAGCGTCCAGAGGAAGTTACGGATATTGAACGTTCTGTAAGTCCTGACGTTGATGTAGTAAGTTCGACGTTTGATGAGATACCAGAAAGTCATATCAAAGTATCAGAGCTTGTACTGGAAAGAGCGATGCGTCTCGTAGAACATAAACGTGATGTCATTGTTTTAATGGATAGTATTACACGTTTAGCCCGTGCATACAACTTAGTTATTCCTCCGAGTGGTAGAACATTGTCAGGAGGAATTGATCCTGCCGCGTTCCACCGTCCAAAGCGTTTCTTCGGTGCGGCAAGAAATATCGAAGAAGGTGGAAGCTTTACGATATTAGCTACAGCCTTAGTTGATACTGGATCAAGGATGGATGATGTAATCTATGAGGAATTTAAAGGTACAGGTAATATGGAACTTCACCTAGACCGCCACCTTGCAGAAAGAAGAATCTTCCCAGCAATTGACATTCTGAAATCCGGTACACGTAAAGAAGAATTACTTATTCCGAAAGAAGATCTGGATAAAGTATGGATGCTGCGTAAAACAATGCAAGATAACCATGACTTCCTAGACCGTTTCTTGAGAAAGCTAAAATCAACTAAGTCTAATGAGGAATTCTATCAAGTCATGGATGAGGAAATGAAGAGAAAAGGAATGAGACGTTAGTTCCATTTGCGATAAGTACAATGAATGGGGTAGTTCCTAATTAAGGAAATTTTACGGATCCCCTTGCAAACAGGAAACGACACTGGTATAATTCATAGATGTGAGTTTAGATATTCGAGTCTTAAATAGGTATTTTTAAAAAGGAACTTTAGTACTTTTTTAAAACCCTTTTAAAATAACTCTGTTTCCAAGGGATTCAGGGCATAAGGAGTGGAAAAGCATGAAAGAAGGAATTCATCCTGAGTACAGAAAAGTAGTATTTCTAGATACTAGCTCAGACTTCAAATTCTTGACTGGTTCAACAAGATCTTCTAATGAAACAATTGAATGGGAAGATGGCAACACTTATCCTTTAATCAAAGTTGAAATCAGTTCTGATTCACACCCATTCTACACTGGTAAACAAAAAGCTGATAAAGTCGGCGGACGTGTGGATCGATTCAAGAAGAAATATAATATGAAATAAGAGGGAAGCTCTATCTTAATGAGTGGAACTAGCTTGATAAAACCGGAATAGTTCATTCCAACTATCAAAAACAGGCAAAATACCATTATTTTGCCTGTTTTCGCTTTTTTGTAGAAAGATTTCCATAAAAATTCTTTAAATTAACCTAATTCGTGGTAAACTAATAAAGGTTTGTAATAATAAAAAGTGAGGTTCTCTACCATGTATGTAATGAAACAAAGTGGCTGGATTGAAGTAATATGTGGCAGTATGTTTTCTGGGAAATCGGAAGAACTCATTCGCCGAGTTCGTCGTGCTACTTATGCTCATTTAACGGTGCAAGTGTTTAAACCTGCTATAGATGATCGTTATAATAAAAAGGATATCGTTTCGCATAATGGAATGTCTACCGTAGCCCAACCAATTAACCAGGTAGAAGAAATTTTTGACCACATCAATCCGAATGTCGATATTATTGCTATCGATGAAGCACAATTTTTTGATAATTCTATCGTTGAAGTTGCGGAACAGCTAGCAAATAAGGGTGTTCGTGTGATAGCAGCCGGATTAGATACAGATTTTCGTGGGGAACCATTTGATCCGATGCCTGAATTAATGGCTGTTAGTGAATCGATTACAAAATTAAATGCCATTTGCCCAATATGTGGATCACCAGCAAGTCGTACACAACGCCTGATTAATGGCAAACCAGCTTCTTTCGATGATCCCATTATTCTTGTTGGAGCATCTGAATCCTATGAACCAAGATGTCGTCATCATCATGAAGTCCCAAAAAAGCCGATAAATAAAATATGGAAAAGCATGTTAGAAGTAACAGAATAGAGCATCTAAAAAGAACCCTGTAGCTTAGACGCTAAAAATGTCTGGGCTATAGGGTTCTTTTTAAAAGGCTCTCAAATTTAATATAATTAGAGTTGCTCGTAAATCCATATTGCGACTTGTAATGACAAAGCATCTTCAAATTTCCTGGGATCTAAACCTGTTTGTTCATTAATCTTATTAAGTCGATAGATTAACGTATTTCGATGGATAAATAAACTTTATTATAGAAAAGAATCTTTAATGTCATTTATCCATTTAATCAATTCTTTTTTTGTAGTTGTTATTTTTATTGTCGGTCCAGTTTCAGTACCAATATTATTATTGATAAGACCACTATCCAATGTTAGGTACAAGGCAAGTTCCTTGTTAGAAGGTTCTTTGTCATCCTCTTGATCGGGAAGCAAATAATATAAAAAATTTAAATCAGGTTCAATTGTTGCTAATGAACCAATAGGGGATTGAACTGATATTTCATTAATTTGTTTTTCTAATATATTAATATCTTCTTGAGTCCAGACAATAGTACTTTCTAGTTTTGAAAAACCGAATTCAAAACAAATATTAATATCTAACCTTAAGGTATCTTCTATTTGCCTTTTAGTATTAAGTTTTAAATCTAATTGTACTTTACTATCCGTATAATATTTATCTTTCAATAAGACCATAACTAGGAACCTCTTTTCTTTTTAAAATGTATTAATTACCAACTTTGCTTTTTCCATACTGATTTTGGCTTACTTTGTTTATAAATAGAATATAATGATATATAAGAAAGGATATAAGATAATGTCTTTAAAGCATTTCATCGCAGTTCCACATGAGATACCAGTTGGAGAATTTGGAATGAAGCCAGCTAAAATAAAACTTTCAGATTTGAATGCAGAAAGAAATAGAAAAAGAGATAAGAAAAAACAATCAAACACAGATGAACAATATGTGATTCATTATGAAAAAGAAGAAGATTTTTATGGTGTTTTTATTTCTGAACTAGATCATGATTTGAAACAAGTTCTTAAAACTAAGTTTTCTAATCCTTATATTTACGAATTTGAAGGTTACTTCTACGATACACAAGATGCTTGTCATAGAAGAGGTATCTATGCACTTTTCGAATATATCAATGACCATTTAGCGGAAGGGCAGTATGCGGAGGTGTATTCTTGTTGGGATGGGGAAGAACAAGATGATAAAAATGAACAGCTAGACACAAAAATTAACCTTTCAACATGTCAGTTCGGAAAGTATTTAACTTTTTCAAGTCTAAATGAATTAAGTCAGATGATTAAGCTTGAAGAAAAACAATTTATCATTGTTTTAAAGTAATTGGATCTAGTTTATTCATATTTCTAATCTAAAAGTGCAAATTCAAAATGAAAAGTA
The DNA here is from genome assembly GCF_042678465.1 of Oceanobacillus caeni. NCBI lineage: Bacteria > Bacillati > Bacillota > Bacilli > Caryophanales > Bacillaceae > Oceanobacillus > Oceanobacillus caeni. The sequence continues at coordinate 89,501 of NZ_JBHTKV010000005.1, read as the reverse complement.
AATAAAATGAAAAAAGAACCGAACTTTAATTTAGTTATTCCAGTCATGAATTAGAACACAAGCGTATACACAATCATGAACATATTATAGGGAACTAAAACGATGAAGCACAATTTTTTAATAATTCTATCGTTGAAGTTGCGGAACAGCTAGCAAATAAGGGTGTTCGTGTGATAGCAGCCGGATTAGATACAGATTTTCGTGGAGAACCATTTGGTCCGATGCCTGAATTAATGGCAGTTAGTGAATCAGTTACAAAATTAAATGCCATTTGCCCAATATGCGGTTCACCAGCGAGTCGCACGCAACGCCTGATTAATGGCAAACTAGCTTCTTTCGATGATCCTATTATTCTTGTTGGAGCATCTGAATCCTATGAACCAAGATGTCGCCATCATCATGAAGTCCCAAAAAAGCCAATAAATAAAATATGGAAAAGCATGTTAGAAGTAACAGAATAGAGCATCTAAAAAGAACCCTGTAGCTTAGACGCTAAAAATGTCTGGGCTATAGGGTTCTTTTTAAAAGGCTCTCAAATTTAATATAATTAGAGTTGCTCGTAAATCCATATTGCGACTTGTAATGACAAAGCATCTTCAAATTTCCTGGGATCTAAACCTGTTTGTTCACTAATCTTGTTAAGTCGATAGATTAACGTATTTCGATGGATAAATAATTCTTCGGCTGTTTTTTGAATATGAAGGTTATGATTGAGAAATGCCTTCAAGGTTTTTATGTTTTCCTCGTTCACTTTTTCCAAAATACGCTTGGCAAACCTCTTAGATAATTGCTGGTTCAGTCGGTGAATTAATACCTTTGTTTCTAATTGAGCATAGGATACGATTTCCTTATTACGATCGCTAACTTTTAAGGCCAAATCACAATCCAAATACGATTCTCTAAAATCCTTTAATTTATCAAAGGGTAAGCTATAGGACAAACGAAATTGAATATGTAAACCTTTTAATACCTGATAAACAGTAAGAATTTTTTTATCGATCTCTGCTTCACTTATGTTTGTAAATGCAATACATAACTTATTGACATGAATAACTCCAATGAATCCCCTTTTAGGATGGCATGCATTTTCTAAACTTTCTATAAGGGTTTTATTGGATACAATAGAGGAACGCTCTTCTATTTGAATGATGACTGTTACGAATGTAGGAATGAATTCAAAATCTAGTTTACCAATTAAACGATCTATATCATGATAAGATAGTTCTTTCTTTAATAATTGCTCTAGAAGCATATCTTTTGTTGTTTGTTTCCATTCTGACTGTGATGCGATGTACTTTTGATTAATCATTAATTCGGTCATCATTTTAACGAGTTCACCAATTTCACTAATTTCCTTTGGATCCCCAGTTATTCCGATAACCCCGATTATCTTCTCTTGAAAAACAATAGGCAGATTTATCCCAGGTTTAGCCCCTGATAATTTATCTTCTGGGTAAATAATTATTGTTCTACCATCTTTTATAACTTCTAATGCGCCTGCATGTATTTGATTTAGCCTCGATGGGTCACAGCTGGCGATAATCTTTCCGTTTCTGTTCATGATATTGACATTTCGATCTACTCTTAGGGAAGCCTCTTGAACAATGGTTTCTGCCATTTCTCTTGTTAACATATCGACGCATCCTTTACAATTGGCAAAATAAACAAAATCTATTACAACTATTCTTACTATTTCGTATGTTATAACGATGGATTATTTTCGTCAAGATTTTTATAATAAATATATTGAAGACGTTTACTTTGCGGGGTGAGGTTAATGAAGGTTGTTATTGCACCAGATTCTTTTAAAGGAAGCCTAAATGCTATCGATGTAGCGAGTTCTATTAATCAAGGGGTGAAGAAGGCTTACCCGAATGCGGAGACGACATTAGTTCCTGTTGCGGATGGTGGCGAGGGGACGATGAGTACTTTAATAGCAGCAACAAATGGTATAACAAAAAAGACAACCGTAATTGGTCCTTTGGGTGAGAACTTGGAAGCAGAATATGGAGTACTTGGGGATCATAAGACCTGTGTGATTGAGATGGCAACTGCATCAGGGCTAGATTTAGTACCTAAAGAAAAACTATCTCCTTTGCGGGCGACAACATATGGAACAGGGCAACTCATTAAGGACGCATTAGATAATGGGTATAGATCTTTTATTCTTGCTGTTGGAGGATCTGCGACAAATGATGGTGGAATGGGTATGCTTCAAGCACTTGGATTGAAGGTTTTAGATCGAGATGGGAATGAGATCGGATTTGGTGGAGGTGAGCTGGGAAAGGTTCACTCTATCGATTTACAGACATTGGATAGGCGAATCCCAGATTGCTCCTTTTTAATCGCATCCGATGTACAAAATCCTTTCATAGGACCAAATGGAGCCTCCCATGTCTTTGGGCCACAGAAAGGTGCCAAACCGAATGAAGTGAAGATCCTAGACGATAACCTTAGCCATTGGGCGGATGAAATTGAAAAGGCAACGGGAATTCACCTTCATAACCTGCCCGGTGCAGGTGCTGCTGGGGGGATAGGAGGAGCATTTCTAGCCTTCTTTCCGGCAAAGATGAGGCCAGGTATTGAAGTAGTTTTGGAATATTGCCAGCTAGATAAAGCTTTAGAAAATGCTGATGTAGTAATTACCGGAGAGGGAAAGGTAGACTTTCAAACCGCTTCGGGAAAAACCCCATTAGGAGTTGCAAAGGCAGCCATGAAGAAGAATGTTCCAACCATTATTGTAGCAGGTTCGGTGGGGAAAGGAACCGATGTTCTTTATGATTATGGAATTGTTAGTATCAATAGTATTGCTAAAGAACCAATGACTTTAGAGGAATCCATGAATCGTACTGCGGAGTTACTTGCTTACAGTTCCGAACAAGTTATTCGTTCCTATTTTTATCTAGCAACGAAGGGGAGGTCATTTCTATGCAAATAAAAGCTGCGATTGAAAAAGTTCCGGGTGGATTAATGGTCGTGCCACTTTTATTGGGTGCAACATTAAACACGATTGACCAAATGCATTTATCTGCAGTGATGAATGTTCTAAAATGGCTCGGGGCACCACAGACTGAAGAAGGATATTATGAGTTTTTACGAATTGGTGGGTTTTCCCAAGAACTTTTTAAAGATAGTGCTTTAGTTCTTATCGCACTTTTTCTATTTTGTGTTGGAAGTCAAATGAACCTAAAAATGGGACAAAGGGCTTTGAAAAAGGGTGCAATCGTAACAACAACAAAATATTTATCTGGTTTAGTAATCGGAATGGTATTCGGATATTTCTCTGATCCCATGAATGGAATATTTGGGCTATCAACACTTGCACTCATTGCGGGGATGACAAATAGTAATAGTGGAATGTATGCGGCACTTACCGGCCAATACGGTAATCGTTCGGATGTAGGAGGGTTATCCCTACTTGCGATAAATGATGGACCTTTCTTAACGTTAGTTGGTTTAGGAATTTTAGGGACATCTTTCCCAATGGTAGCATTTCTTTCTGTGTTATTACCAATTGGTATTGGAATGCTGTTAGGTAACCTTGATCCAAAGATTCGTGAATTCCTGGCGCCAGGTGAAAACCTTCTTATCCCATTTTTTGCATTTTCCCTGGGTGCTGGAATGAATCTGGCTAATTTCTTTAATCCCGAAGTACTTGTTGGGGGATTAGTTCTATCAGCACTTACCTTTTTTGTAACTGGTGGAATGGGAATTCTTGCGTTTAGATTATTTGGTGAAAGAAGTTATATAGCGCCTATTGCGGAAGCGTCAACGGCAGGAAATGCTGCAGCAACACCAGCAGCGGTAGCAGCTTCTGCATCAGTTGCAGTCAGTACAGGTGCAATGACCGCTGCAGAGTTTGAGGCAATTCAAGCGATTGTACCAATTGCCACAGCACAGATCTCTATTTCAACCATTACTACAGCACTCCTTTGTCCGCTGGCTGTCATTATTATGGGTAGATATCATAAAAAGAAAGGGTTGGATCCAACTAGAGAGGACCTTGGATTAAAACAAAAGAATAAGGAAACAGCGTAATTATCTTACAATCCAATTTGTAAGCGCTGTAGTATACTAGATATAGAATGACAACAAGGTAGGGATATAAATGAAAAAAGAATTATTATATGGAAGAGAAGGGCTTATACTAGATTTACCTGATCAATCTTTAGAAATTGAACCGAAAAATCTAAAGAAATTAGATGATGAAAAAGAAGCGATACGCAAGGCATTAAGAAATCCGATAGGGACAGCAGCTTTAAAGGAATCGGTACAATCAACAGATACGGTGTCGATAGTTATTAGTGACATTACAAGACCTACTCCAAATCATATATTAGTACCCTTATTAATAGAGGAATTAGATCATGTACCGTTGGAGAACTTCGTCATCATCAATGGAACTGGGACACATCGAGAACAAACACGAGAAGAATTTATCCAAATGCTTGGGGAATGGATCGTTGACAATATTCGAATCGTAAATAATAACTGCCACGATAAGGATACACTTGTCAAAGTTGGAGAAAGTAGATTCGGTTGTGATGTTTATTTAAATAAAAATTATGTGGAATCGGATTTTAAAATTGTAACAGGATTCATTGAACCACACTTCTTTGCTGGTTTTTCCGGTGGGCCTAAAGGAATCATGCCAGGAATCGCGGGATTAGAAACAATCATGACATTCCATAATGCTAGAATGATAGGAGATCCCTTAGCAACTTGGGGAAATATGGAGAATAATCCAGTTCAGGATATGACACGTGAAATTAATGGTATGTGTAAGCCGGACTTTATGTTAAATGTTACGCTTAACCGGGAAAAGGAAATTACAAATGTCTTTGCTGGTGAGCTTTATGAGGCACATAATGTTGGTTGTGAATTCGCAAAAGAACACGCTATGTATCGATGTGAGGAAAGGTTTGATGTCGTTATTACGTCAAATTCTGGTTACCCACTTGATCAAAACCTGTATCAAGCGGTAAAAGGGATGAGTGCAGCACACAAGATTGTGAAAAAAGGCGGCTCGATTATTGTTGCTTCGGAATGTTCAGATGGACTCCCAGATCACGGCAATTTCTCTAAGATTTTCGGAATGGCCAATAGCCCGCATGAATTATTAGAAATGATTAACGATCCAAAATTTAAGATGATGGATCAATGGCAAGTTCAGAAGCAAGCAGTTATTCAAACATGGGCTGATGTTTATGTTTATTCCAAATTAACGGATGAACAGGTTAAAGGTGCCATGCTTAAGCCAACACATAATATTGAAAAAACATTGGAACTGTTAAAAGAAACGTATGGAGAAGATATGACAGTTGCCGTCCTTCCGCTTGGTCCATTAACGATTCCTTATGTGGAAGAGTAGACAATATATCAAACGGGTAGTATGAAAAAGGACTGGATGAATCGAATATGGTAGTTTAAGCTTAAGGAAAAGAGGGCGGATAATAGCCCTCTTTTTTGGTTTGTGTAGGGAGATAGAGCTCCTTGTTTCAAAGCGTGGCAGAAAAATTTTGTAACGAATTAACACATTTTGGGATATATAGCTGATTAGACTTTTTTAGAAGCTTGTTGGTAATCAACTGATAATTATCCTACATACGAAAGGAGGTAACTTGTGGATAAAGACAATATATATCAGGATTATGCGGACTTTATTTTTAGATATTTATTAACCCTGACAAATGATGAACATGCTGCCGAGGAATTAACGCAAGAGACGTTTTATCAAGCAATTAAGTCCATTGATAACTTTCATGATAATGGAAAGGCGAAATTTTCCACGTGGTTATGTGCCATCGCAAAAAATGTTTGGCTGCAAGAAGTTAATCGTACAAAGAAAAAGCACCAGCTTGTGAACTCACTGAGCGATGAAAGTACTTTATTTTATAATCTTGAAGAAGAATATTTTAGAAATGAAGACAAAATTAACTTTTTTAAAAAGGCACACCAGCTTAGTGAAACAAAACGTGAAATACTTTATCTCAGGTTATTAGGTGATTTATCTTTTAAGGAAATTGGCTCCATTTTCGGAGAAACAGAAAACTGGGCACGAGTAACATTTTATCGTGCCAAACAACAAATACGAAAGGATGATACGAGTTATGAACCATGACGTTTTTAAAGATTTAGTACCGAGCTATATGGAGAACCTAACGAGTGAAGAGACCAATAGACAAATGCAAAAACATATGGAGCAATGTGACGATTGTCGCGAGTATGTAAAGGGAATGCAGGAAGACTTTCTGATAGAACGTACCAATGAACAAAAAGATCAGAAGAGGAATATCGATTATTTTAAAAAGATACGATCCAAAAATAGGAAAAAGATCTTCACCGTTGCTGGATCACTACTAGGGCTTTTTCTTATTATATCTATTGGTTATTACTTTCTGTTTGTCCACATGTGGATAGCGGATGAAAATAATGTGCAAACAACTGTTCAAAAACAAAATAATATAGCTACGCTGAACTTTAAGTCAAAAAAGGACAACCGTTATCTTTTAGCTATGGAACAACAAGAGAATCAGGATTATACCGACTTGATTATTATTTATGAAAACTGGAATATCTTTGCGGATAAAAACTGGAATATCCACTCTGAGTTGGCCATTGCCCAACAAGGCGGAACTGACATTACGTATACTTTCTTAGATGAAAACACATTATTACTGCCAAATGGTAAGGAAAAGAAACTAACAGACGAAGACAAAATAACCATTCAATATAAAGACAGTACGGAAGAAATACGATTAAAGGATTTGTACCGTGCAGGAAATAATCATTAAATAATGAAGGTTAGGCTATTACGGAAGACTCATTCGGTCACTCATCCCATCCATGAGTGCCCTTTACCTTAGGATTTTTCCCGCTTCAGGCACTCATCCCTCTCCATTGTACATTCTTATATAGTCGAAAGTGTACATGCTTATCTTGACTTCAGGAAAAACGAAGGAACGCAATCGTGGGACAGGCTATCACAGCTGAACCAAACGCTCAATCACTTTCCAAAATACTTTGACCCCAACCCACTGTGTATAATATAATATTACTGGTAATCAGAAAGAGGTGTACGTGATGATTGATCGTTTACAGACATTAGAAGATCGTTATAATAAGTTAAATGAACTTCTTAGCGATCCAGAAATCGTGAATGATACAAAGAAGCTTCGTGAATATTCGAAAGAACAGTCGGATTTGTCGGATGTTGTTCAAGCATACCGTGAGTATAAAGATATTGATAAACAATTAAAAGATGCAAAAGAAATGCTAGAAGAAGACTTGGATGATGAGATGTATGAAATGACAAAGGAAGAAATCCAAGAGCTTTCTACTGCAAAAGAAGAGTTAGAAGAAAAAATGAAAATCTTACTTCTACCTAAAGACCCGAATGACGACAAGAACGTATTCATAGAAATTCGTGGTGCTGCAGGTGGGGATGAAGCTGCATTATTTGCTGGTGATCTTTATCGTATGTATTCTCGCTATGCGGAGAATCAAGGTTGGAAGATAGAGGTAATGGAGGCGCACACAACAGGTGTTGGTGGATATAAAGAAATTATCTTTATGGTTAACGGGAATGGTGCATACTCCAAATTGAAATTCGAAAATGGTGCACACCGTGTTCAGCGTGTTCCTGAAACAGAATCCGGTGGTAGAATTCATACTTCAACAGCAACAGTTGCGGTGTTACCGGAGGCTGAAGAGGTAGAGGTGGAAGTGCATGATAAAGATATTCGTGTGGATACCTTTGCATCTAGTGGTCCCGGTGGGCAAAGTGTTAACACCACAATGTCAGCCGTTCGTTTAACACATATTCCAACAGGTATTGTTGTTTCGATTCAGGATGAAAAATCCCAAATCAAGAACAAAGAAAAAGCAATGAAGGTGTTACGTGCGAGAATCTATGATAAGTTCCAGCAAGAAGCCCAAGCTGAATATGATGAAACGAGAAAATCAGCAGTTGGTACGGGGGACCGTTCAGAACGCATTCGTACGTATAATTTCCCGCAAAACCGTGTAACCGATCACCGAATCGGATTAACGATTCAAAAATTGGACCAAATTTTAGAAGGAAAATTAGACGAATTTGTGGATGCCTTGCAAGTAGAAGAACAGGCGAAAAAGTTAGAGCAAATTGGTGAATAAGATGAGTGAAAAATTATACGAAGTCCAAAATTGGGCTTCTCTTTTTTTAGAAAACCATAATCGAGAACCAAGGGTTGCGGAAATATTAATTCAACATCATTTAAATATATCAAGAAGTCAATATTTCATGATGATGCAGGATGAAATTCCAGAAGAAAAAATAAAACGAATAAAAGTGGATATCCAAAGGCATGCAGAAACTGGAATTCCGGTCCAACATATAATCGGATATGAGTGGTTTTATGGACGGAAATTTGCAGTGAATGAACATGTGCTGATTCCAAGACCGGAAACCGAAGAGCTTGTCGAGCATGTTATTAATCAAGTGAAAAACGAACCTTTAACGATTGCTGATATTGGAACGGGTAGTGGCATTATTGCAACTACTTTAAAATCAGAATTGCCACAAACAACTGTTTATGCATCGGATATTTCAGAGAAAGCTTTGGAAGTAGCGAAAAGAAATGCAGAAACATTACATGCGGAAGTGAATTTTTTAAAAGGGGATTTTCTACAGCCATTTGTGGAAGGGAACATCCATATTGACGTACTTGTATCAAACCCACCTTATATAGCGAAGTCGGAAGAAAAACTATTAGCGGATACGGTAAAAAACTTTGACCCATCCCTAGCATTATTTGCTGAAGAGGAAGGACTTGCAGCTTATCGAACCATCATTGAACAAGCTAGGCAAATTCCTAATCTGAAAAGGATGGTTTTTGAGATAGGGCATGCACAGAGTACTGCTGTACATCAATTAATTCAAACAAACTTTCCTGAAAGTAAGATACAAACCATACAAGACATCAACGGAAAAGATCGTATCGTATCTGCGTGCCTATAAATGAAAAAAGGGGTGGCAAACCAAGTTAGGTTTGCCACCCTCTACATTATAATAATTTAACTGCCCGTTCTATATTTTCTGCTCTTGTAATCGCGGTAATAATGGACACACCGTCAGCCCCTGCCTCCATGACAGAAGCGGCGTTTTCTGTAGTAATTCCACCAATTCCGACGATTGGAAGACTTGGAAACTCTCTTCTTAATGTGGAAATCCACTTCAACCCAACAGCGGCTTTAGCGTCTGTTTTGGTTGATGTGTGAAAAATAGGCCCCGCGCCTATGTAGTCTACATAAGCAAGCGGACTGTTTTCAAGTTCATTTGCGTTAGAGACAGAAAGGCCAATCCATTTATTAGGAAAAACCCTTCTTAAATCCTGAGCAGATTGATCATCTTGTCCAACATGAATCCCATCCGCATCCAACAAGTCTACAAGCTCTACATCGTCATTGACGATAAACGGAATGCCTGCTTTATGGCAAACAGCTCGTAACTGTTTACCTAACTCAATTTTAGCTTCGCCTTTTAGAGAACCTTCTCCTTTCTCACGAAATTGAAAGGCGGTAATCCCAGCTTCAACTGCAGCTTCTAGTATTTCAACCGGATTTCTCGTGCAATTCTGACTGCCCATGATAAAATATTTCCGTAAACTTTTCTTGATGGAATCTGGCATTTTATTTATGCTCTCCTTTCTAGGTCTTCCGGTTCTAATGAAAGAGCATCGATAAAATTTGGTAAGAAGGTTCCAGGACCATGAACATCCGGACGAGAAGCAGCGTATTCCGCTGCTAATCCATAAAATTGTACGGCTGTTAATGCTTGTTCTAGAGTCGGATGATTTGTTGTTAGACAAGCTGTGATGATGGAACCGAGTAAACAACCAGCACCTGTTACTTTCGTTAAAAATGCATGCCCTGTTTCATTTTGAATGATTTGATTCCCATTACAGATGGTATCAATCTTTCCTGTAACAATAGCGGCTGTGCGATACATCTCAGCAACCTTTTGCGCAATCTCCTCCGTATTTCCATCACCGATTGATTCAACCCCTTTTGATTGCCAAGGAATGTGAGCAAGATTGGCAAGTTCTCCCGCATTTCCTTTAATCACCGTTGGCTGTACTTCGGCTAAGATTTGCTTCACAATGTCTGTTCGAAAGGCTGTTGCGGCAACACCAACTGGATCAAGCACGACTGGGATTCCTTTTTCATTCGCAGCTTTACCAGCGAGGATCATTGCTTTTACTTCCGCTTCTGTAATCGTTCCAATATTGATGAGAACCCCATCTGAAGCTTGAGCCATGTCATATGCTTCTACTTCGGATTTTGCCATGATAGGTGCTCCGCCAAATGCTAATAGGCCATTCGCAGTAAAATTCATGACAACTTGATTTGTCAAATGATGAATGAGTGGTGTTTTTTCTCGAATGTTTTGAATGATAACTGGATTCATTGCTTCACTTTCTCCTTCCTAATTGCCCAGTGATTCGTCGGTCCATGACCAGAACCTAAGGTAAAGGAGTCGGCAATTGCTGCTGTGACAAAATGTTTTCCAGCCTTTACCGCTTCATATAAATTTAATCCCTGACTTAAATAGGCAGTAATCGCAGCTGAATACGTACAACCCGTTCCGTGCGTATTCTTCGTGTCAATTCTCTCCGATGAAAATGTGTGAAGGCTTGAACCATCATAAAGAAAATCTGTTGCTTCTCCCTCCATATGCCCACCTTTGACTAAAGCGGCCCCGGCACCAAACCTCTCCACTAATACTACTGCAGCTTGCTTCATATCATCCGTTGAATCAATCTTTTCCCCTGTCAAAAATTCCGCTTCTGGAATATTCGGTGTCACAAGTGATGTGAAAGGTAAAAGGCGCTCGCGTAAAAAGTCACGAGCCTCCGCTTCAATTAAAGCATCTCCACTTGTTGCAACCATAACGGGATCCATTACATATGGGGCGCGGATTTGTGGGATTTTTTCCGCAATTACTTTCATCATATCTATGTTTGCAATCATTCCTGTCTTAAATGCAAGGATTGGTATATCCGAAATAACAGCATCTAGTTGTTGTTCAATCATTTCTAATGGTACGTGGTGAATTGCTTGTACTCCTGTTGTATTTTGGGCTACGACAGATGTGATGACAGACATGCCGTAGCTTTGTACTTCTTGGAATGTTTTTAAATCTGCCTGGATTCCAGCTCCACCACTAGGGTCTGTTCCAGCGATTGTGAGCGCTGTTGCAACTTTTTCCATTATTGTGTCACCGCCTTGTTACTAGGCCATTCCTCACATGTATAAGACATTTCCCAAAATGCTAATTCAAGTTGACAGCTTTTGCGAAAGGCATCCTTCATCCGTAACTTCTCTTCCGTGGAAGCATTAGCTGCAAAAGCGTCTAATCGTTTCCGCATTTGCTCTGTCTCGTGACCGGATTCTGCGTAAAAGTGAATCCATTTATAGAAAGGGTGGTCCTTCGTTGGCTGATATTTTTTTATTAATTCCTGTCCAATTTCCAAATACGTCCAAGGACAAGGCAATAATGCACTTAAGGTTTCACCTAAACTCCCCATATTAGCATGGTAGAGCATATGCTTAATATAATGATCTCCTGATGGTGGGAGTGGGTGACCTTGGAGATCTTCAAAACGAACTCCTATATAATCTGAGAAGTTTAGATGTGGCTGGACTTCATCATACAGTGTAAACTGAATTTGCTCATGAAAATATGCCATATCCTCTCGGTTTGTAGATTTGGAGAGTGCGATACTATACACCTGTACAAATGCATTTAAAAATTCAAAATCAGCTTTAATATAATGTTCAACCGCTTGTTTAGGAAGTTCCCCTTTTCCTATCCCTTGAACAAAAGGGTGATTAAAAATAAGTTGATAAATATCGTCGTTTTCTTTTCTTAATTCGTCTGTGAAAGTCATTGAAAAAGCCTCCTTGCTTTTGTTAGTAGTTTCATAGTTAAATTCGTATTATATTTTTAATCTTCATTCGTGATACGATAAACACACCGATGATTGCTCCTGTTGTACTGCTTACAATAAATGGCGGTACAAACGCTAGAGCACCAACTGAATTTCCCATAAAGATATAGGCAAATGGCACAGCGAAGAGTGCGCCAATAACTCCGCTGCCGATACTTTCTCCAAGAGCGGCCAATGCATTTTTCCCCGACATTCTATAAAAGTAAGCTGCCAAAAATGCACCAATCATGCTTCCTGGAAAAGCTAATAATGTTCCAAGGCCGAGCAAATTACGAAGCAGACTAATCATAAAAGCGATAATCACTGCTGGCCCCGGTCCAAGTGTCACAGCTGCAACAATATTAATTGCATGCTGGACAGGATATGCTCTCGCAATACCTGCTGGAAACCAGACAAGCTGAGCTGTGAATGTTCCCATTGCGATAAGCACAGCCATTGTAGTTAATAAACGTGTTCGATTCATCCCATACCTCCCTAGATTACTAGAGGTAGTAAAAGCGTATATCCATTTTTACCCACCAAAAAAGCCAGATTCTTATTGAACCTGGCTTGATAAGCTGAAATAGGTGGACAGATTGAAATGGAAACGTCCGACTACTTCCCTCCGCTGGTATTATCCAGATCAGGTTCATAAGAGTCAGGAAGTGTATTCGCTTCCCTCTCAGCCCACACCTTTTGGGCACCCCTAGTAGTAAATCTTTATATTAAATGAAGCACTTACAAACTAACCATAACAAAGAAAGTTGCTATTGTCACTTGATTAGATCAAAGATTAAAAATAAATAGTAGATTACTAGTTTAAAATACTTCCCTCCTGTCCATAATAGAATTAAGAGAACAGGGGAGGAAAATAAAGATGAAAAAATTATTATTTACCGCATTTATATTTATTATATTATTTTTTACTTTTCCAAACACAGGTACTAGTCAAGGGAAAGGAATAGATCAGGAGTATCAAGTGATTCCAGATGAAGCGATTCGTCTTCGTATTTTAGCAAATAGTGATGACGATAAGGATCAAGAATTAAAACGTAAAGTTAGGGATGAAGTAAACAAAGAAGTATCTAGCTGGGTTGAATATATGACAGATATTGAAGAAGCACGTCAATTAATTCAAAATAGATTGCCGGAAGTGGAAGAAATTGTAGCCAACGTAATAGAAGAAGAAGGATTTGAAAATGAATTCACGGTTGAATATGGCAAAAATGTAGAATTCCCAACAAAACTCTATGATTCTTACTTATATCCTGCGGGAAAATATGAAGCAATTTTAATTACCATTGGAGAAGGGAAAGGGGATAACTGGTGGTGCGTATTATTTCCACCGCTATGCTTCCTAGACTTCTCATTTGGAACGAGTGTGTCTGCAGCGGATGCAGAAGAGGCAGAAGAATTGGAATTAGAAGAAGAGCAGGAAGAAGAAGAAAAGGAAGTAAAATTTTTCTTATTTGAATGGTTAGGATGGTCATAGTTCCTCTATTTCGTGCATAGGATGATAGAAACAGAAAGAATCAATCTATTACATTTAATAGAAGGGGTGACGAACATGCATATTATACCGGCAAATGAAGTTTCAGATGTGATGTTAGAGGACTTTTTTAAGCGGAATGAAAATCTAGATAGGAATAGTTTAGTGGAAAAGGGATTCGTGGTAAAAATTAATTCCAAAATTGAAGGTTGTTTTATTTTAGATGAAATGGATGAAAAAGATGCTTATTGGTTAAAACAATTATATATTACAAGAACCGAAGCAAATAAATTACCAGTATTACTGGAATCTATTTTAACAATCGCAAAGTCTTTGAAAGCAAAAAGTGTTTATGTACACAGTCATCAACCAGTTGTGGATATATTATTGGAAGCGCTGCAATTCCATCCACAAAAAGATGCGAGTTTTGTGGACAAATATCCACTTAAAAAAGGAAGTTGGTGGACATATAACGTTTCTTAATAATGAAGATGGGGTTGTCCACTGATGGAAGTCAACTTTATAGGAAGAACGGACCGAATTGTATGGAAAATTTTAAAAACATATGCACACAATCCACAAGCTCTTGTGCATAACTTGTTAGAAAACTGTTGGCAATTCGACATATATGTGTATAAAACGACAAATGTAAGTGAAAAGAGTTTAAATGATGGGAAAGCCCTTGTGGATAATTTCTTCATGCTTTATTATTTTCCCTCATTCCTCTAAAATATAGAAATAGAGAAAAGAGGGAACTAGTGATATGGAAACAAAACGATGGAATGTAACGATAAACGAGTCAATGGATAAGGATGCAATAGAGGAGGCTGCGGCGCTACTAAGATCGGGTGAAACAGTGGCTTTCCCTACTGAAACCGTATATGGTCTTGGTGCGGATGCGACGAACGAAAATGCGGTAGCAAAGATTTTTACAGCGAAAGGCCGTCCACAGGATAATCCACTAATTGCACATGTTGCGACAAAGGAACAATTAAAAAGACTTGTGGATAATATTCCACCATATGCTGAAAAGTTAATGGATCTTTTTTCACCAGGTCCAATAACATATATTTTACCAACAAATGGGACATGTGCGGAAAATGTCACGGCAGGATTATCCACAGTAGGAGTTCGAATTCCGGATCACCCTGTTGCTAGGGAGTTATTGAAAACATGTGATATCCCAATTGCAGCACCTAGTGCCAATGTTTCGGGAAAACCTAGTCCGACATTAGCGGATCACGTATGGGAAGATTTGCAAGGTAAAATATCCGGATTATTAGATGGCGGTGCGACTGGTGTAGGGGTAGAATCTACTGTCCTCGACTGTACACAAGTTATCCCCATTATCCTTAGACCAGGTGGAGTGACGAAAGAGCAATTAGAAGAAGTAGTCGGAACGGTAATAGTGGACCCATCCCTTGCGAATAAAAACGAAAAGCCAAAAGCACCGGGAATGAAGTATCGCCACTATTCCCCAGAAGTACCTATGTGGTTAGTCAAAGGATCTGTGGAAAAAATTCAACAGTTAATTAATGATGAGCGTGAAAAAGGGAAAAAAATAGGAGTGCTCGCTAGTTCACAAACATCTGCAAAACTTGAAGTTGAAGATAGCTATCCACTTGGGGATAACATCCATGAAATTGCTACTCATCTATATGATGGATTACGTAAATATAAACAGGGTGATGTTGACCTTATCATTTGTGAAGCTTTTTCCGATTCAGGGGTTGGTCAGGCGGTCATGAATCGATTACAAAAGGCAGCAACAGAATATATAGTAGAAGGAATTTGATAAGAGAATATAACTTCATATACCATCCACTCATATTCCCCCTAGGACATGCATATAGTTTACAAGCATGCTCTAGGGGGTTAATTTATGACTGGATCCTACATAGAAGAAATAATTTCCTTTCTTTTTATGGCATTTGCTTTAGGAATGGATGCTTTCTCGGTAAGTCTTGGATTGGGAATGCAAAAGTTGCGACTAAAACGAATTGCTTTAGTCGGACTAGCAATTGGAGTATTCCACATCATGATGCCATTAATCGGAATTATTTTAGGAAAATTTATATCTGGTGCGATTGGAAACTTTGCAGTACTAGCTGGGGGTGTGTTGTTACTAGGAATTGGGATTCAGATGATCATTAATGCCTTTATTCATGACTCTAAGCAAATGTTAGACCCTAAAGGATTTGGGTTATTAGCAATTGCTTTTACCGTGAGCTTGGATAGTTTTTCAGTTGGTTTAGGTTTAGGAATGTACGGTGCCAAAACTGCGATTGTTATCATCACTTTTGGTGTTATAAGTATGTTACTTACCTGGATTGGGCTCCTTTTAGGACGAAAAGTGCACGGATTTTTGGGAATATATAGTGAAATACTTGGTGGAAGTATTTTATGTGGGTTTGGTTTGAATTTATTAATAGGTTAAGGATTCTTGTTAAGGCAAGGGTCCTTTTCTCTTTAGAGGGTGTTCAAAAGGTCTCGTAAAAATGACATTCGATGTTTTTTCAATAGGAAATAATGGAAAATCTATTACTATCGCCCGTGTCCGAGCTCGGTTCTTTTTATCCTTTTTTTGAAAGCGCCTTTAGTTAGGTTTTTGACAAAAATTTGAACAATGTTGGATTAGAATGTGATATATTTGAATTATGAGATTGTGAAAAGGAGAACAAAATGGAGGTACCATTATGAAAATTTTATTTGTATGTACGGGAAATACATGTCGTAGTCCGATGGCAGAAGCCCTATTAAAAAATAAACTGCCAGAAGTCGAGGTGCAATCAGCAGGCATCTTTGCGGGTTATAATCAGCGAGCAAATGATAAGACAGTTCAAGTATTAAAAGAACATAATATTGATATAGATCATAAGTCTCAACCAGTGACAATACCATTGTTAACATGGGCGGATGTTGTGTTAACAATGACCTCACAGCATAAACAATCTTTGATTATGGATTTTCCAAATCAACAAGAAAAGTATTATACGCTAAAGGAATTTGTACTTGATTCCGATAAAAGAGTGT
Source organism: Oceanobacillus caeni (assembly GCF_042678465.1). NCBI lineage: Bacteria > Bacillati > Bacillota > Bacilli > Caryophanales > Bacillaceae > Oceanobacillus > Oceanobacillus caeni. Next base: position 73,010 of record NZ_JBHTKV010000005.1, on the reverse strand, counting down.
GGGATGAATTGAAAAAGGCGTATGCGGTCTTAGAAGAGAAACGTTTGCAAATCAAACAGCAAAATAGCAAACTACCAGAGTATGAATTAGAAATTTTAACGGATCAACTATTACAAGAAGATATTGCAACGATTCGCAGCTTGGAAGCTAGCTTAATTAATTACGATATATCGGATCCGTTCGGTGGAAGTTTGACCATTTACCAAAATACTTTAAAGGAACTAGATCAATATATTGACCTACTAATTCAGAAGATAAAACAATAATCGGGGGAGCAACTTATGAGGAGAAAGTATCGCTTTAGTTTACGCTTGAAATTGGTTTTATTCATTACGATATTAGCTATGATTACGTATGGAACAAGTGCCTTTTTCATTTATATTTTATATGACTATGTACGAATGTATATACAGATACCGTTGCATTGGTATACCATTCTCACCTTATTTGGTGGAGTATTTTGGTCTGGTCTTTTAGCCTTTTTTGCAGCCTTTCTTATTACAAAACCATTGGAAAAGTTGTCAGAAATCGCCTCAGAGGCAGCGAACGGAAATTTAAATCAGGAAGTTCCCATTCCAAGCTCAGATGATGAAATCAGGGATCTAAGTGTTTCTGTGAATACGATGCTTAAAAATCTAAACCAAATCGTTCTTGATATTAATAAAAACTTTCAATATACAAACGAAGCGGTATTACTAATGAAAGAGACCTCCAATTAATCCACTGAGCATTCTCAAGCAATTAGTACGGCTATAGATGAGATTTCTAGTGGAGCGGAGCAATCAGCTGGGGCGATTCAAAGTACGGCAGAGTCTGTGGAAATGGCTACGGATTTGGCTGCGAAGGTTCAAGATAAAGCTAAACAATCTAAAGAAAAATCAATTACAATGCTACAAACATTAAAGGAAAGTAAACTTGTTTTTCACCAATTAGTAGATGGGATTAATCTACTGGCAACTGAACAAGTTGCTTCATTAAAAGATGTTGAACATTTGCAGCGAAATGCAAAACAAGTAGAATCTATTGTTTCTATGGTTGGAGAAATCGCTGGGCAGACAAATCTGCTTGCACTAAATGCATCGATTGAAGCGGCTAGGGCTGGCGAGCATGGTCGGGGCTTTTCAGTTGTTGCAGAGGAAATTCGCAAGTTAGCAGACGAAAGTGCGAAGGCGGTAGAAAACATTTCTAGCTTAATTTCTTCTATTCAACGTGATGTTCAACTTGTTGTAAATAAGATCAATGGGAATGTTGAAGTTGCGAAGAAAGAATCAAATAATGGTAAAAAGACCAATGAAGCGATTAGTCAAATGGAAGAATCTGTTAATGACGTTGCGGAGGAAATTGGTAACATATCGGGATTAGTAGATAATCAATTACAGCTAATCCAAAATACAGTTAGACAATCACAAGAAGTTGCGGCGATTGCCGAAGAAACTTCAGCAGGAGCAGAAGAAGTTAATGCTGCCGTACAAGAACAATCTGCTATAATAGATAAAGTAGAACAATTGTCTTATAATATAGAAGTGCATGCGCAACAATTAAATCAACAAATACATCAATTTCAAGTGAAAGAGGATGTTCAAAAAGTCCGATAAAAATGAGGCTGTTTCAAGGCTAGACCTTGGGACAGCCTCATTATAAAATGAATTTTAAAATAGTGGAGAGGTGAACGATGTGGGGAATGACATTCAAAACATTCAACAAAATATAAGTGAAGTTGTTCAGGAATGGGTAGAGAGTGGACATCTTCATGATGGAGATATCTTTGTCATTGGTTGTTCAACGAGTGAAGTTGCTGGGAAACATATAGGAACTTCTGGTAGTGAGGAAATAGCAAGTGCTATTTTTACAGGAATGAAGGAGTTGAAGGAAAAAACCGGAGTTTCGTTGGCCTTTCAATGTTGTGAGCATTTAAATCGTGCCCTTGTGGTAGAACGGAAAACATTACAAGCCTATAATTTGGAAGAAGTTGCTGTTGTCCCAGTACCAAAAGCAGGTGGCTCTATGGCTGCATTTGCCTTTAAATATATGGATGATCCTGTCGTTGTCGAACAAATTACAGCAAATACGGGAATCGATATTGGGGAAACGATGATTGGCATGCATCTGAAACATGTTGCGGTTCCATTACGTTTAAAACAACGCTTTATTGGTGAAGCGAGGGTTACGGCAGCATATTCAAGACCAAAATTAATTGGTGGAATCCGGGCAAATTATGAGAATACAAGAGTAAAATAAAAAGGAAATACTGTTTTTTCGTGGTTAATGTGCGGATTTTTATGAAATGGATGAATCGCCGTTGTCTATATTATAAAATTACTATTTAAAAATCGAACAATACACGTTACAATAGAAACATAATTTTTAAAAAAGTGAATGATGGAAAAAATCTCACTAGGAGGCTAAAGAAATGGACCAGGTAATCAAGCACGATCCGGAATTATATCAAGCGATTAAAGATGAAGGGCAACGTCAAAAAGATAAAATTGAACTAATTGCATCAGAAAACTTTGTATCGGAAGCTGTAATGGAAGCGATGGGTACAGTTTTAACGAATAAATACGCGGAAGGTTACCCAGGAAAAAGATATTATGGTGGTTGTGAATTCGTAGACGTTGCAGAAGACATCGCACGTGACAGAGCCAAAAAATTATTCGGTGCTGAACATGCTAACGTGCAACCACATTCAGGTTCGCAAGCAAATATGGGTGTATACTTCGCTGTTTTGGAACCAGGTGATACAGTTCTAGGTATGAATTTAAACCATGGTGGTCACTTAACACATGGAAGCCCTGTTAATTTTAGTGGAAAACTTTACAATTTTGAGGAATACGGTGTAGACAAAGAAACAGAACAAATTGATTACGATGCGCTTTTAGAAAAAGCAAAAGAAGTGAAACCGAAATTAATCATTGCTGGTGCAAGTGCATATTCTCGTATCATTGATTTTAAAAAGTTCCGTGAAATTGCAGATGAAGTTGGAGCATATTTAATGGTGGATATGGCACACATTGCTGGATTAGTTGCAGCAGATCTTCATCCCAACCCAGTACCATATGCTGATTTCGTAACGACAACAACTCATAAAACATTACGCGGACCACGTGGTGGTATGATTTTATGTAAAGAAAAATATGCAAAAATGATTGATAAATCCATTTTCCCTGGTATTCAAGGTGGACCATTAATGCATATCATAGCGGCGAAAGCGGTATGCTTTAAAGAGGCTTTATCAGATGAATTCAAGGAATATGCTGGACAAATAATTAAAAATGCTAAAGCGTTCAGTGATGCATTTATCGAAGAAGGATTACGTATTGTTTCAGGTGGAACCGACAACCATTTATTATTAGTTGATGTGACTCCACTTGGGCTTACAGGAAAAGAAGCGGAACACATTCTTGATGAAATTGGAATTACAACAAATAAAAACACGATCCCATTTGACACAAACAGTCCGTTCGTAACTAGTGGTGTTCGTATGGGTACTGCTGCAGTTACTTCTCGTGGATTCGGCGAAGAAGAAATGAAAGAAGTAGCAGCTATTATTGCGAAAACATTGAAAAATCACGAAGATGAAGCTGTATTAAATGAAGCGAGACAACGTGTGAATGCTATAACAGCTAATTTCCCATTGTACGAAAAATAATTGATTTGAAAGATGTTCCTTAACATGTTGGGGAGCATCTTTTTTGGTTATATACTTATGGGATGCCGGTGTGTAGTGAAATTACTGATATCGAGTGCGGGAACCGCTGATAAGAGTAGTGTGATTGCTGATATTTAAAGTATGAATACCAATTCAAGCTAGCGAACCTAATTAACCTTAGAAAAAATACTGAAAAAATACTCTTTTCGACATTATTCCGCAAAGCTTGAATCCCTATCATTTTTTAAGTACAATTTGATAGAATGAAAATTGAAGGAGTGAACGGAAAGTATGGGCAATGTATTCGTTTTGGATCATCCATTAATTCAACATAAATTAACGTATATTCGAAATAAAAACACTGGTACAAAGGAATTTAGAGAGCTTGTTGATGAAGTTGCAATGTTAATGGCTTTTGAAATTACAAGAGACCTACCATTAGAAGAAGTAGATGTAGACACACCAGTTATGAATGCAAAAGCGAAGATACTAGCTGGGAAAAAGATTGGACTTGTCCCCATTTTACGTGCAGGATTAGGAATGGTTGATGGAATGCGTAAACTAATCCCAGCGGCAAAAGTAGGACATGTTGGACTGTATCGCGACCCAGAAACATTGCAACCTGTAGAGTATTACATTAAATTGCCTTCTGATATTGAAGAACGTGAACTAATTGTAATTGATCCAATGCTTGCCACAGGTGGTTCAGCAAACGATGCTATCCACTCATTGAAAAAACGCGGAGCAAAAAATATTCGTCTTATGTGCATAGTAGCAGCCCCTGAAGGTGTAGAAGTGATTAAGAAAGAGCATCCGGATGTAGATATTTACTTAGCAGCATTAGATGAAGGACTTGATGATCACGGTTATATCGTGCCAGGACTTGGTGACGCAGGAGATAGGTTGTTCGGAACAAAATAAAAAACATGAAAAAAGCTGTTATGTAAGTAGCAGCTTTTTCTGTAGCCGATATATTCAGACTGTTTAGTAAACATTGCAATATAGTGTATAGGGTTATATAATTAAAACAATACTAAACCAAAAAAGTTGGGGGTAATAAAATGCATATTAGATCTTCAGCTAATCTTAAAGAAAATTACAAACAAATTTCAGAATTAGCTCATCAAAAGGCTGAACCAATATACATTACAGACAATGGAGAAGAAGACCTTGTGTTAATGAGTGTAGACGCGTTTGAGAAAAGAAAAGCCATAATTGAATTAAAGGAAAAATTATTAATTGCGGAGGAACAACGTTTATCTGGAGAACCATCCATACCACTTCACATTGCCAAAAATAGAATAAAGGAAAAGATAGATGAAAAGTTACAAAGTTGAGCTATCGCTTGAGGCGAATAGAGATTTAGATGCTATATTTGATTATATTTTGCTTCATAACTCTCAGGCTGCGTATGAGATGTTAAATAAGATTTTTAGTTCGTTGGAGCAACTTTCTCACTTCCCTGAATTGGGTGCAGAGGTAAGGGGGCTTGAACTAAGTACTTACCAATTTAGAATGTTAGTTATAAAACCATATTTGGCATTCTATAGGATTTTTGATAATAAGGTATATGTATATCGTGTATTACATGCATCTCAAGATTATATTAGTATCTTCACCTCAAACTAAACAAACAAAATCCACTATAAACATCCACATTCACTGCATAATTCCCTATTACTTTACAGAAACTACCTGTAAAAAGGGGAACTCCATTTTATGTATCGTTTGATCTTCTTACTTTTACTTATAAGCTTATTTAATATTTTCCAACCCCAAGTATCACTGGCGGAAGAAGAAAAAAAGGTAGATTCAATTATTATAGAGGTTGAGGGAGACCCTGAAGAGCGGAAAGAATATATTGAGAAAAATTACCCCTTTATTGATGTCGTAGCAACATATGAATTGCTTTTTAATGGGGTGGCGTTACAAGGAAAACCACGAAACTTAGAGAAATTGGAATCACTCGAATTTATTAGGGCGATTCATACGGTTCAAACTTATGAGGCTTTACCTTATTTCAAAGCAAATCAAACTCTTAGGCAATCGTATGAGGGATTAAAAGAGAAAAAATCTGATGTCATTCCTTCTGACTTAAATGATACGGAATACACAGGAAAAGGAATTAAAGTTGGTGTTGTGGATACCGGTATTGATTACAACCACCCGGATCTTTCTAATAATTACAAAGCCGGATATGACTTAGTAGACCTTGATGAAGATCCAATGGAAACATTGAAAGAAGAGGGTATCCCGACTATTCATGGCTCTCATGTTGCAGGTATTATCGCAGCGGATGGTGATTTGAAAGGTGTTGCACCGGATGCGGAAATCTATTCATACCGTGCCCTAGGACCAGGGGGGGCTGGAACATCTGTACAAGTACTGGCTGCAATGGAGCAGGCTGTAAAAGATGATGTGGATGTATTGAATCTATCTTTGGGTAATTCGGTAAATGGGCCTGATTATCCAACGAGTGTAGCGGTGAACCGTGCCGTTGAACTTGGTGTACCTGTCGTTATTGCAAATGGAAATAGTGGGCCAAATCATTGGACCGTTGGAGCTCCTGCAACCGCATCAAAAGCATTCTCAGTTGGTGCTTCTACCAATCCGCAAAAAATACCTTATCTTGTGGAACCGAAGTCGAATCGGCCTTTTCTTATTCAAGTAATGATGGGGTCTGTTCCTTGGGACTTTGAAAGGTCCCACCAAATTGTAAAAGATACAGAAAAGGAAAATATGTACGGTAAAATTGCTTTATTACAACGAAGCGATATTCCTTTTTATGATTTGGCAAAGGAAGCGGAAGAAAAAGGAGCAGAGGCTGTTTTAATTGCAAATAATGAAGATGACATGATTAGTGGATCCATTGATACGGGGGAAGAACCAATCAAAATTCCAGTTGCGATGATTTCCAAAGAAGATGGGGAATGGCTAAATAAACTAGTGGCCAAGGATTCTGTTTACCTTGAAACAGCTTATCAACAGGTGGATACAACGATTGCTCCTTTCAGCTCTAGGGGGCCAGTAACAGTGAATTGGGATATTAAGCCAGATATATTAGCACCGGGGACGAACATATTAAGTACTGTTCCAGGAGGATATCAATCTTTACAAGGGACAAGTATGGCTGCGCCTCATGTTGCTGGAGTTATCGCATTAATAAAAGAAGCACATCCAAATTGGACTACCGAACAAATTTATGGAGCAATCGAAACGACTGCTATACCATTGCAGGATGAGGAAGGAAATCTTTTTGATCCAATCGTTCAAGGGATGGGCGAAATTCAACCGAGTGATGCAATTGAAACAGATGCCATTATTCATGGGGCGAAGCTATCCTTTGGCAAAATAGAAAAATATAATGAAACAAAAATGGTTCAAGTCAAAATAGAAAATAAAACTAATCAAGATCAAACCTATTATTTTGATATACCAAAGAAACAAAAAGGAATCACTTGGGAATTACCGCAAACATTTACAGTAAAGAAACAAGAAACGAAGACATTCCCCATAAAATTAACGATAACAAGTCCTCAAGTTGAGGAAGGTTTACAACAAGGATGGTTGCAATTAAATAGGAAGGATAGTGAACAGTCCTATCAATTACCGTATTTATTTATTAATCAAACTACGGATAATCCAAAGGCAATGGGATTTCAATTTGCTTTAAAACCTTTTTCGGAGGATTCTTATACGTATCAATTATACGTCACGGAACCTGCTAAAAAAGTGAAAGTAGATTTGTATGATCCACAGACACTACTCTTTGACCGAACGTTATTAACAACGGAAGAATTACAAACGGGGATGAATGAAGGGGAAATGAAGAAAAAAGAAATCGGAAATCCAGGAAATTACCTGGCAATTATAACGGTCTATTTAGAAGATGGAACGTATGAAAGTTATGAAACAATAATAATGATTGAATAAAAACAAAGGCGCAAGCGCCCGGTAAGGGACGTACGTTTCTTTCCTCCCTATTAAAAAAGACCAATCAAGAGGGTTAAAACACTCTTTTGATTGGTCTTTTTTTGTTGAGTTCTTTCGTTCACAAATTTGTCAATAATAGTTCAAAAAAGACTTGGATTTAGCGACATCTTGATGCGGATGTTGTGGTACTATGATTGTAAAGAAAAGATGGGGGAAACACCTTGCAAAATAGAGCTTTTTTCTGTTGTTAAATTAATGCAAATTAACTTACAAAAGCGATTGACAATGGTAGTCCTGCTAATGTAAACTAACTTAGTGTGGGATGGTAAGGTTTTCATTAAACAACATATAGATAGTGAAAACTCAAGTACATAGTATTCGCTTATCCTTACTGTCGTAAACATGAAAAAAATGCTGAATAACAACGAATAATGGCAAATGATTCCCTAAAGATGTGTTCAAAAGAACTTTTTGAACAACTTCACAAAAGGTTAGAGCAATCTGGGGCTTTAGACTAAGCATAAAGGAAATAGGAGAGAGAAAATGTCAGAATATGAAAGTATGGTTCGACGACAACGTAAATGGATGCTCTATTTTCTGTCGATATTAGTGCTAGGGGCTGGTTTTACACCATATACCCATGTTTTTAACGGTCTAATCTTAGGGTCAGCCATAAGCTTTTATAATTTATGGTTATTACAGCGAAAAACCGAAGCATTTGGTAAATCCGTTGTAGATACTGGCGCAGCTCGGAGTGGACTAGGAGTTTTTTCAAGACTGGCTGCAGTGGCGATTGGGATTTTACTGGCACTACGTTATCAAGAGGTCTTCCATATTATGGGTGTAGCTATAGGGGTTTTATCTTCTTATCTTATTATTCTATTTGACATGATTCTAGAAATTATCAAACAGAAGAAAGTGAAGGAATCGTAAAGGTTACTCATATGATGGCAGACCTTTTTGCAGATTGGAGAAATGTTTCCTGCTGCAGTATAGATTGTCTATCGGCAATCAAAGAGGTTTCTAGATACTATAAATCTGAAAAGAGGTGATAGTTTTGGATCATACAGCTCCAATAGTTGAAGATGTATTCGGGATTTCCTGGCTAGACTTTAATTTGGCTAATGTCTTCATGATAGCTGTAACATCATTGATTGTTTTTGTTATTAGTGTACTAGGTGCTAGAAATTTACAAATGAAGCCAAAAGGTGCACAAAACGTAATGGAGTGGATTCTTGACTTTGTTAAGGGAATTGTCAATGACACGATGGACTGGAAGACTGGTAAACTGTTTTTGCCATTAGCCTTAACCCTATTTAGTTATATTTTAGTAGCCAATCTGTTAGGCGTAATGACCAATGGGGTAGTAAATGGTGACTTATGGTGGAAATCTCCAACAGCAGATCCGGGTCTAACCCTGTCATTAGCTGTCATGGTAATTGTTCTAAGCCATTTCTATGGAATTAAGTTGCGTGGGGGTAAAGCTTATATAAAAGACTATTTTACTCCAATTTGGCCGCTATTCCCTATTAAAATAGTGGAGGAGTTCTCCAACACCTTAACATTAGGTTTACGTCTATTCGGTAACATCTTTGCTGGTGAAGTATTGTTAACATTATTAGTAGGTTTAACAACATCCGGCGTATTAGGATTTATTGGAGGAGCTATTCCTTTCCTAGCTTGGCAAGGATTTAGTGTGTTTATTGGTGGTATTCAAGCATTTATCTTTACAATGCTATCAATGGTTTATATTTCACACAAAGTTAGTGATGAACATTAATTAAGTGACTCAGCCAGTTTTAATTTATCATTAAAATTGGAAATAATAAAAAAATTAATATAAATTATCAAGGAGGAAATTATATTATGGGAGCTTTAGCAGCAGCAATTGCAGTAGGTTTAGGTGCACTTGGAGCAGGTATTGGTAATGGTTTAATTGTTAGTCGTACAGTAGAAGGGATTGCACGTCAACCAGAACTTAAAGGTCAATTACAAACAACCATGTTTATTGGGGTAGGTCTAGTTGAAGCGGTGCCGATTATCGGTGTAGTTATTGCGTTAATGGTAATGTAGTCTATTAATTAAATGATAGATCATTAAAAGAATGGCGAAGGAAATCTTCCAAAGGAAACTTCGCCGTTGTTTTCATGTAGGTAAGTAGTTAAATAGGGGGTCGCTCTGGAGAAACTCTAAAACGACCATTTAATTGGAACTTGTAATATTCACTGATAAAGGTGAAAGGAGTGAATTTTGTGCAGGTATTTGCGAATTCTTATGTATATGCAGCATTAGGTGGACTTAACGTAGGAGATATGCTAGTGCAGTTATTTTTCTTCATTGTATTGCTATTACTACTTAGGAAGTTTGCTTGGGGTCCAGTAGTAAACATGATGCAAAAACGTGAAGAATATGTGGCAAACGAAATTGAGGTTGCTGAGAAAAACCGTAAAGAAGCGGAAGAGACAGCCCAAAAGGCTCAGGCTGAATTGAATCAAGTAAAACAAGAAGCACAGAAAATGTTTGAAGATGCAAAAGTTGCCGGAGCAAAACAAGAACAAGATATTATCGAAACTGCTCGTAAAGAAGCAGACCGCATAAAGAAACAAGCACAGCAAGAAATTCAAAACGAAAAAGAGCAAGCATTACAAGCACTTCAAGATCAGGTTGCTTCATTATCCGTTTTAATTGCTAGTAAAGTAATTGAAAAGGAATTGAATGAAAAAGACCAAGAAAGACTGATTCATGATTATCTTAAAGAGGTAGGAGAAGAGCGATGAGTGAAACGGTAGTTGCCAATCGTTATGCAGAGGCTCTTTTCGAACTCGGACAAGAAAAACATATATTGGATAAGTTTGTAGAGGAATTCACTGTTGTTCGTGAAGTGTTTCAAACAGAAGAGCAATTTGTTAAATTTCTTACATATCCAGGGATTAATAATGACAAGAAGAAAGAGCTAATTGAAGCTGCATTTAAAGGATGTCAAAAAGATGTTATAAACACAGTGAAACTGTTGGTTGAACGTCATCATACTGTAAATGTTCCAATCATTATTGATCACTTTATCCAATTAGTGAACGATTCAAAAGGTATTGCAGAAGCTACGGTATATTCTGTTCGTGAATTATCAAGTGACGAATTACTCAAAGTAAAACAGTCATTTACAAAACGTTTAAAAAAGGAAAAAATTCATATTACCAATATTGTGGACCCATCTATCATGGGGGGCATTAAAATCCGCGTTGGAAATACCATTTATGATGGTTCCATTAGCAATAAATTAAAACGTTTTGAACGGAATATCGTAACTGCAAACATATGATGATAGGGGTGAAGATGGTATGAGCATTAAAGCTGAAGAAATCAGCACACTGATTAAACAGCAAATCGCAAATTATGATGCGGAAATCGAAGTTAGTGATGTTGGAACAGTTATTGAAGTTGGGGACGGTATCGCGCGTGCGCACGGTCTTGACAATGCAATGGCTGGTGAACTTTTAGAGTTCCAAAACGGTGTCATGGGCTTAGCGCAAAACCTTGAAGAAGCTAACGTTGGTATCGTTATTTTAGGACCATATACAGAAATTAAAGAAGGCGATGAGGTTCGTCGCACAGGTAGAATCATGCAAGTACCAGTAGGAGAAAGTTTATTAGGACGTGTAGTGAACCCGCTTGGGCAAGCAATTGATGGACTTGGCCCAATCGAAACAACAAAAACTCGTCCAATCGAATCTCCAGCGCCAGGGGTTATGGATCGTAAATCGGTTGATGAACCACTACAAACTGGTATTAAAGCAATTGATGCCCTTGTACCAATTGGACGTGGACAACGTGAGTTGATCATCGGTGACCGCCAAACTGGTAAAACCACTCTAGCAGTAGATACAATCATTAACCAAAAAGATCAGGATATGATTTGTATTTATGTTGCAATTGGACAAAAACAATCTACAGTACGCGGAACGGTTGAAACACTTCGTCGTTATGGAGCGTTAGATTACACAATTGTTGTTTCCGCTGGTGCATCTGACCCAGCTCCATTACAATACCTAGCACCATATGCTGGTGTATCCATGGGTGAAGAATTCATGTACAACGGTAAACACGTATTAGTAGTTTACGATGACCTTTCTAAACAAGCGGTTGCTTATCGTGAACTTTCTCTACTATTACGTCGTCCACCGGGTCGTGAAGCATTCCCAGGAGATGTATTCTACTTACACTCACGTTTACTAGAACGTGCAGCTAAATTAAGTGATGCAAAAGGTGGCGGTTCTTTAACTGCATTACCATTTGTTGAAACACAAGCTGGGGATATTTCAGCATATATCCCAACAAACGTAATCTCCATTACAGACGGACAGATTTTCTTGCAATCTGACTTATTCTTCTCAGGGGTTCGTCCGGCAATTAACGCAGGTTTATCTGTATCACGTGTTGGTGGTTCCGCACAAATTAAAGCGATGAAGAAAGTTGCAGGTACACTACGTCTAGACTTAGCTTCTTTCCGTGAGTTAGAAGCATTCAGTCAATTCGGTTCTGACTTAGATAAAGCAACTCAAGCGAAACTGAACCGTGGTCAACGTACAGTAGAAGTTCTAAAACAAGGATTGCATAAACCACTAGCTGTTGAAAAACAAGTTATGATCATTTATGCATTAACAAAAGGATTCCTAGATGATATTCCGGTAGAAGACGTTCTTCGCTTTGAAGAAGAAATGAACAACTGGTTGGATTCTAACCGTGCGGAACTGCTTGCTTCTATTCGCGAAACTGGAAACCTTCCAGATGCTAAAGACATGAACGAAGCAATCGAATCATTTAAGAAAACATTTTTAACTTCAAATTAATCGACCGTTTATAGAGAAATAAGATGCAGAAATCGGTGCAAATGACCCGATTTCTGACATCTACCTCATGTTTTGAAAGTGTGGTGAAATAAATTGGCATCACTAAGAGATATAAAAGCAAGAATTGATTCAACAAAGAAAACAAAACAAATTACAAGTGCGATGGAACTTGTTTCTGCATCTAAAATGAACAAAGCAGAGCAACATGCAAAAGGTTATGTACCATACAGTGAGAAAATGCAAGAAGTAGTTGCACATATTGCAAAAGGAACGGATGCATCTCACCCAATGCTTGAAACACGTGAAGTAAAGAAAACTGGCTATTTAGTTATTACTTCTGACCGTGGTCTAGTAGGTGGATATAATAGTCATGTTTTAAAACTATTACAAACTACGATTAATGAGCGCCATAACTCACCTGATGAATATACTGTTATCGTCATCGGACGTAAAGGGTTTGACTATTGCAGGAAACGGAATATTCCGGTTTCTAATAGTATTATCGGTGTTGCTGACCATCCACAATTTGCAGATATTAAAGATATTGCAAAAGCAACTGTTCAAATGTTTACTGATAAGGAAATTGATGAATTAAACATCATTTATAACCACTATGTAAGTGCAATATCTCAAGTACCAACAATGAATAAATTGTTGCCAATTGAAGATATACAAGGACAAAACGGTACTACTAGTCAGTATGAATATGAACCAAATGAAGAACAAATATTGAAGGTATTATTACCACTTTATGCCGAGAGTTTAATTTTCGGTGCATTACTAGATGGTAAAGCAAGTGAACACGCAGCAAGTATGACGGCAATGCGTAGTGCAACAGATAATGCTAATGATCTGATTGGAGATTTAACATTGTCCTATAACCGTGCTCGTCAGGCGCAAATCACTCAACAAATTTCTGAAATTGTTGGTGGAGCAGCTGCTATAGAGTAACTTTTTTCCATCTAAACGCTAGGAGGGAATTTTTTTGAGCAAAGGACATGTAACACAAGTTATGGGACCAGTTGTTGACGTGAAATTTGATGACGCTGACCTCCCGGAAATTTATGATGCTCTTACTGTTAACATTGAAACAGAAGAAAATACAAGTGAACAACTTACATTAGAAGTAGCGTTACAATTAGGCGATAACGCTGTCCGTACGATTGCGATGTCATCTACAGACGGATTAAAACGTGGAGCGGAAGTTACAGGCCTAGGACGCCCTATTTCTGTACCAGTTGGGGATGTAACTTTAGGGCGTGTGTTCAACGTTTTAGGTGATAAAATTGACCTAGATGAGGCATTGCCAGAAGGAATTCGTAAAGACCCAATTCACCGTGAAGCACCTAAATTCGAAAACCTTTCCACTGAAACTGAAATTTTAGAAACTGGAATTAAGGTTGTAGACTTACTTGCACCATATATTAAAGGTGGTAAGATCGGTCTATTCGGTGGTGCGGGTGTAGGTAAAACCGTACTTATTCAGGAATTAATCAACAACATCGCACAAGAACACGGAGGTATTTCCGTATTCGCTGGTGTTGGAGAACGTACTCGTGAAGGTAACGACCTTTACTATGAAATGAAAGACTCTGGCGTTATTTCTAAAACTGCCATGGTATTCGGACAAATGAATGAGCCACCTGGAGCACGTATGCGTGTAGCTCTAACTGGACTTACGATGGCTGAATACTTCCGTGATGAACAAGGACAAGACGTGTTGCTATTCATTGACAACATTTTCCGTTTTACACAAGCCGGTTCAGAGGTATCCGCTCTACTTGGACGTATGCCATCTGCCGTTGGTTACCAACCAACACTAGCTACGGAAATGGGTGCACTTCAAGAGCGTATTACGTCCACTAATAAAGGATCCGTTACATCTATCCAGGCTATTTATGTACCTGCAGATGACTATACTGACCCTGCGCCAGCTACGACGTTCGCACACTTAGATGCTACAACAAACTTAGACCGTAAATTGTCTGAACAAGGTATCTACCCAGCAGTGGATCCATTAGAATCTACTTCACGTGCACTTGACCCTGAAGTGGTAGGGGAAGAACACTATAAAGTAGCAACTGAAGTACAACAAACACTTCAACGCTACAAAGAATTACAAGATATTATCGCAATCTTAGGTATGGATGAATTAGGAGACGAGGACAAACTAGTCGTTGCTCGTGCACGTCGTATCCAATTCTTCCTATCTCAAAACTTCCACGTTGCGGAACAATTTACTGGTCAACCAGGTTCTTATGTTCCAGTAGCTGAAACAGTGAAAGGATTTAGAGAAATCCTTGACGGTAAATATGATGATCTACCAGAAGATGCATTCCGTCTAGTAGGCCGTATCGAAGAAGTAGTAGAAAAAGCACAACAATTACAAGGTTAAACGAAAAGCGAAGGCGACCGTTTAGGGAAGTTTACTAGTCCCTGGTCGCCGGAGCTAGACAATAAGAAAAGCGGAATCGTTCGTATAGAGACGTACGGGCTGGACTGAGCCGCAGGAGACAAAAGAAGCCTCGCTAGTCTCTGGACGATCGAGCTAAACAATGGGTTGTTAAGCGAAAAACCAGTTCGGCTGGATTCAAGCTTAGGTCTATAAAAGAGGGAACAATGGGGTAACGTGTATCGTTATCTCTTCCTCTATGCAAATCCTAGGAGGGATTACATTGAAAACACTAACTGTGAGTGTTGTTACTCCTAATGGTCCCGTTTTGGAAGATGAATATGAAATGGTTGTATGTCGTGCGGAAAGTGGAGAAATTGGCATCATGCCACACCACATTCCGATTGTTGCCCCATTATCCATCGCTGCCGTTCGTTTGAAGAAAGCGGGTAGTGAGGATAAACTCGCTGTGAATGGAGGCATCATGGAAGTTAGCTCAAACAAGGTTTCTATCCTTGCACAATCAGCTGAAAAGCCATCTGATATTGATGTAGAACGTGCAAGAAAAGCTAAAGAAAGAGCTGAACGCAGACTTCAATCAAATCAAGATAATATCGATAAATTACGGGCAGAATTAGCACTCCAACGCGCAATTAACCGTTTAGATGTTTCAAGTAAATAATTGTAAAAATCTCTTGCGACTTTGTTGCAGGGGATTTTTTGTTTTTATCCCACTTTAAGCTTTTGTGGAAACAAAGAAGGTAGATGGGAGATCAACTGCTCGTATAGGTCCGATAAGTCAGTGAGGGATGAAGGGAAACCCCCATTGATGGAAGTCTCCTTTATTAGAATCGTATATTACATATCGACGCAATCCAACGAAAAACAACATTAATATCAATAATCTTCTTATAATCAGCAAGATAATCTATTTATCCTCTTAAATAGATATTTCCTAGGAAATGATTCCATTATTCGATTAGAATATCCGACATTCGACATACCTTTTTAGCGAATGCCTTAGTTGCATTTATGGAGACCTTTTTGGTGAAGAAAGTAATTGAAGTCATTGAAATCATAGGATAAGATAGATAATATTTTCTTATTTAAAGAAATGGGTTAGAAACATTGTACACACTATATATTTTTGACATTTTTATATATTCATGGCAAAGTAACAAATAGAAGAAGAATAAGGTGGTTGTATATGTTATCAATTGGACAATGGGCTTTAGTCAGTATTTTTTCGCACTTTTTATTTATATACATTACTTGGCGCGTACTATTAGCTGTAAACCTTTCGTCAATTATTAAAAAGGGGAAGGTAACAGAAGCAAGAATTTTATTATTTTTTATAGCAATTTTAATCGGTTCTGGTGTTAGCCGATTTTTCCTAGAAATTGTTCAATGGTCAAATGACCTTATTTTCTTGTTTTAATAGTGTGTGTTTAAAAAGGAGGATCAAAAGGACTGGGGTGGCGGTAGCTTTGAGCGGAGTGTCACTTTTACCGACTTTTTGAACAACCTTTAATATTAAAAATACTAACTCTAGTAATCTATGAGTATATCAAATAACCTCTTCGGTCAATACTGTGACTAGCAGAAATAACCGGGGGGTTTTTTTATGAAAAAAATGTTACTAATCTCTGTATTATTCATGTTCACTTCAGTTGCATCCGTTCAAGGGAAAACAGTATCGGAAATAGAGCAATTAGCTGATTTTGTTACAAATCAACAATTACCCGTAAAAGAATGGCAAGTTATTACCAAGGAAAAGATGACCGAGAACTCTATTAATGAAATTTTGAAGGATTTAAAAAATAGTTATAAAGCCTCTAGGATGGAAAATGAAAATATAATAAAATTTCAATTTAGAGACACTCATAAAGAGAGAAGTGTTAACGTAACATATAATGTTATGTTACCTAAAAAGAAAGAAAGTTATCCAGAATTAACAATGGTTGTCGAAGGAAGTGCTTGGAATCAAGACATAAAATCCGAGTTTCATCATGTGTTTCATTCCATTTCAACTAAATATTTTTCAAGTAATAAACGAATATTTTCGTGGCTTAAAACGGAAACCGGTGGTATAATACATAATGGTGTATTTGAAAAAGAACTAATAAACTTTTTTAATCTTCAACATACAAAAACACAATTAGATACTACTACAAATATAGAACGTAAATACATTTATGGATATACAGAAAATTGGGATGAAAAGATAACAATCGAAGACATACCAGTAAACGTCCAAATTGCAATAACCCATGAAAAAAAAGGACATCCAGAAGTGACTTTAGGAACACCTATCCTAATAAATGAATATTAATATAGAGAAAATGGATCTGAAGGAGATTTGTAACATGGAAAAAATCATCGTAAGAGGCGGACACCAATTAAATGGCACTGTTCGTGTAGAAGGTGCCAAAAATGCGGTTCTTCCGGTTATTGCTGCAAGTTTGATTGCAAGTGAAGGTAAGAGTATCATTACTGAAGTACCTGTTCTAGCTGATGTGTATACAATTAATGAAGTATTAAGAAATATGAACGTTAATGTTAACTTTGATCCTGATAAAAATACAGTAGAAATTGATGCTTCCAATGATTTAACGACAGAAGCTCCATTTGAGTATGTTCGAAAAATGCGCGCTTCTGTATTAGTGTTGGGACCACTTTTGGCCCGCTATGGTCATGCAAAAGTTGCAATGCCAGGTGGCTGTGCAATCGGATCACGTCCAATTGACTTACATTTGAAAGGCTTTGAAGCGATGGGTGCCGAAATTCATGTAGGCAACGGATTTGTTGAAGCAAAAGTAGATGGACGTCTGAAAGGTGCAAAAATTTATTTAGATATGCCAAGTGTTGGTGCAACTGAAAATATTATTATGGCAGCTGCATTAGCTGACGGAACTACGATACTAGAAAACTGTGCAAAAGAACCTGAAATTGTAGACTTGGCAAATTATTTAAATAAAATGGGTGCCAAAATTGTTGGTGCAGGAACTGAGACCATTCGCATTACTGGAGTGGAAAAGTTACATGGTGCAAACCATTCGATTATTCCTGATCGAATTGAAGCAGGTACCTTTATGGTAGCAGCTGCAATTACTGGTGGAAATGTTTTAATTGAAAATGCAGAAGCAGACCATCTTCGTTCCGTTATTTCCAAATTAGAAGAAATGAACGTTACGGTAAAGGAAGAAAACCGTGGACTTCGCGTAATCGGACCGAAAGATGGAAAATTAAAAGCTACAGATATTAAAACATTACCATACCCTGGTTTTCCAACTGATATGCAGTCACAGTTAATGGCCTTAATGCTTCAAGCAAAAGGAACTAGCGTCATTACCGAAACGGTATTTGAAAATCGCTTTATGCATGTGGAAGAATTTAGACGTATGAATGCAAAAATGAAAATTGAGGGACGTAGTGTTATTATTGAAGGTCCTTCTGAATTACAAGGTGCTGAGGTTGCTGCGACGGACTTACGTGCTGCAGCTGCGCTAATATTGGCCGGTTTAGTTTCTGAAGGATATACAAGAATTACTGAATTAAAACACTTAGACCGTGGTTATGTTGATTTGGCAGGGAAATTAGCTTCCCTTGGTGCAAACATTGAACGTGTAAACGAAGACCCAAACGTGCTAATTCAAGCGGACCAAGACAACAAAAGAATGATTGCAAGATTATCCTAAAAGTGGACAATAATATAAACATAACTAAGAAATCGCGTGGATCAATAACATCCATGCGATTGTCTTTGTCTGGGAAATTATAAAATTTGTGGTTGTGGATAACATAGATACAGAAATAGCCACGTCCGGCTCCAGCGCCCAGTGACTAGTAGACTTCCTTCACCTCCGTACGATAAGTCAACATCGGCTCGCTTACGCTCTCCGTGTTTCCTTTATCTCCTACGGCTCAGTCCAGTCTATACGTCACTAAACGGGCGCTTGCGCCTTTGTTCTTATAAGGCGCATCAGTATTTCACTTTATCATGTCTTAACTAGCTGTAAAACAAAACCCCCACTGAATGATTTTCAATTTATCTTACCTAAACAGGCAGTTAGACTCTCACCTTAAGCTTCTGAAGGGAGGTGGGAGATCAACTGCCCGTAAAGGTACTTAATGTAATGAGAGTTATTCATATTTTACAAATAACTACATATGATTTTTAAGTAGGATGAGGGAAATATCAAGGAGTGTGACAAAGATGATCTTTCCAAATAGATTATGTAAAGGGGATACAATTGGTGTCATGGCGCCAGCGGGACCGGCAGATTTGGAAGATATCAAAAAGGTCATTCCTTTTTTTGAAAATCTTGGACTATGCGTACAGCTCGGACAACATGTGGATAACGTATATGGATATTTGGCTGGAACCGACCAAGAACGATTAGAGGACTTTCATGATATGGTTGCCAATCCGAATATAAAAGCGATTATTTTTGCCCGTGGTGGATATGGTACAGCTCGATTTGTTCCTTCTGTTAATTACGAATTGGTAAGATGTAATCCTAAAATTTTATGGGGTTATAGTGATATTACATATTTGCATACGGCCATTCGACAACAAACGGGTCTTGTAACTTTCCATGGACCGATGTTAGCATCTGATATTGCCAAACCCCATTTCGATTACTTCTCCGGATCCATGTTTAAACAGTTATTCCAACCTACGTGTCTTATTTACTCAGAATACATATCCCCACTCTATGTACATGATGCTGGTGAAACAGAAGGTCAGTTGGTAGGTGGAAATTTATCCGTACTACTTAGCACAATGGGTACCCCATATGAAATAGATATGAAAGATAAAATCCTTTTAATAGAGGATATTGGTGAGGAACCTTATCGAGTGGATAGCATGCTCAATCAGTTAAAAATGTCTGGTAAACTACGAGAAGCGAGAGGCATCGTAATAGGAGATTTTGCGAATACGGAATCGAAATTGAAACATTCCTTCACAATAGAAGAAGTGTTTAACGATTATTTTTCGAATATAGGCATTCCCGTGATAAGTGGTTTCAAGATTGGTCATTGTTTTCCACACTTTTCTATTCCTTTAGGTGCATATGCAAAGTTATCCACATATAATAAACAATTAATCATTGAGCCTGGAGTTAGGTAATCATGCCAAAAAGGTCGAAATATGTGGAGTGAAAGCGAAAAGTAATAAATTCATTACCTAAGTTCGACAAGCTTTAAGTCTATCATCGATTGGAAGTTACGTATTTTCCTATAGAATTGTATAAGTGCGTGTTCAAAAAGACTGTGGTAAAAGTCTAGAAGCGTTATTAAAAAGTTTAAGAGAACTGTATTCTTTTACCGGACTTTTTGAACAACTTCTATAAAGGAAATTTCAATTTCTGGTTCTATTGAAAACAGGATTTGTATAAATTTAATAATAGGGTTACTAGATTAATCAAACGACTACATTATTAAAGGAGGAAAGCTGTGAAAGGACATAACTATTCATACAAGCCAGTCAAAAAGAAGAAGAAAAACTTAAGCGTAGTAAAACAACTAAAAAAGAAGCAGTCATCTCATCATTTTACAAAGAAGAACAAACTGAATAAAGTCACCCGACTCCATTCTGTATATCAGAGCAAATTGACTTCGAAAAAGTGGAGGCTTCCAACTATACTAACTCTATCTGTTTTGATTATGTTCATTCTAGTAATTCCGACGATCGTTGTACTACCATTTGGAAGTAGCGAGCAAGAAGGTACTGTAGTAGGAGCAAAGGAGATGAAAGAAGAAACCGTAGAAACTGCTTCATCACCGTTTATAGTAAAGGTGAAACGAACTGCAACGGAAAAGGTTGAAAATATACCGCTCGAGGATTACATCGCTGGGGTTATTGCTGCAGAAATGCCTGCAGAATTTGAGTTAGAAGCACTGAAAGCTCAGGCCCTTGCAGCACGAACTTATACGATCAATCATTTGCTGCATGGTGAAAAAAATGAAGAATACGATGTAACAGACACCGTTGAACATCAAGTATATAAGAGTGACGACGAACTTCTAAAACAATGGGGTAGTGAATACTCCGAGAAAATGAATAAAATTAAAGAAGCGGTTAATGCAACAAAGGGGAAAATCTTAACTTATAAAGAAGCTCCTATAACAGCAGCGTTTTTCTCTACTAGTAATGGTTATACAGAGAACTCTGAAGATTACTGGGATAATGAGCTTCCATATTTAAGAAGCGTTAAAAGCCCATGGGATAAAGAATCTCCAAAATATCTGAACCAAGACACATTTACAATACAAGAAGTAGAAACAGCGTTAGGTATCACTCTACCAAAAGATAAGCCCGCGTATATAGAAGAATCAAGGACGGAAAGTGGCCGCGTGAAAGAGATTGGAATAGAAGGAAATAGTTTTTCAGGAAGGGAAGTCCGTGAAAAATTAAATTTAAAATCAAGCGACTTTAAGATAAAACAAAATAATGGACATTTCGTTTTTACAACAGAAGGCTTTGGGCATGGCATAGGAATGAGCCAATATGGGGCAAATTTTATGGCCAAAGAAGGTAAAACATATGAAGACATCGTCCATCATTATTATAAAGATGTAAAAATCAGTACGGTAAATGAAACCGCACCAACTCTCGTTTCTAAATGAAATGAGGGTTTTTTGGTGTTTGAATACGGCGGAAAACTTGAGAGCGGAATTGATGAGTGACCGAAGATAGAAAGGATTAAAGGAAAAGGTCACTCATGTATGTGATGAGTGACCGAGGAAGGAAAAAACCAAAGGAAAAGGTCACTCATAGAGATGATGAGTGACCAAGATAAACTGTCGATCGGCAAAAGATCCTACCTCTTGTGATAAATTCGATTATGCATGACAGTTAGATATCCTATTCATAATAAGTCCATTGATTTACCCCTACACGGTTAAAATTAGTTGCTAGAATTCTTCTTATAGCCTTTTTAGATTCTACTACTTGGCACCAATCTTGAATCATATTGGTTGTAATTTTTTCATTTGGGAACAGAGTTTGAAATTCTTTAATGGTTCTTAATACAGCATTGCTAATCGGTTCTTTATAGCTACAATTGTGGCAAACGCATTTTCTTTTCTCCACTGAAACAGAAAATGAATGACATTGGAAGCAGGTAATCCCTTTTCGAAGTTGGTTATAATTATAGGAAGGAACTTTTTTATATGGCGAGTCAGTAATGTGTAACGATGTTAGCTGATCTGCAAGTTTTTCGTGCCATTTAGATAATTTGGAAGGTGTTTTATTTAAATGACTCAAGTAATTTTTAATTTGTGTTGGAAAAATAATAGGTTGGTTAAGAGGTGCTTGGTATAAGGTGAAAGTTGGATTAATAAAAACAATGGAAGCATGTATTGGGAGAGTGTAACCTAGTTTAAGGAGTAATTGTCGTAGTAGGGATTCACTTCTGCTCAATTGGTGAAGTGGATTTACAATTTCTGTTTTAGGCTTCTTGAATATCTTATCTGAATCGTAATAATAATCACCTTCAAAGTTTTTCACCTCATAAAAATAGATTGCCTCTTGAAGAATAAGGAGGGAATCAATTTGGAAGGTAGTGTTATTTATTTCCAATAACAAATCATTTAATATGAAGCATTCACACTGGAGTTTTTCTGTTAAAGTATCAAACATTACCTCACCTTCATAGCCCCTTTTTTGATTATAATAGTGTTGTTTATCTTTGTTAGTTAAATTCATTCGGGGATTTAATAATTCAAGAATCTTTAGATCAATGGGTTTTGTACGGTATTTAAATATCATATGTACACATCCTTTTAATGTATTTAAATCTATTATATTGGATTCTTAACTTAGAAGAAAGAGACAAGCTGTAGGCATTTAAAAATGTTGCTAGACATCATTCAAACGCTTACTTTTCCCTATTATTTAAAATAAATGCATAAAATTGAATAATTTTTTCTCGGCAATGTATATATTTCTCCATTTCTGATAACAATGATTGCTGAGGTGATGTTCTAATGAAAGAAAACAGAGAAACTCCAAAAAATAAATGGAGTCAAATTTTCCGGAAAAAATGGTTTTTCCCAGCTGTATATTTAGGTCTTGCTGCACTTCTATTAGCTGTTGTTGTATGGTATCAAAATATGGATAGTTCTGTTCCGACTGCTGATGAGGAAATTCAAAATGAACAAGAGGAGTCTATTCCTACGTCAGCTGATGATGAAGCAGAACCAGTAGCAAATCAACAAGAAGTCATTCAATTTCCTTTAACAGATCCTGATCAAGCAGAAATCGTAACTAAATTTTATGACTATAGTGCATCTGAAGAAGATCAAGAAAGTGCTTTAGTATTTTATAATAATAAATACTATCAAAGCAAAGGAATTGACGTTGCATCAGAAAAACCATTCGATGTTGTTGCATCCTTAAGCGGGACTGTAAAGGAAGTGAAGGAAGACCCACTTCTAGGTAATGTGGTTGTACTTACTCATGGCAATGAAGTGATGACCTATTACTCAAGTCTTGAGGAAGTTAAAGTAAAACCTGGAGATGAAGTGAAACAAGGGGATCAAGTAGGAACAGCGGGACAAAGTATTTTCGGAAAAGACAATGGTACACATGTACATTTTGAAATAAGAAAAGATGGACAAGTAGTAAATCCAGAAAGCTTCTTCAATCAACCAGTTAGTAGTTTAGATAAGGTAAAAAGTGAAGAAGTAACGGAAGAAGCTGAAGCTAATGAAGACACTGCTGTAAATGAAGAAGAAGCTGAGTCTGATGAAGCTGCAACTGAGGATGCTAACGAATCTGAAGCAAGTGAAAATGAAGAAGAAGATGCTAATGCAGATTCAGAGGCGGATTCTGACAATGAAACAATTCAATAAAAAGTGAAAAAAGTACTCTAGCATAACGTTTGCTAGGGTATTTTTCTTTGTTTAGGAAAATTGAAACGTAAATAGGCAAAAATAGAGATGAAAAATAAGGAAAAACTCGGATATTGTCGAACGATTTTTCATAATTTCCGAAAAAATTGTGCTATGATGGTACATGTGTTTGTTAGTAATGGTTTGAATTTAGGTAATCTTACAAGAATATGACCAGAAAACTAAGAAAAGAGAAATAAAAAAAGAAAATAGACTGAAAGAATAAGAAAATAGAGATAAAGGTAAAATACTGTAAAAAAGAAGAGATTTTTCATATGGTAAGAGAGGAGAATATAATTGACAATGGTAGCAGGTAAGATATATTCGGAAATGGTATCGCTAATTCAACTTCAAGATGCACTTAGGCAAAAATATAGTGAGAAAATGGCAGCGGAACAAATGAGACAGTTTTGTTTAGATTCTTCTTCAAAAGATATCCAAAAAAAGGGCATGGAATTTTTATTTATAAATGGTTATCTTCACGACTTGCGAACATTAATTGAAAAAAACAAACGATCCAACGACCCATCCAATAGAAAGTGGGCAGAAGTTTACAAAATTCAACTACAAATTAGGGAAAAAGACTATAAACCTATTGAAGTTATAGAAAGAATTAATCAATTCGAAACAAATGAACCGGAATTATTATGTCTACTTGAGTTCGCCAAAGTGAATTTACAATTTAATATGCACAATTACCATGATCTCGGAAATGCAATTTGTAGATATGATGAGCTTCTCCCACAAATAAATGATTATTTTTTAGTGGAAAACTTTAAAATTAGGTATCATATCCTAACACTTACTTACACATTAATGCAAAATGAAATTATTATGACGAGAAAACATGGGTATAAATTACTGAACTTAACGTGTAACCCAGAAATACAAGTAAGCACACATATTAAATTGGGAGAATCCTATACGTTTGATTCTTATTCACAAGGGATGTTTCATTTGAAGGAAGCATTAAAAATAGCAAAAGAGCATAATTTGACATCCCAAATTGAGTTTATTGAGCAAACAAAGATTCCTTTTTTAGCTGCTCATTCCAATAAAACAGATAATATTACGACCACCGATAAAAGTGAGCAAGCACATTTAGAAATTATGAAAGGAAATCATAAGAAGGCAATTGAAATATTAAAGCAAATTCCTATAGATACACCATTTAAAAAATATTATTTAGGTAAGGCGAAACGAGATAAATCGTTATTATTACAATCCTATAAAGACTTTGTATATAAACGAAATGATAACTTCTTTTGTCGTTTACCTTTGCGTGAATTAAAAATACTATGACATGAAGCGTTTTAGCAAAAGCTGACATATAAGTTGTGTCAGCTTTATTTTTATATTGATTATTTAAAAATACAACTTGTCCGACAGCCTAAATATGGAATTTTTATCATAAATGGAGTGTAAGCGTAATAAAATGAATACTACCAATCAGTCATTTAGCAACGTCTGAGGTGAGAGCTCATTGTGGCTGGTAGTCTGAACATGATAATGAAAGCAGATTATTGTATTTTGTCAGTAGAAATTACAGAATATTCCTATAGAATTCGTTATTTAATTACGATTAACAATTTAATAGTTACATAGATTACTTTGTCGCTCCGATTATTATTCGTATGAATGAACATGCCGCACTATGATTAACACCTTGTCTCAGGTTCTTAGACACCTCGGAAGTTATCAACTTAGGGAGGCGAACGGTGTGCACGATTACATCAAAGAAAGAACGATTAAAATAGGTAATTATATCTTGGAGACAAGAAAAACAGTTCGAACGATAGCGAAGGAATTTGGTGTTTCCAAAAGCACAGTTCATAAAGATCTTACAGAACGCTTACCAGAAATTAACCCCGAATTAGCCGCTCAAGTAAAAGAAGTCCTAGAATATCACAAATCGATACGACATCTTCGTGGTGGAGAAGCAACAAGAAAGAAATATAAAGTAAACCCACCAAATAAGGATACTCCTAAGCCAGTGGGATAAGGAGGAGTACTAGGGTAGGACGAGAGATTTCTCGTCCTATTTTTGTTTATGTTTGTATATAATTTTAGACAAGAAGAGTTGGTCGACTTAAAGAAAAAGATTAGTTCAAAAAAACTTTCCAATACCCTCGGGAATTTTCCCGGGATAAGAGAAAGTTCCCCATTGATGGCCATTGTACCAAAACATACGCATTGTATTGAAAGCGCCCCCAATACGTGTGATAATTCTTCATATACCTAATATCTAGATTAGAAAAAATTCAATTCACTTTTATAAGAGAGGTGTTATAAACAATGATGGAAAAACTTCAGCGCTTTGGTGGGGCAATGTTTACGCCGGTCTCATTATTTGCATTTGCAGGTATATCTGTAGCAATTACAATTATTATGCAAAATCCGTTAATTGTTGGAGAAATTGCAACAGAGGGGACGGCCTGGTACAGTATCTGGTCCATTTTAGAAGAAGGAGCTTGGACTATATTTAATCAGATGGAATTACTGTTCCTTATAGGTCTTTCCATTGGACTTGCGAAAAAGGCACAGGGACGAGCAGCGATGGAAGCTTTGGTTGTATATTTAACCTTTAACTATTTTGTTTCGGGGATTTTACAACAATTTGGTCCAACGTTTGGTGTTGATTTCTCACAAGAAGTTGGTGGCGATAGTGGACTAAAAATGATTGCAGGTATTAAGACGTTAGATACAAATATTTTGGGTGCTATCGTTATAGCATTAATTGTTGTGTGGTTACATGATAGATATTTTGAAAAGAAATTGCCGGATTGGTTAGGGATTTTCCAAGGCTCTGCATATGTAGTTATACTTGGTTTTTTCGTTATGATTCCTATGGGAGTACTTACCTCGTGGTTGTGGCCAATGGTGCAAAACGGTATTGCATCTCTTCAAGGGTTTATGGCTAATTCCGGTACATTCGGTGTTTGGATTTATATTTTCCTAGAAAGGCTATTGATTCCAACGGGTTTACATCATTTTGTCTATGTACCATTCAACTTTGGTCCAGCGATTGTAGAAGGCGGTTTACAAAGATTTTGGGCAGAGAATATGGTAACATTTGCGCAATCAACAGAGTCGTTGAAAACACTATTTCCTGAGGGTGGATTTGCTTTGCATGGTAACTCTAAAGTGTTTGCAGCACCAGGAATTGCACTCGCGTTCTACTTTACGGCTAGAAAGGAGAACCGTAAGAAGGTAGCAGCTTTGCTTATTCCTGTTACATTGACTGCAGTTTTAGCTGGTATTACTGAACCATTAGATTTTACTTTCCTATTCTTAGCTCCTGCATTATTCGTTGTACATGCATTACTAGCAGCTACAATGTCAGCATTAATGTATACCTTCGGAGTAGTTGGAGACTTTGGTGGTGGGGCATTATCGATGATGTCAAAAAATTGGATACCACTATTTGCCAACCATTGGGACACATATTTGATTCAATTCGCTGTTGGTCTATCATTCACATTTATATACTTTATCTTATTCAGGTTTCTGATTAATAAATTTAATTTGAAAACACCGGGGCGAGAAGCGATAGATGGAGAAGCAAAGCTATATACGAAAAAAGATTACAAATTTAAAAAAGCCCAAGAAAAGGGTGCACCAATCACATCATTTGAGGGAGCGAATCAATACACTGAACGAGCACTAACATTCTTAGATGCATTTGGAGGAAGTGAAAATATAGCATCCGTAACAAACTGTGCAACTAGATTACGTGTTACTGTAAAGGATTTAGAAATGGTTCATTCCGATGCAGCATTTAAAGCAGGTGGGGCCCATGGGGTTGTTCGGAACGGAAGGAACTTCCAAGTAATCGTTGGATTATCTGTTCCTCAAGTAAGAGAACAATTTGAATTATTAACAAGCCAAGGAATAAAGGGAGAGATTAATTTATGAAAAAATTTTCTGTTACCATTGCAGGTGGAGGAAGTACGTATACACCAGGTATTGTCTTATTACTATTAAATAACTTAGATAAATTTCCGTTAAGTAATATTAAACTTTATGATAATGATGAAGAAAGACAAAAGATTGTGGCAGATGCATGCGAAATTATTATAAAAGAAAAGGCTCCAGAAATTAATTTTGTAGCAACAACTGATCCAGAACTGGGCTTTACTGATATTGATTTTGTCATGGCGCATATCCGTGTTGGAAAATATGCAATGCGTGAATTAGATGAAAAAATCCCATTAAAATATGGTGTAGTTGGACAAGAGACATGCGGACCTGGTGGAATTGCGTATGGCATGCGCTCGATTGGTGGTGTACTTGAAATACTAAATTATATGGAAAAATACTCACCAAATGCTTGGATGTTAAACTATTCCAATCCAGCCGCAATTGTTGCAGAGGCAACAAGAAGATTACATCCAAACTCAAAAATCCTAAATATTTGCGATATGCCAATTGGTATTGAAAGCAGAATGGCAAAAGCAATTGGGTTAAAGTCAAGAAAGGAAATGAATGTAAGATATTACGGTCTAAATCACTTTGGTTGGTGGACAGATATCCGCGATAATGAAGGCAATAACTTAATGCCAAAAATTATTGAATATGTAAAAGAAAATGGCTATGATGTTGGCGAACATAGTGATGGAAGTTGGCAACATACTTTTCAAGTGGCAAAAGATGTACAAGCACTTGATCCAGAAACGTTACCAAACACGTATTTGAAATATTATTTCTACCCAAATCAAGAAGTAAAGCATACCGATCCAAATTATACACGTGCGAATATGGTGATGGATGGTAGGGAAAAACAAGTATTCTCTGAATGTAAACGCATTGTTGAAGCAGGTACTATAGAAGGAACCACATTAAAAGCTGGTGACCATGCTTCCTATATTGTCGACCTTGCACGTGCCATTGCTTATAACACGCATGAAAGAATGCTTTTAATAGTTGAAAACAAAGGAGCTATTAACAACTTTGATGAAACAGCAATGGTTGAAGTCCCTTGTATCGTGGGATCAGGTGGGTATGAACCACTTACTCAAGGAAACATCCCTCTCTTCCAAAAAGGTTTGATGGAACAGCAAGTGGCTGTTGAAAAGTTGGTAGTAGAAGCGTGGATTGAACACTCTTATCAAAAATTATGGCAAGCATTAATCTTATCAAGAACAGTTCCAAACGCCGATGTAGCTAAACAAATTTTAGATGAATTAATTGAAGTGAATAAAGGCTTCTGGCCTGAATTAAACTAATTAGGAAGCATATATTCTGAAAACTGGGCTTAAGTAGTTACAGTAAGTTCAGTTTTCCTTTTATACAAATTTCTCCTTCTATCATATACTATTGAAAGATAGATATAAGCTTGTAGGAGGATTTTAACTTTGATTAGAGACCTAATTAATAAACATTATAATAAGTTATCCGAAAGTGATTTGGATACATTAAGCTATGTACTCCATCATCTTGATGAGTGTAGTACAATGAGTATTTTGGAACTAGAAAAAGCTTGTGCAATGTCTAAGTCTTCTATATTGAGAATGACCCAAAAACTAGGTTTTAGTGGATATAGTGAATTTAAATATAGTTTAAAAGCAGAACTAGATTTAGTTAAGAATAAAGAAATTGATGGTTTGTTTGACATCCAATCGAATGAAATTGAGATGACGAGAAAGATATTTGAAAATATGCAATTGAAGCCGATTTATGAGCAAATATATTATGCGGGTGCAATCTATGGTTTTGCCACGGGTTGGGGGCAGAGAAATGCCATGGAGGAACTTTCTAGAAATCTTATTTCTTGTGATAAAAAGATGTTTATTGTTCCAGCAGAACGAGAATTTGATGTTATTTTGTCTCGTATGAAAAAGCGGGATTTAGTAATTATTATCTCATTAAGTGGGGATTTGGATAATTTAATGGATAGTGTACGGCAATTATCGGTACTGGGAATTCCTACTCTTTCCATCACAAGCCTAAGGAATAATAAACTTGCCGAGTTTTGTACGTACAACATTTATTTCGAATCTACTAAACTTGGAAAGTATTATGGTTTTGAGCATCGATCCTTTATAGGTCTATTTTCAATTTTAGACATGATCTATAGAGGGTATTTAGAGTTTTCACTTAAAAAGGAGAAGGAAGATAGTGATAAAACAGCAAAGTAGTACAAAGTGGTATACAGCGATACTTAGTTTAACAATCATTCTTCCGGTAGTTTATATTATCTATTTGTTTATGGTTTTCTAAGGAAGTAATCAATCGATACAAGAATTCTTTTATGAACAGCCAACCTATGTTGTTCTACTTATGATTAGTTTAATAAATCCTATTTGGGGGCATATTCTAAATCTTATTCCAAAGAATGAAAGGGTAAAAAGGGGAAGGGCAGATATTCTACTAACGTATATGTTAGTCTCAGAATTAATTGTTGGGAATCTTATTATGGCCATCTTGACGTTTATTACGAAAAGGAAACTTTCCCAATCCAGTAAACAACAAGGCTTAACTATATATGAAAGAACCACTGCAATTATTTTACTTGTTTTTTCTGTTTTTTCAGGATTTATTTTGCTGAGACTTACACTCGTTATGTTATAAAGGTGGGAAATGATGTTAAAGAAATTATTTAAAAAGAAAAATGATACAACTGTAACACTTTATTCTCCTGTAGATGGAGAAGTTATTTCATTAACTGATGTACCAGATCCTGTATTCTCAGAAAAGATGATGGGAGATGGAATTGCGGTTAAACCAGTTAATGGTACAATTGTTGCACCAATAGAAGGGAAAGTTGTACAAGTGTTTCCAACGAAACATGCAGTAGGTATTCAGACGAATAACGGTCTCGAAATATTAATTCATATTGGACTTGAAACCGTCGGAATGCAAGGTGAAGGTTTTGAATCCTTTGTAGAAGTGGAAGATGTAGTAAAAGTAGGAGATAAGTTAATAACATTTAACAAGAACTTAGTAAACGAAATGGCAGCAAGCGATATTGTTCCTATTGTTATTACAAATACTACTGATATGAAAAGTATCCAGCCGGTGGAAAAAGGCGAAGTTCGAGCTGGTCAAGATGTTATTTTAACAATAGTAGTGAAATAAGACATCCATTAATTTAAGACAAAATATTTGTGAAGTAGAGAACAAGGATAAGATATTTATGAAGGGTGGACATTCTATAATATTTTGGGCTAAGGAAATGAGATTTAATCTTGTTTTGTTTCTTCAAGATCAAAAACATGAAGTTATTGCTTTTGATATTGATACAAATGCTAAAAATTGATTGGGGAATTGCGTGCAAAGCCCATCAAGTCCGTTGTAATACAGTTGCAAACATTGACGCGGAATAGCCACCCTTTTCAAGAAATAAAAATCAACCGACCACATGCTATGCTTACTTACCTACAGTCTACCGATCCTCCGATAGGCATCTAATATCAGTTTCAAAAAATCGACAAGACCTACCAACCAAATCCCCAAATCCCATTAAAAAATTCAACAAAAATCTTTTTAGATAAATGCAGTTAATTGTAGATTTTTGTGGTAAAATATTTTACTAGTAGCATTATGTTTTCGGACAGATGCAAGTTAATAAACTTAGGAGGATCTAGATACATGTTTTCTAGGGATATTGGAATTGACCTTGGAACGGCAAATGTACTTATTCATTTGAAGGGGAAAGGAATTGTTTTGAATGAGCCATCCGTTGTTGCGATGGACCGCAACACTGGGAAAGTCCTGGAGGTTGGGGAAGCTGCACGGCGTATGGTTGGTCGTACACCTGGAAACATTGAAGCAATTCGTCCATTAAAAGATGGAGTAATTGCTGATTTCGATGTAACAGAAGCAATGCTAAGGCATTTTATTAATAAAATCAATGTAAAAGGACTTCTTTCCAAACCAAGAATGCTCATTTGCTGTCCAACGAATATTACGAAAGTGGAGCAAAAGGCGATTAAAGAAGCCGCAGAGAAATCTGGTGGGAAAAAGGTTTATTTAGAAGAAGAGCCTAAAGTTGCTGCAATCGGTGCGGGAATGGAAATTTTCCAGCCAAGCGGGAACATGGTTGTTGATATCGGTGGAGGTACAACAGACGTTGCGGTACTATCCATGGGAGGTATTGTTACTTCCGAATCGATTAAAATGGCTGGGGATAAGTTTGACGTTGAGATTCTTCAATATATTAAGAAAAAATATAAATTATTAATTGGTGAACGGACTGCTGAGGAAATTAAAATTCAAGTTGCGACTGTATTTGAAGGTTCTAGAAAAGAAGAAATGGAAATTCGTGGTCGCGATATGGTTACAGGTCTTCCACGTACAATCTCTGTGGAATCGGTTGAAATTGAAGAAGCACTTCGTGAATCGGTTTATTTAATTGTACAAGCAGCGAAATCTGTTTTAGAACGTACACCACCAGAATTATCAGCTGATATCATTGACCGTGGAATTATTTTAACCGGTGGCGGTGCGCTTATCCATGGAATTGATCAGCTTCTAGCAGAAGAATTAAAAGTTCCTGTATTTATAGCGGAAGAACCAATGAATTGTGTGGCAAAAGGTACAGGTATCATGCTTGAAAATATTGATAAGATTGAAAAGAGAATTATCTAAGCCCCGAGCCTTGGAGGTGATTAGATGTTAAGAGGTTTTTATACGGCTGCAAGTGGGATGTTAGCGCAACAACGTGCACAAGAGACGTTAGCAAATAATGTAGCAAATGCGAATACTCCAGGGTATAAAGCGGAACAAGCGACTATAAGAGCTTTTCCAGAGCTTTTGATGCAACAAATGGGTTCTAAACAGACGCCTATGAAAAATGGCTCGAATGTAGCAACAACGAAACCAATTGGGGCGTTAAATACTGGAGTATATGTGCAAGAAACAATTCCAAACTTTCAGCAAGGGGATATCCGTGAAACGAAACTTCAGACGGATTTAGCCATTGTACAAGGTCATGTTCCTGACGAAAATGGTGCATTATTTTTTACAGTGCAAAATGATGCTGGTGATGTTCGATACACAAGGAACGGGAATTTCACAGTGGATGGACAAGGATACCTTGTAACAAGTCAGGGTTATTATGTTTTGGATCAAACAGGTAATCCGATTCAAATGGACGGTACATCGTTTTCAGTTACGCCAGAT
The DNA here is from genome assembly GCF_042678465.1 of Oceanobacillus caeni. Classification (NCBI taxonomy): domain Bacteria; kingdom Bacillati; phylum Bacillota; class Bacilli; order Caryophanales; family Bacillaceae; genus Oceanobacillus; species Oceanobacillus caeni. Next base: position 40,165 of record NZ_JBHTKV010000005.1, on the reverse strand, counting down.
GGAATCATAGAAACAAATACGCAATACATTCCATTGGGCATCGCTTATACAGACAATGCACTAGAAATGGTAAAAGAAGGTAATGACTTATTTGCTGGGGAAACGGGTGCAGTCCCTGCTAATGCCAATTTTACAATGAAACAAGGATTTCTAGAAGGGTCAAACGTTGATGCAGTAAAGACGATGACAGAAATGATGAATGCTTATCGCATGTTTGAAACAAATCAGCAGGTATTAAAGGCCTTTGATGAAAGCTTGGGTAAAGCAGTTAGTGAAATTGGAAGAATTTAATGAATGGTGAAATTTAGAAGTACATGTTCAAAAGGAGGATGAAAAGGACCGAGGTCGGCTAAATGCGCAACGTCCTTTTGCAACGCCGACACTCGCACGTCCTGTGCTTCGCAGTTCGAGGCGGCGAAGCTTTGAGGAACGGAACGTATGCAATTAATACGTGAGTATCCGAAAAGCGAGCCAATTAGAAACGTCGAAGTGTCTTTTTCACCGGACTTTTTGAACGACCTTTAGGAGGAAATGTAATGTCTCGTATGATGATACAAGCAGCTGTAACCATGAACCAATTACAAAAAAAGTTGGACATTGTTGGGAACAATATCGCAAATAGCCAAACAACAGGATATAAATCTCGTGGAGCTGAATTTTCCTCCTTGCTTTATCAACAAATCGATAATTTGGAAAACCCCGGGAATGGAGAACAACGTCTAACACCTGATGGTATCCGAATTGGCTCAGGTGCTAGATTAGGCGCAACCACTTTAAATCTGGATCAGGGGTCGATTGTTACGTCAGACCGAGCGCTAGATACTGCTTTGTTAAACGAAAACACGCTTTTTCAAATCCAAGTTACAGACAATGGGGTAACGGAAACGATGTACACTCGTGACGGAGCCTTTTATATAAGCCCAAGCACGGATGGCAGGTCGGTAACATTGACGACGAAAGATGGAAATCCAGTTCTTGGTGAAAACGGTCCAATCACATTTAATAGTGGTTTTGATTCTATTTCCATTCGTGATAATGGACAAGTTGTCGTGGAACGTGGAGGTATTGTAGAAGAAGTAGGAACAATTGATATAGTGGAAGCAACTCGTCCAAATGTTTTGGAAGCGGTAGGACAAAATCTGTTCCGTTTGCCAAACCTAGGGGAACTGAATGATAATCTAGCGGATATTATCCAAGACGTTCCAGCACAGACGAAGCTAATTCAAAGTAATGCTTTAGAGCAATCCAACGTAGATATCTCCCAACAAATGTCGGACTTAATCCTGGCACAACGGTCCTATCAATATAATTCCCGCACGATTTCCATGTCAGATCAAATGATGGGACTTGTGAATGGATTGCGGTCTTAATTGGGCTTTAACTTGTTATTAAAATAGTTCTAGATATGCGGTACCGCAATGTGATAATATTTTATATATAAAATGAAAAAGAATAGGCATTTTTATTTGCTTGTTTGAATACCATTTAATATATAGAACGGACGCGATTGTCAGGATTGAGGAGTTACAAATATGTCAACAGAACAGTTAGAAAAAGTTGCTGAGAATCCTACACGTAAAGAGCAGAAAGAGAAAACAGCTGAGAAGCAACCTAAGAAGAATCATGCAGAAACAAGAAAACAACTTAAAGAGCAAAAGAAAAAGGATAGATTTCAAAAGCTCGGACGCCTTCTAAAGACGGAGCGCCTTCCAAAGCTCAAACACTTTCTTAAGTTTGAACGTCGAGGACGAAGAATGTTCCCGATTTGGCTACGTATTATTGTTGTACTTTCACTTGCTGCAATTGCTCTAGTAGTAGGGTTAATGGTAGGTTATGGAGTTCTAGGCAATGGTAACCTAATTGATGCCTTAAAAATCGAGACCTGGCAACACCTGATAGATATTGTGGTAAAAGCAGAATAGCAAAAAAATTAGCATTTCATCATAGGATGGGGTGCTTTTTATTTTTCAATTCGTTTCACCCTAGAACTTTGATATAATAACGACAAGACTTATTTTTACTAAAAGGAGTAGATACCATGATGGACATCGAACAAATTAAAGAAATTATTCCACATCGCTATCCGTTTTTGTTAGTGGATAAAGTTACTGAAATGGAAGAAGGTAAACGTGTCGTTGGTCTAAAAAATGTAACCATGAATGAACCATTTTTCCAAGGGCATTTTCCACAGTATGCGGTAATGCCTGGAGTTCTTATTATTGAAGCATTAGCACAAGTAGGAGCAATTGCGGTACTTGGTATCGAAGCGAATAAGGGGAAAATTGGCTTTTTAGCAGGTGTGGACAAGTGTCGATTTAAACGCCAGGTGCGACCGGGTGATCAGTTAAAACTTGAAGTAGAAATTATAAGAATGAAGGGACCAATTGGAAAAGGAAAGGGAATTGCAACAGTGGATGGTGAATTAGCTTGTGAAGCAGAAATCACCTTTGCGATTAAATAAGATTTAAAAAAATGGTAAAAACATGAATGACTTTGTCATAAATGGAAATCCTAATCTCGAGACTATAAAAAAGGAGGCAACATTTATGACGAAGAAAATTCTTATTAAGATAGGTGCATCAATGCTGGCAATATCTTTAGTAGCGGCGTGTGGTAACAATAATGATAATGATGATAACAATCCAAATAATGCGCCGGTAGAAGATCAAAATCCAACGAATGAGGCACCAGCAGATGATGGAGTGAATGATAATGATGAGGATCCAATAACGGATGACAACGAAGCTCCGTTAAATCAAGAGGATGATAATGGAAACCTTAATCCAGCAGAAGACAATGGTTTAGATAATCAAGATGATAACAATGATGTAGAAAATCCAAATGATGATCAAAACCTTAACAAAAAAGATGATAAAGACAATAGAGACAATCAATAATACATCTACTTAAGCAGAGCAGCTTTTATAGTTGTTCTGTTTTTGTTATTTGAATTCCTTCCATTTTGTTGAAATTCTCTGATTTTATAGTACAATAATGAAGAAACAGAATAAAGTGAGGAGGATATTTATGGTGATGGTGAAATCACCGTACTACACGGTAACAAAAGATACAAAAATGATAGTAGAGGAGGATTCAGCGTATTATCGTTCTAGTATTATTGAAGAAAATCAAACGATGAAGGATGAAAAAAGTTATTCCCCTTATAAACCCGAGCAAATTATTGATTATAATTGTAAACGTTATGGTTCTACATTAAATGGTAGAAGAGAAGTTGTAGAAGAAATTTTAAAATCCTCAAGCAAAATCCCTATTCCAATTAACCCTCAGTCAGGTATCTACTTTATTCCAACAGCTTCCACAAGAAATAAAAACTGCGTATGGATTGCGTATCACCAGATTAAACATTATAGAAAAAGCGATGAACAAACATTGGTTTTGTTTCATGATGGGACGAGCGAACTAATTCCTACAACGGTATCGGTATTCGACCGTCAATTTAAGCGTGCAAGCCAAGTGATTGTTCATTTTAATCGTTATACGTTATTCGGACATGGACCAAAACTGTGGTAAATGGTCATATACATTTGTGTTCAAAAAGGAGGATGAAACGGACCAAGATCGGCATTGCCAACTAGAAACGTCGAAGTGTCCTTTTCGCCAGACTTTTTGAACAACTTCTATAAAAGTGAAACATAATGAAGTGTTAACCGTACTACAAAAAAAGAGGATTCATTCCTCTTGTTAAAAATAAATTATCGCAAAATTTGCTTATTTCGGTGGAATGCTGAATTGGAAAATGAGATAATAAGGGGGGATGGTTGGAATTTAATGTAAGAATGAATATTCGCGCCACAACCCAATATGTTCAGTTCAAAGAACGTCTTTTAGGAATTACACTACACAAACATATGATGTTATACGAAAGGCGATTCACCTCCCACCTACCCATTGGGTTAAACCCTACATATTCCTTGAGGATGGGAGTCCTCTCGCCTAATTATGATAGAAAAAAGAAGAAGGTAAAGGGGGAAATTAGGGGAATGAAAAAAATTATTTTAGGATTTTCTTTTGTACTAATTGTTTCATTGCTTGCGGCATGTACAGAGAGTAATGACGCTGCAGAAAACGAGGAACAGGAAGAAAGGGTTGTAGCGGTAGAAACGGAAGAAGCCGTAGAAAAGGATCTAGTCATTGACAAGTCCATCTATGGTCGTACGGCACCTAATCATGTTGCACCGGTTGCGGTACAGACGCCTGGTGAGGTAAAAGAAGTGATGGTGGAAAATGAGGAAGAGGTAGATGATAATGATACGATTCTCAAAATCTCCACAGCTGTAGGAAGCCAAAATGTTCGTTCAACAACAGAAGGTGAAGTCATTAATCTTTTAGTGAATAAAGGAGATATGGTGGATCCTGAAGAACCAGTTGCCATGGTTGCAGATCTTGACACAATAAAAATCGAATTTTCCGTAACAAAACAGTTACTTTCTTTGATTTCTGAAGATGACAAGGTAAACGTATTCATTGAGGATAAAGAATATGAAGCAGCCATTACGAATGTAGGTACACTTCCTAACGAAACAGGATTATATTCCGTTATCGCAACAGTAGATAATGAGAAAAGAGAGATTTTACCCGGCGTTGTTGCTGATATTCGTATACCTGAGAAAAAAGTGGAAACTGCTATTCTAATTCCAACTTCAGCCATTGTAAATGAAGAGAATAAGGATTTTATTTTTACGGTTAAAGAAAATGTAGCAACAAGACAAGAAATAAAGGTATTAGAAACAGAGTCAGATGTTACTGCTGTAGAAGGTATAAACGCTGGAGATCAAGTTGTTACGACGGGACAGTTGACATTAACCGACGGCGCTGAAGTGAATGTTACAGGAGGCGAGTAAATCGTGAAATTAATAAAAGCATCCGTGAATCGTCCAGTCGGTGTCATTATGATTGTACTCGCCATTATAGCTCTAGGTTTTGTTTCTGTACGTAACTTGGCGGTCGACCTATTTCCAGAGATTGAACTTCCGATCGCTGTTGTAGCAACTAATTATGAAGATGCAGCACCAGAGGATGTAGAGAATTTAATTTCTCGTCCAGTAGAATCAGCGGTTAGTACTGTTCAGGGGATTGACACGGTCCAATCGCAGTCACAATCAGGTGCATCTCTTGTGATGATGATGTTTAAGAATGGAACAGATCTTGATCAGGCCATGCTTGATGTACGGGAAAAAATCGACCAAATTAAGGGGATGCTTCCAGAACAAGCAGGGGATCCAAGTATTCTACGTTTCAGTCCCGAGGCATTACCTGTTATGTACATTGGTTTAACAGGGAAAGATGCTGCAACATTAACGGAACTTGCAGATAATCAAATCGTCCCTTTCCTTGAAAGACAAGAGGGAGTAGCTTCTGTAACAGTAGAAGGAGCAAAGATTCGAGAAATACAGCTAGTGGTTGACCCAGCCAAATTACAACAATATGGTGTCACTACGCAAATGATTCAGCAAGCACTCGGGGAAAGCAATCAATCCGCATCAGTTGGAACCGTGGATAAAGGAAATAAAGACTTGCAGTTACGAGTGACAGGAGAATTTGACTCGATAGATGATATTCGGGAAACAGTTATTCAAACCGAATCAGGCGCCATCCTACATGTGGATGATGTGGCTGAAGTTAAAGATACATATAAAGAGGCGAGTTCAGCTTCCTTAGTAAATGGGGAAGAATCCATTGTTTTGTCCATCATGAAGCAAACCGATGCCAATACAGTAGCAGTAGCAAACACCGTTCAGAAAAACTTAGAAACGATTCAAGCTGAACTTGGAGATGAAGTGAATTTAGATGTCATTATCGATACATCGGAGTTCATTCAGATGTCAGTGGATAGTGTTTTATCCAATATTATTATTGGTGGCGCTATTTCTTTCTTTATCCTATTACTATTCCTAAAGAGCATTCGTGCGACATTTGTTATCGGTTTATCGATTCCAATTGCACTTATTTCTACCTTTGCGCTTATGTATTTTACAGGACATACACTAAACGTCCTAACATTAGGTGGATTAGCGCTTGGGATTGGAATGATGGTGGATAGCTCGATTATTATTTTAGAAAACATTTACACGTATCGAAAAAATGGAGAAAGCTTGAAGGAAGCCGCAATTAAAGGTGCCTCCGAGTTAACTCCAGCAGTTATCGCTTCCACTACAACGACAATTGTGGTATTTTTACCAATGGTTTTTGTAGAAGGAATTGCGGCAGACTTATTCATGCCACTTGGAATAACGGTTGCCTTTTCTCTTATTGCTTCATTAGTTGTAGCAATCACATTAGTGCCGATGCTATCTTCTAAACTTTTAGCAAAATCAATGGAAGATAAAGGACGTAGATATTGGTTTGATAGATTCTTAGACTGGTTACGTAATAAATACAGTAACGCTCTTAAGAAAGTATTGAAATATTGCAAAACAAGCGTTTTCGTTGTTATCTTATTGATTGTCGGAAGTTTAGCACTTACTCCTTTGATAGGAGCGGAGTTTATTCCAGCATCTGACCAAGGGCAAGCAATGATTAACGTGGAAACGGAGCCAGGAACGAAATTTGAGTACACGTATAAGATTGTGGAACAAGTGAATGAAGTTTTGGCGGGATACGATGAAGTTTTAGATGTAAGTTATGTAGTAGTTAGTTCATCAGGTGGAATGATGGGCGCTGGTGGTTCCAATGGTGGTGCGAGCTATACGTTAATGCTTACACCAGCAAGTGAACGAACGAAATCCACGACCAAAATCGTTCAAGAAATGGATGAACAATTACAACAGATACCTGGTGCTGAAATTACGGCCACCGCAATGGATGGCGGAGCAAATATGAGCATGGGGGACCCAGTTCAAATTATTTTAAACGGTCCGGAACATGATGTGTTACGTAGTCTGTCTGAACAAGTAGTGGATGAAATTTCTACGGTTGAAGGGGTATTTAACCCAACAACAGGCGCATCGGATGGGATACCACATATGGAAATCCATGTCGATGAGGAAAAAGCGGCTATGTATGGATTAACCCCATCTCAAGTGACTGGACAAATTCAATTACAGTTTAATGGACAAATCGCAACACAATATCGTGAGGCTGGAAAAGAAATTGATGTCACATTAATTTATCCTGAAGATCAACGTTCGACTATTAATGATATTAGAGATATGAAGATTCAGTCAACTAACGGTGCAAGGCTTCCTTTAGAAGAAGTAGCAACTTTTGAGGAAACACAAGGACCTGCTACGTTACAAAGGGAAAATCAACAGCCACAAATGAATGTATCTAGCGCTCTTGTAGACCGTGATCTTGCAAGTGTGATACAAGATATCGATGCAAAATTAGGTGCGATGAACTTCCCGGAAGGATATAGCTATTCCATCGGTGGTCAAGCGGAGGATATGGTAGAAGCGTTCGGGCAACTAGCATTAGCTCTCATTTTTGCCATATTCCTAGTGTATGCGGTAATGGCTGTGCAATTTGAAAACTTCCTATTCCCATTCATCATCATGTTCGCATTGCCTACAACAGTAATCGGGGTGATTATAGGGTTTTTAATAACTGGAATTTCATTTAGTATACCTGCGTTTATCGGTATTATCATGCTCGCTGGTATCGTAGTTAACAACTCTATCGTTCTGGTAGATTATATTAATATATTAAGAAGACGAGGAATGACAAGAAGCAAAGCAATTGTTGAGGCCGGCCGCAGTAGGCTACGACCAATATTAATGACCACTCTCACCACCGTGCTCGCTATGGTTCCATTAGGATTAGCACTCGGTGAAGGAGCGGAAATGCAACAACCACTAGCAATTACGATTATTTTTGGTTTAAGTGCTTCAACTATATTCACGCTATTCTTCGTACCGGTTATATATATTATTTTTGATAATATTACAGAGAAGTTTACGAGAAGGAAAAAGAAAAAGGTGGTAGAAGAGTAAAGGAGGCCCACGCTAGGTGATAGCGTGGGTTTGTTTTTGTGCAGGTAGGAGGTATAAAAATCTTTCCTGTCTGGGAATCCGGTTATACGTTAATCAAAGACGAGAATCTTTTATTTATGGGCAATCATTCATTTTTCATGGTTATGGTTGGAAAATCTGCATAGCACGGCTCCTGGATATCAGCGATCGAACATCAAATATCGGCACACGCCCCCGGGATATCAGCTCAAACACTAAATATCAGCATGGCTCCAGGATATCAGCGATGAAACATCAAATATCAGCACACGCCCCCGGGATATCAGCACTCAAACATCAAATATCAGCACACGGCTCCAGGATATCAGCGATGAAACATCAAATATCAGCACACGCCTCCTGGATATCAGCGATGAAACATCAAATATCAGCATACACCCTCGGGATATCAGCACTCAAACACCAAATATCAGCACTCACCCTCGCGATATCAGCACTCAAACACCAAATATCAGCACCCACCCTCGCGATATCAGCACTCAAACACCATATATCAGCATAACCCCGAGATATCGGCACTCAATCGCATCCAATGACCTTCTACAACCAAAACAAAACCCTCACACGCTTGGTGCGTGTGAGGGGCCTAAATTAAACATCCCACCAATGGAAACCATCTTTTTCAAGCAGTTCATCTGCTGCTCGTGGTCCCATGGATCCGGATTTATAGTTAGGGAAGCTTGGTTGTTTCTCTGCCCATGTTTCTAAAATTGGGTCAACGAATTCCCAAGATAATGCAACTTCATCCCAATGGGTAAAGTTTGTTGCATCACCAATCGTACAGTCATATAATAATTTTTCATATGCTTCTGGAGTGTTGATTCCAGGAACATCATTTTGATTGTATGTTAATTCGATTGGTTCTGCTAATGATCCAGTTCCTTCTTTACTCGCATTAATGGAAAGGGTAACGCCAGCATCAGGTTGGATATTAATTCTAAGCAAGTTTGGATATCTTTGCTTATGAGATTTGTAATACAAGTTCATTGGGAGATCTCTAAATTGGACTACGATGCTAATCGTTTTTTCTGCCATGCGTTTTCCAGTACGTACATAGATTGGTACGCCAGCCCAACGATAGTTATCAACAAGAAGTCTACCTGCTACAAATGTTTCCGTATTGGAGAAGGCAAGATCTTCATGCTCTTCACGATAGCTTGGTACAGCTTGATTATTGATTTCACCAGCATCGTATTGACCACGGACAAAATATTTGTACACTTCATCTGGATTAATTTTGCGAAGTGCACGAAGGACTTTAATTTTTTCTGAGCGAATTTCTTTTGTTGTTAACTTAATTGGTGGCTCCATTAAAAGAAGGGCAACCATTTGTAAAATATGGTTTTGCAACATGTCACGTGCAGCACCAGATTGATCGTAGTAACGAGCTCGATCCTCTACTCCAAGTACTTCACTTGCAGTAATTTGGATATTCGAGATAAATTGGTTATTCCATAAATGTTCGAATATTCCATTGGCAAAACGAATGACCTCAATATTTTGGACCATTTCTTTTCCTAAATAATGGTCGATACGATAGATTTGATCTTCATCAAATGCTTCACGGATTTCATTGTTCAATTCTTTCGCTGTAGCTAAATTTGTTCCAAATGGTTTTTCGATAATAAGACGAGTCCAGCCAGCGGATTCTTTCAAACCATATTCTTTTAATTTTTTCGCGATTAAGCCAAAGAAGTTAGGTGCCATTGCTAGGTAAAATAGGCGGTTGCCGTCCGTTTCGTATTTACCTTCCAAATCGATGATCAATTTATTTAGACCATCGTATGTAGCATCGTCCGTAACATCAAATGATTGATAATAGAAATGAGATGTGAAATCACTTAGCTCTTCTTCAGTAGCAGTAGCTTTGCGGATAGAGGTTTCAACATTCTCACGTAAAGTTTCATCTGTCCAAGGTCTACGTGCTAATCCCACAACCGCGAAATTTTCACTTAAATTGCCTTTTTTATAAAGGTTATAAATGGAAGGGAATAGTTTACGCTTTGCTAAGTCTCCGGTTGCACCGAATATGACAAAAACAACTTTTGGTTGTTGTGTATTTTCATTCATTTTGAATTCCTCCGCTTAAAAAAATATATATTAACTATAATAGAGAAAACAGAAAATTATAGCAAATGATTGATAGGACTTTTAATATAAAAGTTTATTTAGAATAGTATAACGAATGTATTAATCTTTCCTAATAAAAACCTTTTTGACAATCTGATTGACTACTTCTGAAAACATGAGTCCAATTGCAATTCCACCGGCTAAAAGCATAACTTGTGCGGATAACTGTATCGCTAAATCATAATTGTTTTCCACGAATTGTCGCATCGCACGGTAGGCAACTCCACCAGGCACTAATGGAATAATTCCAGAAACTGTAAAGATAATGATGGGTGTTTTGTAAATTTTAGCGCATGTATAGCTTAGTATAGAAACTAGAACTGCACCAAATATTGTAGCTGGAACAACATCCAATCCGTAAGTTGTAAGGGAATAATAACAGATCCAACCAAGCATGCCGACAAGACCACTTTGAATGATTGATCGTTTTGGTACATTAAATATTATACCAAATCCTGCCGAGGCAATAAAACTTGTGACTAATTGTGCCGAGATCATGAGCATGGGTTAAGCCCTCCTTCATTTACATAAAAGTAAAAATAGCTGCAATACCTGCACCAATGGCAACTGCAGTTAACGATGCTTCCACACCTTTAGAAACCCCTGCTACCAAATGACCGGCCATTAAATCACGTATTGCGTTCGTAATTAGTAAACCAGGAACGAGTGGCATAACTGCACCAATTATTACCAGATCAAGGGAAGTACCAAATCCATAGTGGATAAAGAGAAGCGAAGAGATCCCGATTAAAAAGGCACCGAGAAATTCCGCAAGAAAGCGAATATCGACAAATCTCTCAAAACTTATCATGCCAGCAAAACCGATTCCCCCAGCAATTACTGCTGGTAGAAAATCTTCCCACCTCCCGCCAAACATAATGGCGAAACAACCGCTAACTATAGCGGAAGCAAGTATCTGCAACCAAGCTGGATATAGCTTTCCCTTTTCCACCTCTTGTAGTAGAAGAAAAGCGCGTCCCAAGTCTATCTCGCCAGCGGCAATTTTTCGCGAAATGCTATTCACTTCAGCGATTTTACTTAAATCAGCCGTTGATCTTTTTCTAATACGTAACATTTTCGCCTCAGAATCTGCATCAATAGCAAAATTAATAGCTGTTGGGGTCGCATAACTTTGTGCATTTGGTGCCCCAAACGAGTTGGCAATTCGATTCATCGTATCTTCCACCCGGTATGTCTCCGCACCGCTAACAAGCATTATTTTGCCAGCAAGCATACATACCCTTTCAACCATAGCCTTCTCCATATCATTACCTGCCAATCAGATGATTTGAGTATATTATAAGACTAGTTAAGGTAGAAAAGAAAGGAAAGGGAATTGAAATGACCTGTGAAATTTTGTGTAGGTTTCTGGGAATAAGAGAATTTCATAGTGGAAAATCGGAAATTTCCGGGGAAATTAATATTTCCTGGGGAATATTGTCAGGTTATAAGGAAAAGAGATGAGGGAGGGTACCCCCGTCTCATGGTACTATCATTAGTAACATCACTATTGAAATAATCGGAATCGCCATTACAAGACTGGCAGATATTAATCCAAAACCTCGTACCACAGGCATTATGTTTTCATCTACATCAATACGTGACTGTAAGAAAATATAAATAATAGAAAATACAATAAGCCCGACAATGATAGTGAACGGTACAACTAGTTCATCGACCGACCTAACTGGCTCCATGTTTACGAATCCTATGATGATTAAAACAATTGGAATAGCCTCACTAATGGCAGAACCTATAAATAAATTCGTTTGATACTTCTCTATCATTTCTGGGTTGTCTTTAATTTTTTCTAAGTTTCTCTTGAAAAAAGCTAAGATTCCAATTACAGCAATTACTGAAGCAAGTACAGGTATGTATGTCAAAATTTGTCACCTCCCAAGAATAAATATACCAGCATGGGAGTGAAATAAGTAATTTAAATTTTTAATATTAGTTAAAATTAGCTATAATTTAGTAGGAAAAGGTAAAGATAAGTAGAAGATATTGCAACAATAGGAGAATAATATGTTTAATTATGTCGATTTGTCGATCGCATTTTTTATCGCACTCGTTGCATCATTATTGTTAACAATTCCAGTAAAAAAATTAGCAGTGAAAATAGGAGCAGTTGATTTTCCGCATAAACGAAAGATACATAAAGTTGTAACACCCAGATTGGGTGGATTAGCAATATTCGCTGGATTTGTCTTGGCACTTATTTATATTCATCCAAGGCATGAGTATCTGCCTGCGATATTACTTGGTGGAATTATCATCTTGATAACCGGGGCAATCGATGATAAGTATACGATTACTCCAATTGCAAAATTAACTGGACAATTGATTGCAGCATCCTTTCTCGTAAATGCTGGTTTAATTATTGAACGATTTACGGTACCATTTATCGGTACCATTGAACTTGGATTTTTTAGTGTGTTAATTACTGTATTATGGGTTGTCGGAATTACGAATGCCATTAATTTAATTGACGGCCTTGATGGACTAGCTACCGGAGTATCGAGTATTGCACTTATTAGTATTTTTATCATGTCACTTATGGACGGACAAGTGCTTGTGGCTTATCTCTCCATTGCTTTAATTGGAGCGAATATTGGATTTCTATTTCATAACTTTTACCCGGCAAAAATTTATATGGGTGACAGTGGATCGAACTTCCTCGGCTACATGATATCTGTTGTATCGATATTAGGATTGTTTAAAGAAATAGCATTTTTCAGCTTCATCATTCCTGTTATTGTACTAGCTGTTCCAATTTTCGATACGTTATTTGCAATTTATCGTCGTGCTAAGAATAAGGAAAAAATAATGCAACCGGATAATAAGCACATTCATTATCGATTAATTGAAGCAGGTTTCTCCCATCGTCAAACTGTACTAATTATTTATGCTTTTAGTGTCTTATTCGGAGGACTTGCCATTTTATTTAATTACGTACAAGAAACGACATTAATCGTAGTGGTAATCCTCGTTTATTTAGTCCTACATATATTTGCCGAATTAGCTGGAATTGTTCTGGGCGGAAAACGTCCAATCATCGACGGTTTTTTAAAATTTATACGAAGAAAAAAACGATGTAATGAAAGTGAAGAAAGTGGTTAAGGTGAGAACTACAATTTGTAGTTTCTCGCCTTTTTTGATGGTGGTGGATGCGACATGGTTAGTTTAGAGGTGGAAGGATTTTTTGTGAAATAATTAATCCGTTAATCGTCGTTCATAATCCGATACTAGCATGTGTTAATCCGTTAATCAGCAACCATAATCTGATACTTGCATCCCACAATCCGTTAATCGCCACCCATAATCTAACATTCCTTTCCCGATCACCATTCGTTAATTCCTTCAAAAATTCGATAATTTTCTATATATCCAGTTATCCCGCTTAATTCGACACATCTATTTTCTCGGCATCACATTTTTGTACCGAGAAGTTTCTATAGAATGATCCCATGTGAAAACGGATTTCATAAAACTAAACCACCATGTTTATAAATGAGCTCGGGACATCAGGAATCGAAAACGAGGAATATAACTAATGTACGAGAAAGAATATCAACTACTGAGAGGAGTTATTAACCAAAGGCTGAGAGCAATAATGGTAAGATGTCTCTGTCAACAATTAGGAGAAAAAGGTGGAAAAAGAACCGCAACAAATCGAGATCAAGAATTTTATGAGGAAAATGATAAATAGGGCGGAAATACACGAGTTCGCCAACAAAATACCTCATAATAATTTAAAGGAAAGAGAGATTCATTCCCTTTCCTTATTGGAGCTACTAAAAAACCAAATTCAAAATCATTATTCACAACTTATAGTCCCAATCTATACTTTTTACCTTTATTCATCCCAACCATTTCCGTGCATTCCTTTCTAAGAATGTGTTTAGTCATATCAGGGGATGATAGCCCAAGGAAATATCGGGCTTGTTTATTTGTAATCCATTCACCAAACAGTAATCGATAATCCCTCAACGCATGTTTATGTGCATCAATTGATACATTTTTGCAACTTTGACAATACCACTTTCCGTTAAATCTATTCATTGGTAAGGCACCACATTTTGTGCAGAACACACCCTTTACCATATCAATTGACCGTACTCCGTATTCTTCAAACAAATTCACATCTACTGGGCAATGGGAACGTTCAAGAAGTCTAGCTAGATGATGAAGCTGGTTTCTGGATAAAATAGGTGTAGTATAGTTCTTTTCTATTTCTTGAATCCGAAAAACTAAATCGCTACTGTGGATCAATTCATGTGGAATAATATCTTGAGGGGTTTCTCTTTCAATGATTGTTTTGGGGAAACTTATAACAGCTAGATATTCGATAGGTATATCGGGGAAATCATGATTTTTCAACCATCGTTTTAGGCGGAGCGCTTGTATTTTCACCTGGTCAATAGGGTTCTGGAATCCTTCTTTCATTCCGTTATTATCTATGCGCGTAACTTGCCCATTTGCACCAAATCTTACCGTCCCCTCCCAATTTTTTGTTTCTACAACAGTATTAAAATAATTGGATAATGTTAAAGTATCCATCTGAAAATATCCAACTTCATCTTGCAATCTTAGGTTGTGTAGTACTATAAATTTTTGCTTATCAATTAATTGTAGCCTATATTTAATTTCATTTTCGCCATTAACCTCAGCGTATTTAATTTTTAAATCCTTCAATACAGCTTGCTTCATGGGATGATTTGCCGAAAGCCGACGCTCGAACGCCTGCAATGTTAAAAGCTCAAGTTTTTTATTTCGTGGATCATACAAATTAAATTCATTCCTTTCATAAAATGGGTTTAAGAATAAAATACGACACGAAGTAGCAAAAATCCTTTTTATTTTTAGATATTCTAGGTAATATGTAATTTTTTATTGGAAGTGAGGGTTATGGGTGGGATATCAATACTCTCCCCGTTGGATATCAGTATTCGCACCATATATCAGCATCGTCTGGCAGGATATCAGTATTCGTGCATCATATATCAGCATCGTCTGGCAGGATATCAGTACTCATGCATTATATATCGGCATCCGCTGGCTAGATATCAGTACTGGTGCACTATATATCAGCAAACGCCTGTTGGATATCAGTACTCATGCACTATATATCAGTAGACACCTGTTGGATATCAGCACTGGTGCACTATATATCATCATCCGCTGACAAGATATCAGTACTCGTGTACATATATCAGCATCCACCGGCAGGATATCAGGCAGAAATTTACCCAGTCTCATCCCCCCCATAAACCACCTGCACCAACTGCTCACTCGATCTTCCCTTCGAATATCGATTCCATTCTTCCGAAAATTCCCGAACCCCGCTCATGTCATAGGCTTCATTCTTAATCACTTCCACTAAATCGTCCATGTTATAGGCAACGGGTCCGGGGACGAGTTCTTCGTAAACTTCCCAGAATCCACGCTCCTCGGCATACTCATCGATATCATAAGCGAAGAAAACCATTGGCTTGTTAAATAAAGAATACTCAAAAATGATGGAGGAATAATCGGAAATGAGTACGTCTGCTATGACAAGCAAATGGTTGATGTTATAGGTTGTGACGTCAATGGCGAAGTCGGGATGGTTGTTTTCAATATCGACCTTAACAGCTGGGTGCAAACTCAAAAACAACACATAGTCGTCATGAAAGTACTTGTACATTTTTTCGATGTCCATCTTCAATTCTTGAACGTGTAACTCCTGATCACGATAGGTAGGGGCGTAGAGAATGACCTTTTTCTCATCTATTATCGGAAAATACCTTCGTAATGACTGTGCGGCTTTTTCTAAATTCTCGTGATCAAAAAAGAAATCCGTCCGTGGTATGCCAGTTCGCAATAGTTGCTTCTCCTTTATTCCAAATCCTTCTTTAAAAATAGCGGCCATTTTATCTGACCCAATGACCACATAATCGAAGCGGGAATAAACGGCTTTAAATCTTCTAAAAGCACTAGGTGGGCGGTTTTCAATCGATAAGTCACGTAGTCCGAATTGTTTAATCGCACCGGCTGCATGCCAAAGCTGGACACATGTTACATTTTCTTTAAAATCCGTAACAGCTAAAAATCCAAAATAATTATCAACAATTACTTTTTCAGAAGTTGCTAAATGATAGATAGACTCCATCCAGTCGATAAAATTTCCAACTTTAAAAGAAATAATCCGTCTACGTGGACGTTTTTTAAAAGTAATATTACAAGGGTGTACTTTTAAAATGACGATACGATGGTCGGTTGTTTTTTCCACTTCACGCATCGTATATAAAATATTTCGGCCAAAAGAAGCAACAAAGGTGGTCTTTTGCTGCAAGGGGAATCGTTTAAAAAAGGTGAAAAAAAGGCGGAAGGTAAAAAGGTAAATGGCTACTGCAATTTCTCTCATTATTTCGCGTGGTGATTCAAGTCTGTTTTAATTTTTGTGGTGGAAATCCCAACGGTTCGAGGTAAATACACCACTTCACAATATTCTTTTAAAAAATCAAATTTACCTTCCCAATCATCGCCAATGACAAAAACATCCACATTGTATTTTTTCACATCGTCTATTTTCTGATCCCATGATTCCTCTGGGATGACAAGATCGACATAGCGAACAGCTTCCAGTATCATTTTTCGTTGCTCAAAACTGTAGTAGGCTTTTTTGTCTTTTATCATATTAAATTCATCAGTGGAGATTCCAACAATTAAGTAGTCTCCATATTCTTTGGCACGTTTTAATAAGTTGATATGGCCATTATGAAGAAAATCAAACGTACCATAGGTGATTACTCTTTTCATAAAAAATCCTCCATTCCTTTTAAGTATTATTTAACAATATGATAAAATTATTTTGTGATTGAATTAACATAAAATTCATACGAAGTTAATTGTTCATTAATGGTTGCTTAACATTCATCCGATATAATGTATGTATCACCTAAATAATGGAGGGGTTTGGGAAATGAATATTCGAGGTATTGCTCATAGAGGTTATCCAGTGGAATATCCGGAAAACACGATTTCATCATTTCGTGCAGCGATTGAAATGGGATTCACCCATATGGAGTTAGACGTGCATCTGACAAAAGACGGGGTTCCAGTTGTCATGCACGACGCGACGATTGATCGTATGACAGATGGGCATGGGGAAATACGTCAATATACATTCCAAGAATTACAAGCGTTTCGCATCAATGAAACAGAGGAGAAAATCCCATCTTTGGCTCAAGTTTTACAGCTTGCGAAAGGGAGAATTATTGTTTCCATTGAATTAAAGGATACAAGGCTATATAGAAGGATTGAGGAAAGAGTGGTGGAAGTGGTCAATCAGTTGGAAATGATGGACCAAGTTTACTTTATTTCGTTTAACCACCATTCTTTGAAAAAGCTTCGCAGCCTATCTCCAGAAGCACAGGTAGGCCCCTTAGTAAATCGGGTGAAACGTTCACATTTTAAATTAATGGAAAAAATAGATGCGAAATATCTAGCGGTGAGGTATGATGGATTAAAGGAAAAATATGTTAATAAGTGTGAAAAACTTGGGATTCAGCTTGTAGTTTGGACAGTGAATACGAAAGAACAAATGATTCAAATAGAGAAATATCCTTCCATTTTAACAACGACAGATGAATTGCAAAGATTTAAGGAGCATTTTTATCCTACCTTATCCATGAATTAAAAACTTACTCGTAACACAAAATAAAAGAAAACTTCCTATCTGTTCAGGAGGATTTAAAAATGTTATATATTGCGTTAATTGTTAGTTTCTTTAGCTCCATTATTATTACACCAATCGTAAAACGGTTCGCATTGAAAATTGGAGCTACGGATCAACCAAATGAAAGAAAAGTTCATACTTCCGTTATGCCACGATTAGGTGGTTTGGCGATATTTTTAAGTTTTATAATTGGAATTATTCTCTTTTATCCTAATCCTGGAGACTATTGGCCCATCTTAGTTGGTGGGACGATCATTATTCTTACTGGAATCTTGGATGATATTTTTACCATTTCGGCAAAATATAAGTTACTCGGGCAAATCATCGCGGCACTAGTAACCGTATTAGGTGGAATTCAAATCGAGTTCGTTACCATCTGGCAGGACGAGCGAATTTACTTTGAATTCTTTGCAATCCCAATCACCATTATTTGGATTGTCGCAATAACAAATGCGATTAATCTAATTGATGGCTTAGATGGCTTGGCGGCTGGTGTATCATCGATTGCATTATTTACAATTTCAGTCATAGCGATTACAAGAGGAGATATCCTCATCGCATTTCTTGGACTCGTCATGCTCGGTAGTACAGTCGGATTTTTGGTATATAATTTCTACCCAGCGAAAATATTTATGGGTGATACTGGATCATTATTTTTAGGCTATATGATCAGCGTCGTTTCGGTATTGGGTCTTTACAAAGAGGTTACCATCGTATCCTTAATCATTCCAATTATTATCTTGGGAATTCCAATTATGGATACAACGTTTGCCATCATTCGCCGTATCGTACAAGGAAGACCATTATCATCACCAGATAAATTTCATTTACACCATTGTATCATTCGCCTAGGATTCACCCACAGACAAACGGTTATTATGATTTATGCACTAAGTATTCTATTTAGTGTCATCGCAATTGTCCTAACGAGGTCCACATTATGGGGTTCCATTTCTATATTAGTTTCATTATTAATTTTGGTGGAATTGATTGTGGAAATCACTGGGGTCATTAGTGATCAATATAGACCGATTTTAAATTTAATAGGATGGAAGAAGTAGACAAGTTGTCTTGGGGGAGGCAGCTTGTTTTTTGTTTTGTAGGGGAAGGTGAGTGCTGATAAAGTGTGGAGGATCGCTGATATGTCGTGCGTGAATGCTGAAAAAGCATGAGGGAATGCTGAAATATTGTGCCTAAGTGCTGATAAAGTAAGAAGGATACTGATATCGGTAACATGATTGCTGATAAAAAGTGATTGAGTGCCGATATCTTGTATTTGCTGAAATCGCGTATTGATTGCTGATAAAAAGTCAATGATTGCTAAAATCCCGTCCTCGACTACTGATAAAGAGTAAACAACTGCTGATATCTGCCCCGCGTGCTGAATAATGATATGGAATGCTTTTTACACATGACTGTTAATTTTTTTCACAACCAAGCAAGTTAATTTTGGGATAACGAATCAAGGAAGGTTATGCTAAAGATTTGTCGAATTACTTTATAAACAAACAATTGGAGGAGTGAGACCAGATGGAGTTGGTGATTCTGAATATACCATTGATTTCGAAAAGTATCATCCGAATGGAACCATCGAAATATACATTGCTGTAAGATAAATGGTAATGACTGTCACTTATCGTCGGCGCTTTTTCCAAACAAAAAAGGCGCTTATCTGTGCTTTTGAATAAAAAGGGGGGAAGTTATACATGAAACGAAAACGCATCTTTTTAGTAACTATTGGCGCGGTTGTTTTGTTATTTGTAGGTACGTTACTTTATGCCATTTTAAGAGATGACGATCCATATCGCTATTTTACTGGACTCGGAGAAGAAATTAGTGTAACGCCAGATGATTCGAAAATCGCTTTTTCTTACTATGTAGATGGTAAGGAATCCATTTATACGGCAAATCCTGATGGCACTCATGTTAAACAAATAACCAATTCAAATAACCAGCGGGATAGCCAACCAAAATACTCACCTGATGGTAAAAAGCTTGTTTATTTAAGTAAAGATGCGGAAGGGATTCAAACTCTAAGGATGGTCAACCAAGATGGAAGTGAAGGTAGGCCATTGACGGACAGCAAGTTTCACGTAACAGACGCTATTTTTTCACATGATGGGGAAACAATTTATTTCGTTGCAGTAGAAGCGGGAGAGGTTAAAAAAGGCGAAGAATCAAGAGAAGGATATGACTTGTATTCTATTGAGGTAGACGGGGAACATATGAAAAAATTGACGGATGCCGATCATTTTTCCATGGATTATCTCTTTCTTTCGCCTGATGGAGACACGATTTTTTATAGTGAATTTGACGGGAGCAAAGATCGGATTTATTCCTACTCATTCGAAGATGGAAAAGTAAATATTAGTCCGTCCATTCTTTCTGCGAAGATGATTAATACACAGTCCTTTTATGAACCAAAATTGTCACCGGACGGAAGGTATTTAGCGTTTACAGACGTTTCGCAGGAATCACAAGACAGTTCGCTTTTTAAGTATGATTTGTTTTTATTAAACTTGGATACGCAAAAAGTGGAGAGATTAACAGACTTGAAAAAAGCCGTAACATCTCCAACCTTTTTTCATAAGGAAAATAAAATCGCTTTTCTGGAAAACACTAATTGGTCAAATGCCCCAGCTGTGTATCGGTTAATGACCATTGATCCAACAACGCACAACATCGAAGCTGTTAACCTAGATGCACCTCAATCATCAGGTGACAATCGATTCATACAAATGTTTGATTGTTCGGTAAACACCTTAACTATTGCTATTCTGTATCTGTTACTGATGGGGATACTAAGTGTGTACCTTCATTATTATTGCTTGCGTAAAGCCTATCTGCCTTCCATCATTAGTTTTGCGATTGCCATACTAACATTTGCAGCAAGTTTTGTGGTGGCCAGAATGGTTGATCCTTGGTATGGAATTGGACTTATGATGTTGGCTGTAGGGATTTTTGGCTGTTCCGTGATAATTGTCTTGTTTGTGTTTATTTTTAAGCGGTTTGCGAAATAAAGGATAGTTGTGCATGGGAAAGGTTATAAGATACGTTATTTTATATTGAAAATATATTATGTTTAATGTTTAAGTAGCACCCCCGATATTAGGAGGTGCTATTTTTATGTAAAGTATCCTTTACAGTCGGGTTTCCTTTACTTTATAATGATGGATAGAAGATGAATTGTATAACAAGATAAAATTACTTCAATAAGGAGGAGGGGGTTTCATGAAAATGAGTAGTAAGGCAGGGAGAAGGCTTTTCTTCATAAGTGGTTTTATATTTCTACTTAATAGTTTGCTTATCATTTTTTCCAGCATATCAACAGGAGATTTCTTTGTTGGACATGAGCTTGTTTTTTTAGGTACGGCTGTTATGTCCTTTTGTCTATCCTATCTCTATCCACAATTTAAAGAAGATGATGAGCGTTCAAAAAGAATACGAGAAAGAGGAGTGTTTTTTAGTTTCCTCTTTATTTTGGGTTATATGATTATTCTCATGCCACTCTTTCAATTGAAAATCATTGATCTAAACGGATATCAGACGGTTAGTTTGTTAGCAACACTAGCGATGATAACTGTATTTTCTTCATTTGTCGTTTTGTCAAAGCGCTACTAAGGTTACTTTGGTTTTGAAAAAATAGTCGATAATTGTAGAACGATTATTAAAGGAATCTCGTCCATTTTGTAGAAATTATTAATATAAGATTATTGCCTCGAAACACTAACGGAATCTACAAGGAAGGTGAATGATATGCCAAAAAGAAATTTTGTTGCAAGAAATCTATTAAAATGGATGCCAAATGACGAGCAAAGCATGTATGAAAGAAAACTTACTGATGTTATGAAACGTTTAAAGGTTCAAGATTTTCATTTCAATTGGGATCGTACTAGCTGCTATGTTGAATTTGATTACAATGAGAATTTTTACAAACTTGAACACTCTGTTGAAAAGGCTAAGAAAAAAGGAATTATGCTACGCAATGGATTGGATTGTTTGGTAGAGTTGACTCAATCCTTGGATGATTTATGCGGTATCATTGATAGGGGAATGTTAGATTTCGAAACATGGATATCCGGTATGAAACAGTCACCTTCAGAAACAACGGTACCTGAATTCCAGGAAGAATTTGAAATAAAGTATAAGACAGTGGGAAGACAAAATTATACGGAATATAATACAGAGGAATTGAATGAACCTATTTCTTTTGGAACGGAACCGTCACGAGGAGAACTTGAACAAAATTCGATTAACCGACGGGCGTTGAATAAGGCTAGATTTTAACGTCTGAAGTACGATAGGATGAGGGGTATTCTATTATAAACTGAATTTAAATGCAGATAGAATCCACTTTGAATAATAATTTATCAAAGTGGATTCCTTTTATGAGTGGGCCTATAGGGTGTTTTAGTTAAACTTTACTTATTATTGAATAGGTTCTGTAAAAGTAAAGGTATTGGTTTATCCTGTTTGCATGCCGATAAAGTACTTGGGATTACTGATATCTCGTGGCTGACTGCTGATAAAAAGCAATAGATTGCTGATATTTTGTGTCAATAGGATCACTGTGGATGAGTAACGGAACGATGCTTTTGGGAAAAAGGAAAACCCCCACTGATGGAAGTCTTCTTTATATCTATCATTGATTTTTTACAATTAGACAATAAGCTTCCACTAATCCCCTTTGGATGCAACCCACTCAATCTGAAAGCATATTCCTCCCTTGATATATGGAAGTATTGCTCTATCTTCCTTAATTACTTGGCCAATCACATTTACTTTATCGTCAGCAGGGAGGTTGCGTTTCGTGATTTGAATTTCGCCTTGATAGCGTCCATATTTTTCGTTATCTATGGTGATAGATCCAGCCTTTCTTGCTATTGTGTTTTCAGGTTTGACAGGGTAATCTCTAGTTAGACCGTATTGTCTGGATTCGGTGGAGCGAATAACATCTCTTGCGGCATCTTGGCGATTGGTTTGCTTTGTTTGTAACTGGTCGTAGATATACTCATTGCCCCCAAAATACTCTGCCCGAAGCAAAACTATTCCTTCCCTATATTTTGCAAATTGTTTCATAGATGCTGCACTAATGGAAGGGTCACCGATTAATATTTTATCCACCCATTTATTACATTTAAATTCCAAAAAGGAAGAAAAGGTAGATTGTTTTCGCTGTTCTTCAATCGTTGGGAGTCCTTCGAATAGTGGGCCTCTTTTTTCGCCATCACCAGGGATGAATGCCATTACTTTAATACCCTCTGATTTTAGCCAACGATTTTTTTCATGAAAGTCTTCTAAAGCTAATCCAGTTTCTGGGCGAGGATAATAATTATGCCAAGCTTCTATGGATGTGAAATTTGCTCCATGGTTTCGCAATTGCTCGATGTCTTCTTGGGTAATGGTGCTTGCATTAAGGGCGATTGCCATTTGATTAGATAATTTAGCTATCGTTTCTTCAGCTACGCCATAATCCACACGTAAACCAGTAATACCAAAGTTTTTTAATTCGTGAGCATTTTCCCATGAAAACCCGAGATAATTCAAAGACTTTGGGGAAATATCACAGATTAATTTCATGTTGTATTTTATGGCAAGTTTACCCAATTCCAATAGTCTTTCCTTATACATATTTGGGTCGTCTTCTGGGATATGTAGGGAGGTAAAAATGCTACTGAACCCTAGTTGATTCATTTTTTTAATGTATGTTTCTTGTTCTGTGATAGATTGGTTTGATAAATAAATGGAAATACCAAGCATTTCTATAACACACCTTTCCGTTTTACTAAAGAAAAAGGAGGAAAACTAACTTCCTCCTTTTTAAATATTAATCCAAGTTATCCGCCATCTCTTCTTTAAATCCAAAGAAATAAGTGATGATAAATCCTGCTGTATACGTGATGAGTAAGCCAAGGAAATAGAGTATATACTTATTGTCAGCAATTAATGGAATAAGTGGGATACCAGAGACTCCGATTCCAGTAGCTGCTGTTTTCATAACTGCTTGGAAGGCCCCACCTACTGCTGCACCAAGACATGCTGTGATAAAAGGTCGGCCCAGTGGTAAGGTAACACCATAGATTAATGGTTCGCCAATTCCAAGGAATCCTGTTGGAAGACCACCTTTAATAACATTACGTAGACGTTTGTTTTTCGTTTTTACATAAATCGCAATTGCTGCTCCAACTTGGCTCGCTCCAGCCATTGCAAGGATTGGTAGTAATGCGGTAGAGTTAAAGGTATTGATTAACTCCATATGGATTGGCGTCAACCCATGGTGTAGACCGAGCATTACTAATGGTAGGAAGAAACCTGCAAGTAAGGCACCAGCTATAGCACTTCCGATTGCACCACCTAAGCTTAACACCGCATTAATTCCAGACGTGATTCCAGTAGATAAGACACCAGCGACCGGCTGTACCACAACTAAAGTTAATAGACCGACAACTAAAATCGTTAGTAATGGAGTAAAAATAATATCAACTGCATTTGGGATAATTTTTCTGAATTGCTTTTCAAAAAATACCATGAGCCAAGCGGCAAACATCGCACCAATTAATCCACCGTAACCGGGTGTTAAATTATTTCCAAAGAGAGTAATGTCTGCAAGCGCTGGGTTCATGGTGATGATACCTGCGATAGCACCTAATACTGGGGTGCCTCCAAATTCCTTTGCTGTATTCCAAGCAACAACAATCGCTAAATAGGCAAAAATACTACCGCCGAGAACCGTTAGAAGTTGCATCCACGTTAATGTGTCATCAACACCGGAGTTTTTCAAAAATCCTACCGTACCGTTGATGATTCCAGAACCAACAATACCAGGAATAAGCGGTATGAAAATGCTTCCAATTTTACGTAGCAAATTTTTCATTGGTGTGTTATTTTTCTTCTTAATTCCTGCTTTTGTCATTTCGGCAATATTATCTTCATTGACATCAAGTGCTTCTCCCATTTTTATTCCCGTAATGCTCGTAATGTGGTTAGAAACTTTGTTGACGGTACCAGGGCCAACAACGATTTGTAAGGTGTCATCCTCCACGACACCCATGACACCATTTGTTTGTTTCAATTGTTTGATGTCTGCTTTTTCATATTCTTTTAAATTAATTCGCACACGAGTCATGCAGTGGGTAAAGGAACGAATATTTTCGGCCCCACCAACATGTTCAAGTATCTCTCTTGCTAATTTCTCCTCCTTTTTCATTCTGACTCCCTCCTCATTAGCTATTTCGTATTTCGAATAAAGCCTTTTGACTCTTCTAATTTCTTAACTGCTTGATCAAATGTACAATTTAATAAAATCATGACAATGGCAGCTTTAACGTTATAATTTGCTTTTTTCAAGTAATCTGCTGCTGTTACATAATCAGCATTGGTTGCTTCCATAATAATGTGTTTGGATCGTTCGATTAGCTTCTTGTTTGTTGGTTGGACATCAACCATTAAGTTTTGATAAACCTTTCCAATCCCAATCATCGCTGTTGTCGTAATCATGTTTAGGACAAGCTTTTGCGATGTGCCAGCTTTTAATCGAGTAGATCCTGTGATGATTTCTGGGCCTGTGACCACTTCAATTTTTACATTAGCAATTTTTCCAATTTCAGAGTCTTTATTGTTACTAATGCTGACCGTTTTTGCACCAATTTCATTTGCGTATTGTAAGCCACCAATGACATAAGGCGTTCTCCCGCTTGCTGCTATTCCAATTACGGTATCTTTCTCTGTTAATGAAATGGCTTTTAGGTCATCACCTCCTAAAGTATTATTATCTTCGGCACCTTCAATCGCCTCTGTAATGGCCTTCGATCCTCCCGCTATGAGGCCCTGAACGAGGTCGTGCGATACTCCAAAGGTTGGGGGACATTCTGAAGCATCTAGGATTCCTAAACGTCCACTTGTTCCAGCACCAATATATATTAATCTACCACCTTGCTTAAAAGACTCGATAGCAAAATTGACAGCCCTTTCAATTTGAGGAATTTCTTTAGCTATCGCTGTTGGAACTTTACTATCTTCTTGATTCATTATCTCTAAAATTTCTCTGATAGGTTTTATATCTATATCTATGCTATGCGGGTTTCTTAATTCTGTTGTTAATTTGTTTAGCATTTTCTCACCCTTTCTTCTTACACTTTTATTTTACAAAATATGAAATATAAAGTCAATATAACATTAATAAACTATGAAATTTTATTTCACTATAGTTATAGGGAAAGAAAGTATCAGGCTAGGATTCGAGGGAAAGCCCCCAAATGTTAAGCTGTGATTACCTTCTTAGTCGAATTACTTCATTTCGTGCCTCATGGTAGCGGGAGAGGACATTTTCACCTTTTTTATTTAAGACGCTAAGGTACAATGCGTCAATAATGGTTAGTTGTGTCATTCTTGAAGGGATACTTCCAATTCGATAATCTTGTTCAACGACTGGTGTACAAAGTCGGATATCCGCTTCTTTATACAGTGGGGACTTATCAAGATTTGTAATGGCAATCACAGTTGCTCCTTCTTTTTGAGCAAATCGGGATAGTTCCAAAACATCTTTTGTTTTTCCTGACATACTAATCGCGATGACAACATCATTTTTATTTAAATAGGGAATAGATGACAGTAAAAAGTGAAAGTCTTGATGGGCTGTACTGGGATATCCAAGTTTCGTAAATTTATAAAAACCATCCAATGCCGCTGTTGCTGACCCACCGACCCCATAGAAAACAAGTTTATCCGCATGAAGAATCTTATCCACTGCTTTTTCAAATTCTTTACGTTCTAGTGAGGTAGTGATTGCTTCAATGGCAGATTTATTGACAAAGGAAACTTGTTGAAAAATATCATAGGGTTCGCTCTTTTTTTGCAAAAAATTAAAATCAGTAAGGTTCAAATCTTCTTTAGCCAATTCCTTGGCAAGTTCTAATTTGAATGTTTTAAAACTCTCTATTCCAATGGATTTGCAAAAGCGAACAATACTCGACTCGCTTGTTCCAGCTTTCCTAGAAAGGTCCTTCGTCGTCATATTAGGAATAAGTTTTGGATTTTCCAACACATAAATACCCATCTTCTTTTCCGCTTCTGATAAAGTATGGAGATTTTCTTTAATTCTTGTAAGTATAGAACTCATAATCATTTTTCCTCTCTTAGTGGGGGATTCTTTTGTTTTCATTATACAGGGAATTCGGTTTGGTGTGGTAGACGATGATTAAAAGAAGTAGGGTTTGTGATATTTTGTTTGAGGGTTTAAAAAAACTGGGTGAAGAAAAGGTGGTTATTTCATTAAATTGCTTTGCACTGATAAAAGTCAATTGCCAACTGATAACCGGTGACTGATTACTGATAAAAGTTGAGTGGCTACTGATAACCGGTGACTGATCTTTACTGATAAAAGTTGACTGGCTACTGATAACCGGTACCTGATTGCCGATAAAAGTCAATTGCCAACTGATAACCGGTGACTGATAGCTGATGAAAGTCAACTGGCTGCTGATATCCAGCACCTGAATGCTGATAAAAAGTGACTGGCTGCTGATATCCAGCACCTGCTTGCCGATAAAAGTCAATTGCCTGCTGATATTTGGAGCCTGCTTGCCGATAAAAGTCAATTGCCTACTGATATCTGCTTCCTGATCGCCGAAAAAAGTCACATGCCTCCTGATAAAGAGGCCCTGAATCCTGATATCCCACGCACCAATCCCGATAACCTGCTCCATACATTCAATATCCCACTTCAATCAACACTCCACACCCCAACAAAAAAACGAGCACACTTCTATGCTCGTTTCCTTCTCAACATCTCCAACGCATACACCGGTGTATGCAGCGCCTGCTTCTGATAGGGCTCTACAAACTTTCTTAATTCCGCACGTTTATTTTCTCCGTCTCCCAATATAGAATCTGCTACCGTAAACAATGCTTCTCCATCCCAATCGTCTATTTCCGTGTTGCCAATGACTGGTTGTTTACAAATCTCGGCAAAGGCATCAATCTTTGGGTCGTAGGAAAGGGCGATGAATGGGGTGTATGTGATTGCTGAAAAAATAAGAGAATGTAGTCTCATGCCGATGAGTAAATCGGCTTTTCCGATGATGGCTATTTTCTCTTCAACTTCACAATCGCATGGGAAAATCTCGCTCGCTTCTTGCATTAAATCGCCTACGTCCATGGATGCTTTTTCATCATGTTTTCCGTGCATGGGGACAAACACTATTGAATAGCCTTTTCCGGCAAGCTTATCCAATGCCTCTGCGATATACTTTTTAAACGCTATTTGGCTTGGCCAATCGCGAACAGAAACAGCTAAAATAGGGCCATTACTGCTTCCTTGCCAGTCGCATGAAAAAGTATTGCTGTTCAAGCCTAGCACGGGATCGGGCACAATCGTGGAGTCCTTGCTTACGCCAAGTTCATCTAATAGCCTTTGTGAATCCCAATCTCGTACCGTAATATGCTCGACTTTATTTAATGTATGTTTCACAATCCATTTGCTTAATTTACTAGAAATCGGGCCCATCCCTTGTGCATAGATGAAGACAGGCTTTTTATAAAATGTTGCAAGTTGGATGATCCCGCTATAATACGGAATAGACTTCAATCCAGTTTTATCTTGTAAAAGACTGCCGCCACCACTAATGAGGCCATCTGCTTTTTTCATGACGGCTGAAATTTCCCCGAGGTGATGCCTGTCAACGGAGTCTACTCCATACATCTCTTTCGTATATGACGGGTTGTTGGACAGAACGGTAATGTCGATATCCGCTTGAATCCCGCGCAATCCTTGTATAATCGAATATAAAATCGCCTCGTCACCACAGTTATCAAATCCATAATAACCTGATAGAACAACATGCATTCGGGTCACCTCGCTTTTGCCAATTTAGATGATAAATAGGTATAGCATTTTTTAATAATAAAAATCAACAACAAGCCAATCAAATATCCAATGACGATGCTATAAAACGTACGTAGCAATGAGATATATAACGGAATGTGAAAATGCGTAAAGGTGTTTACGATGGATAAAAATCCAATCGTTCCTGGGATGAGTAACAGGTTTCCAAGTAATTTATTTTTCGGTCTTACATACAACGCAACGATAAACAAAGGAAATCCGATTAAAAACTCTTTTGTCCGAGGGCGTACATAGAGCCACTCCTCCAGTTTATGACGAAGCAAAAGTTCCATGTCACTTGCTGTACCCGCATTTCCAGTTCGGCTAACATAATACAACCCAATGGCTGCAAGACCTAAGAATACTAGCAAATGCCAATATTTCACTTCGGCATTCAATAGACGCGGGCCATTTTCGCGTAAAATTCTAAATGCCATTTGCCAAAATAAATAAACACCGACAAAAGCGATAGGGAGGACGTAAACTAATTTCACCCCTCTAAATATTTCCATCCCAGTGATAAAGGCATTTCCGTTTAACAATCCAAGCACAATTATAATTCCTACAAAGCTAATCGCAATCGCCTTTATATATTGAATTGTTACATCACGAAGCCGACCAACGCCCATATCCAAAGAAGCTAAAATAGCATAAATCGGTGTAACGATAGCAATGATTAAGGCAAAACCTTGTAAAATCACAAGTCGATCCAAAACAATGTACAGAAGGGCTAATAAGGTCATACCAAGTCCTGCTATAATCGATAAACTACGCCACTTCCATATTCTCGCTGCGGCTAAATACGTAAAAACTATTCCAGCTAGGAGTACAACTAGTGTATTCCACAGTAAAACAGGAATCGTCTCATAAGGTTGAGCGGTCCCTAATTGAAATCCACCAGGCATCATGTGCTGAACCTCAGTCAAAAATTCCTCCGCATCTTCCAAACTTTCTTCCGGATCCCCATACGTTAAGTGGAAAAAGAGGGAGCGGATATTCCGTTCCTTCACAGCACGGACAACTTGATTCGCACTTTCATCCAAGGTTTTTTGATTTAAATCAATACTATGCAAACGAATGATGTCATAGTCTGTGTTTCGTGCTAATGTTTGAAAACCATGTTGTTTGGCAAATTCAATCATGTAAAAGCTAGAACCAGCCTCATGTAACTGCCGGATCCAGTTATTCATTTTCTCTAATTCAGGAAAACCAATGACCTCTTCGCCATGAAACAGAATATTCGTATCCCCATTATGAACTTCAAGCACTCGATCCATCGCTTCCTGGTCAAAATCCACAGCATTGTCCATACGCAGAACATAATCTAATCCATGCTCCGTAATCTCATGAATAACTGATTCATCATAGCCAAGGAACGTGTTCAACCCTTTACCCGAATCCTTTGGTAAAAAGTAAAATTCTTCACCGGCAATGGTCCGTATTTCTGGGTTGATTTCATCCAATATGACTTGTTCATAGTATTGCCCATCAGGAATGGAGATATAATATCCAGGTACTTCGGAAATTTGCTCATCCACCATGGAAAAGCGCAACATTTCCATTAGCATTTTATCTGTATAAATCGAAAGGATGCCCTGATTGTCAAGTTCAACTAATGTCATCGGATTTAAACTCACCGATGTTAATCCTGCATTTTTTAATCGGGAGAGGACTTCATCCACTGTAAAAGTAGAATCATGTGTTAATGTATTCAATTCCTCATACGGAACGACCATTTCATATTGGTTGTTTGTTGTTTCCACATTCCAACGCTGGTACAGGCCAACCGACGAGATTAGAAGCAAAATAACGAGTACGCCCCAAACCCACTTTTGTTTCATCATGTTATTCTTCCTCTCTAGTTCATTAATTAGAGGTACAGATATCAGCATACACTCCTCGGATATCGGCACACATTCCTTAGAAATCAGCATACACTCCTCGGATATCGGCACACATTCCTTAGAAATCAGCACATACCCCCCGGATATCGGCGCACACTCCTTAGAAATCAGCACACTCCCCGGATATCGGCGCACACTCCTTAGAAATCAGCACACACTCCCCGGATATCGGCACACACCCCTTAGAAATCAGCGCACACTCCCCGGATATCGGCGCACATTCCTCAGATATCAGTACTCACCACGGAAATCAGCACCCGGTCCTCGGAAATCAGCACAGACTGCTTGGAAATCAGCACAGACTGCTTGGAAATCAGCACTCACCCCTCGGATATCGGCATCCATCCTCAGATATCGGCACACACTCCCCGGAAACCCAGTACTCATCCTCAGATATCAGCACTCACCCCTGGAAATCAGCACCCGGTCCCCGTATATCAGCACCCACCCCAGATTTTTAGAGGAAGTTCAAAAAGTCTGGCGAAACTTTTTCATCCTCCTTTTTGAACACGTTTTTTCACATTTTCTCTATCAATCACGTTCCAAACGAATAACATTCCAAAATAAATAACTGCCCCGACAAGGATTGCTCCCATTACATATAAAACAGCCTGCAACCTTGACCATTCTGCAACTTGGAAAAATAAAGTAGGTGCCCCAATGATAATCGCCATCGAGAGGGATGTAACGATCATTTTTACGACTTTCCAACCGTTCCAAAATGAAAAAGCGATGTTTCGGTAAATGAATATCATGTTCACGATAAATAAAAAAATGTAGACAACTAACGTAGAAATCGCCGCACCATTTAACCCAAAAAGATGAACTAAAAAGATATTCGAAAAAGTTTTGACGACAATTCCAATCAAAATAATATATGCAGCTTGATTTGCTAAGTTCATTCCTTGTAAAATTCCGGTACCCAATACGGTTAAAGAAGTAAAAACAGAGCTGAAGCCAATAATGGCAAGCATCGTGCTTCCTTCTAAGTCGGAAAACAATCCTACATTCATTGGTAACGTTAAAGCTAACAGGCCAAAAGCAGCAGGCCATGCAATGAGATTTGCCATATAAAAAGCTTTCTCGATGGTCGTACGCATCCCATTTCGATCATGATTTACTAACTTTTCCGTTAGTAAAGGAATTAACGGAAGCACAATCGAAGTGGCAAACACCGTTGCAATCTGCACAAGTGCTAATCCACGACCATAGATACCATATAAATAATGAATGTCACTTGCTCCATCTACACCAATCGAACGTAATCCAAATGGAATAGTAAGGGAATCGATAAAATTAACCAAAGCCATCGTGATAGAACCAACCGCAATCGGGATAGAAACTTTTAAAATTTTTTTCCCAACACGTGAGAAGGTTGCAAAGGAATAAGACGAATTCGATACCGGCTTCAAAGGTGATCGTGCGAATTTTACTCTTAAAAAGAGGAAAGATGCCAATGCCCCAGCGACCGAACCAATCATAATATACCCGGCAATTTTTTCATTGGAAAGTCCTCGCGAAACAAGAACATAGGCAAGAACAAGAATGAGTCCAACACGTATAAATTGTTCAATCACTTGCGAAATGGCGGTTGGCCCCATATCCCCAAAGCCTTGGAAAAATCCGCGGTAAACCGCCATGTATGGTGCGATTAGTAAGGTTGTAGCTACGATGATGAGTGAAAGTCGTGATGTAGGTCCTCCCAATGCATAAGCGATAGGGGAGGAGAAAACGTAGATGAAGGTAAAGCTGACAACGCCGAAAGAAAGGGCTAAAATACTTGCCGTCACATAAATCGGACGAATATTAGCGTTTGGATCGAGCGCTCTCTCTTCGGCAATCAATTTCGAGATGGCGGTCGGGATTCCCGCAACCGATAAAATCAGTGCTACCATATAAACGGGATAAACTAAGCTGAAAATACCAAGCACTTCATCTCCAGCAATATTTTGTAAAGGGATGCGAAAAATGCTTCCTAATATTTTGGAAAGAAGGGAAGCAACGGTTAAAATAATCGTCCCTTTGATGAGTGTGGAGCGGCTCATAGTGATTTTCCTTTATCTTTCCAAATTTGAAAAGCAAATCGTGGTAGTGCGAGCATACGTCTCCAGCGGCTTGGTTGTTTGATTAAACGGTACAGCCATTCGATATTTAGTTTTTGCCAAATCATCGGAGCACGTTTCACCGTTCCTGCAATCACATCAAAGGATCCACCAATACCAATAAATATGCCTCGGTCAAACTGTGCGATATTCTCGGATATCCATTTTTCCTGGCGCGGCACCCCTAATGCAACAAACGTAATGTCCGGCTTAGCAGTAGAAATTTGTTCGGTAATATCATTATCTTCCCAATCAAAATAGCCATCATTCGAGCCAACTATTTGGATATTGGGATAATTTTTTTCTATCGTTTTGATCGTTTTATGTAATGTATCTGGATGCGCACCTAGTAAGAAAATTTTATAACCCTTTTCATTTGCAACATCAAGTAACTGCATCATCGTGTCATAGCCGGTAACTCGTTCCGGTAAGGGATTCCCTAACATTTTCGCAGCTTTCACAATGCCGATTCCATCTGCCGTAACATAAGTCGCTTGCTGAATGTAGTTCATAAAGTCCGGCTCTTCATTCGCCTTCATCACAATTTCCGGATTTGCTGTAATCACAAATGTTTTTTCATGTTGAATTATTCGTTCTTCCAAAAGGGAAACAAAATCCCTCTGATTTATATCTATAAACGGAACTCCCATAATAGTTATGTGTTTCATCATTTGTAACGCTTCTCCTTTATAAGCTTAAGGATAAGTATGGAGAGGGAGGGGGAACATGTTTCTGTTGTTAAATACACAGTATCTCCAGTTCCCTCGCCAATTAATCTCCCTTTATTATATCGGATTCAGCTGGGTCTTGCTCTTTTGTATGGTAACTTTTTTAGCGTTTGATTGTTGGCACTGAATCACTCCTTGTTCAACCAAGTGACAAAAGCGTCACATCCTACTGCTTTTTGTTAGGTGATTCGATTTCGCAAACTTATTTCACTTGCTACGATTAAAATAAATAATAATCAGAAAGGAGTGGACTCATGGAAGAAATGTTATTCATTGTAGCAATGGGAGCATTAGGCTTATGTTTTTGCGTTTTTATCTTGGGCATTTTCAATAATGGATTAAATAATCTGTTTAAATCTAAATACGCAAAAGTATCCATCCTATTGTTTATTGTTTATATCCTTACCTTCGTGCCGTATATCATTGTTTCCAATTAAGTCCCGGGGGGGAACTACCCACAGGGTCCCCCCTCAACAACTATCCTCTGCTCGTACCTGTGAATTCGTTAATTAAAGTGAATAATTCGATACTCATGTTCACGAATCCGTTAATCTTTGGGATTAATCCGATACTCGTGTCCGTGAATTCGTTAATCAAAGCAATAAAAAATTCAACACTTTTCCCAGCCCATTAAAAATTCTTCCTGGGCAGTCTGTTCATCTAATGATTCCTCTTTTATAACAAAGCCATTTCTCAAATAAAAATCAACGGCTTTGTTATTTTTCCTGTACACTTTTAATTGTATATTTTCCCTTTGTCTTTTTATAAAATTTAACAATTCCTTTCCGTATCCCTCACCTTGGTGCTTCACATCAATAAATAATGCAGCCAAATAATTATCCACCATTGATACGAAGCCGACAACATCTTTCTCATTGCTTACAACATAGGTTTCAGACATTGGGATATACTTTTTTTCCATCTCCGTTCGCTGTGATTTCCAATACTCCTTATCAATAAAGCTATGCGCTATTAAGGAACCTTCGTACCATATATCTACTAATTTATTCACTTCTGTTTTCTTGTTTGGTCTAATATTCACGTTATCACCCCTCAAAATATAGTACATATAAAACATCATTACAAAAAGGATTAGTTCAAATCGTTATATTCTGTTAATTGCCGATTGTTGAATAGCAAGCAACATCTTTATTGTTATTTAACAACTAGATGTAAATAATTCCCTAATCGAGTCTGCGAATCCGTTAATCGTAGTGATGAATCTAACAACCCTGACATCCCCCAAAGCCGTTGCAAATACCAAATCATCTAATCTACAAAACTAATTGTAATATAATTTTGTAAGGTTTTGATGAAGATCGTAATAAAATTACAAATGATTAATGATATTTACATTTCATTTATAAATCTTTCATTCACATCCATCAGAATATGAAAGAGGAGTTTGTGGGAAAAATAAAATGTACTTGATGTGACACGAATAGGTGTTATAATAAACATAACACTAAAGGGTGTTATTTAATGAAAGAGAGGAATAGAAAATAATGCAATCACAAGAAAAATTACCGGAAATACGCAAAACGGTTGAACTTAATGCTCCAATAGATAAAGTATGGCAAGCTGTTTCTACATCAGAAGGCATTGCTGCATGGTGGATGCCGAATACATTTGAACCTGTTTTGGGACATGAATTTGTACTTCATGCGGGTCAGTACGGTGACTCTCCTTGCAAAGTAACGGAACTTGCTCCACCTAACCGTGTTGGTTTCGACTGGGGTAAAGATTGGCACCTTTCTATTGAATTGAAAAAGTTGAGCGATGGAAAAACGGAGCTTACTCTCGTACATTCTGGCTGGGATGCAGAAAAGGTAACCGAATTTGGACAACCACACACTGCCATTCGCGGACATATGGATGGTGGATGGGAAAAAATTGTAAAAGAGAAGATTCCAGCATATATCGAGGCCTAAGTATGGTCGATCAACCTAAGCACGATGTTTTCCAAGCAATTGCCGATCCTACTCGTCGAAGTATGCTAAAATTATTGGCTGAAAAAGAAATGTCGATAGCTGAGATTACGGAACACTTCCCGATAAGTCGTACAGCTGTAAATAAGCATCTTCATATTCTTTCTAATGCTGGTCTTGTCAGAAGTCAGAGGGTGGGACGTGAAACACGTTATACGCTTAGACCAGAACCACTGGTTGAAATACAAAATTGGCTTACGTTCTTTGAACATTATTGGGATGAAAAACTGGCAGTTCTTAAGAAATTTGTAGAAGAGGATAACGAATAAAGATAAGGGAACCGAGCCTATTCACATTCTCGGTTCCCTTATTTTTAAATTATTGATAAATATGGATGTCCCCATTTTCGTATTCATATTTAATAGAAAATGCATCTAACAACGCTTCAAGGGCGATACCATGAATATCTCGCTTTTCGAAAAAGGCTGCTTTATCGATGGTTAGTTCTGCTTTTGGAATGGAAGCTGTTTGGTTTTTAAACGTTACTTTATACGTATTTTTCCCGTCCTTTTGAATTTCCATCTTTAAATAATCCTGGACAAATTGTCTATCTACAAAAAGCTCACCTTTATAGAAGAAGAGGAAGTCACGATACGAAAAGGTCTCTTCGTTTGACGGATTCTCCTGAACACTAGATAGATACACATCTTTCTTCACATTTGTACGATAAGCATTCGTAATTCTCTCATTTTCTGTGATCGCATAGTTATTAATTTTCCTTCCTTCAGGTGCGTTTACCAGATTATTCACATCAAAATAATAAATCATTTTTACACGAGGATAGAGCTCTGGCAAATATTTGTACATGCGCTGGATTTTCTCTACAGCAAAATCCACATGATACAAGCCGTCCGTTACCGTATAATTGGTTGCACCAAACTCACCAATAACAATCGGTTTCGTGTCACTAAAGGTGTTGTAAACATAGTCCAGTAATCGTAATGGATCCTCGAAATCGGATAAATCCTCCAAACGATCGTTATGATACACGACGTTGTAAATATTCACCCCAACATAATCTACATACTCATCGCCAGGATAATATTTCGCAATCGATTGTTCTGGCATCGTAAACACATTCCACAGCATCATGACATTCGGAGCTTCTTCTTCCATGACATCATGTACAAGCTTCCATTTTTCTAAATAAAGTTCCGGATCCCCTGAATAAGCGGTCCAATTTCCATTCATCTCACTCGCATAACGAAGTAAAATCGGAACGCCGGCATCACTTGCATCTTTGGCAAATTGACGGAGATATTCATCGTCTTTCACTTTTTCCAGGCCATCATTCGGCTCCCAAGCTATATGAGGAAAACCACCAACCAACTTCACTTCCTCCACCCATTCTTTCGGAAAAGGCTTGCCATACCCAACATAGCGGAAATAAGAAACATGATTTTTCCCAGCCATCTCATTAAAAACATTCATACTCGTATCAATGTACTCATCCTGGATAACATAGCCTCCTAAATAAAGACCATTCCTTGGCTCGTATTTAGCAGGTAATACATCCTTTTTATGTAAAAAAATCGTCGTGCCAATTTGTTGATCAAACGTTTGTTTTTGTTGTTCAGTGGGACTGGAAAGAGCGATGGTAGCCGTCTTTT
This sequence comes from Oceanobacillus caeni, assembly GCF_042678465.1. Lineage (NCBI taxonomy): Bacteria > Bacillati > Bacillota > Bacilli > Caryophanales > Bacillaceae > Oceanobacillus > Oceanobacillus caeni. The sequence continues at coordinate 3,113 of NZ_JBHTKV010000005.1, read as the reverse complement.
TATTATAAAAGTATCCCACATTCACACCGAGGAATTTTTCGATATGCTGGTCAGGTAAATAGATGATATCATTCTTTGTCAGATACGTTTGTATATCACTTTCTTTTGCATTACTGTTTTGAATGGTTTCATCTTCATATTTCAATTGATTATCTTCGTAGGTGATTGTCAAATTATTCTTTGCGTGCTTTAGCTTAGGTGAAAGGATGGTTTCTAAATCCGAAAGAGCAATATAAACGTGACCATCTTCTTCAAAAGGGGCATGTTCTACCTTATAATGATCCCCATCAAATACAATGTCATCGGAATAATTTTTTGTCGTTTCATTGGTAGAAGCGGAAAACGATGTATTCATTTTATTTATACCAAAAACAATCAATGCCAACACGCAAATAATCGCAGCTATGGAAATGATATATTTCTTTTTCATTTTTTTCTCCTTTCCCTATACATAATCCTAATCTATTTTAATGTCTTTTATACTTGGCGTCTGTAAAGGCGGGAGAAAATTACAGTAAGTTAATATTTTTTACGTGGGGTTAAGGTTGGGGGGGAGGGGATGCGAGCGGAAATCGGTAATTGTGGTGGTTATATCAGTACAGGCGAGTGGGATATCAGTGAACAATGGGATTATATCAGTACAAGCGAGTGGGATATCGGTAAACAATGAGAATATATCAGTACAAGCGAGTGGGATATCAGTGAACAATGGGATTATATCAGTACAAGCGTGTAGGATATCAGTGAACAATGGGATTATATCAGTACAAGCGAGTGGGATATCAGCGAACAATGGGATTATATCAGTACAAGCGTGTAGGATATCGGTAAACAAGGAGTTTATATCAGCACATGCGAGTGGGATATCGGCAACCATGAAGATTATATCAGTACCAGCATACATGATATCAGCAAACAAGATGTTATATCAGTGCTGGAGAGCAAGATATCAGTAACCACACTATTTAAATCAGCATTCAACCCAATCTCCACTCCACCAACACACAAACCAAAAAACCCGACTACTAAAAGTTAGTAATCGGGCTGCTCTCATTACATATCATTAAATTAAACCGAAACTTCTTCTCTCTCTTTTTCCTCTTCTTCCACACCTGCAATAAATTTAGCCAAATTCATGCTTGCGTTGCCGGTAGAATATTCATTCCACTCATCGGAAAACGCTCGAACTTGTCCAAGATCAAAGTCATCTTCTTTAATCGTGCGAATGATTTCAAAGGTCGTGAACACGACTGGCCCAGGCATTTGTTCTTCATAATCACGGATGAGTCCATTCGTAATCTTGTATTCATCCATGTCATATGCGAAGAAAATCATTGGTTTTTCGAGTAACGCATATTCAAAAGGGATAGAGGAATAATCGGATATTAAAATGTCTGTGACTAACAATAAGGCGTTCGTTTCTGTAAAATATGAAACATCATAAACGAAGCCCTCATATTGTTCATAGTTTACTAGATTGGAAACAGCTGGATGTAATTTTATAAAAAGTACATAGTCATCAGATAAATCACGATAGAGCTGTTTTAAATCTAGTTCCAATTGATAGTTTTCTAATTGCTCATGACGAAATGTTGGTGCATAGAGAATGATTTTTTTCCCCTTTATCATTGGATGTTTTTCAATAAGTTCCGCATAAACATCATGTTTGACTTGTTCATTAAATAAAATATCAGAGCGGGGGATGCCTGTACGAATAAATCGCTCGTCACTTAAGCCAAAACTTTTTTGAAACGTTTCTACCATTTTCTCTGAACCAACAATTGTATAGTGGAAACGCGAATAAACTTGTTTAAAGCGTTCCAGTGCCTTAGACGTGCGTGCTTCGTTTGTCGGATCTTCAAGTCCAAATCGTTTCAAAGATCCGGCTGCATGCCAAAGTTGGATGCAGCGAACGCCAGGTCTAAATTCAGTCACAGCTAAAAAGCCTTGATAATTATCTATTAAAACAGTAGAGGCGGTCGCTAGGTGATAAATAGATTTAATAAAATCAAAAGGCTTTTTCACTTTAAAATCAAACGTTTGATCTATAGTTGAATCAAATTCATATTTACATTTTTCATCTTTTAAAACGATGATCTTTTGGTCGTCTAGTTGTTTTAATGCCCGAGCTGTGTACATGATATTGTCCCCAAAGGATGCGACGGCAACGACTTTCTTCTCTTTGGGGAATAGTTTACATAGATTAAAAATAACGCGGAAAACAAGAAGATAGAGATATACTGCTAGTTCTCTAAGCATTGTTAGCTTGTTTTAAATCTGCTTTGATTTGTGTAGTAGAGATGCCAACTGTACGCGGTAGGTAAACTACTTCACAATATTCTTTTAGAAAGTCGAATTTACCTTCCCAGTCATCTCCCATAACAAATACATCTATATTATGATTCTTTACGTCATCTATCTTTTGTTCCCAATTATGCTCAGGGATTACTTCATCGACGTAACGGATTGCTTCTAAAATGGCTTTACGTTGTTCAAAAGTATAGTACGCTTTTTTCCCTTTTAAAGCATTAAATTCATCAGACGAAATAGCAACAACTAAATAATCTCCAAACTCTTTCGCACGGCGTAGAATATTGATATGACCTGTGTGAAGTAGATCAAATGTACCGTATGTGATTACCTTTTTCATCAGTTAGACCTCCGTAAAATTATCTTGTCAGTATTATAACATATATATTTACATAGATTTTATTTTAGTTTTACAATGTTTTAACAATTTAACTACATATATTATACATGGATTTTAATAAGATAGAAACTGTTACTTTTTAGTAATCACAAACGCTACCATAGAAAATTATAAAATAGCTTTCTAACGGATTTTATATTTGTTAAAATAAATTGTATTTTATTCTTGAAGGGGCTATACCATGAAAAACTATCAAGGGGAATCTTTATTTCTCGTTCAATTAATTGTACTCGTTTTTTTTAATACATTTCAGCGAAGCCAATTTGACGTATTGCATGAAATAGGACTATTAAGTATTAATTTAACGTTATTTATGATGTTTCTATTGGATCTACGTCAAGTTTTTGGACACAAAAAGATTAAGTTTTTTTGCACAACAACCATTCATGGATTGTTCCACGTC
>NZ_JBHTKV010000004.1:0-186594 GCF_042678465.1 Oceanobacillus caeni | reverse complement strand
GTATTCATGAAAAGGCCTCTTTCAAATGTATTTGCCGGTCAGCATACATTTATGATAGAGCGCCTTTTCTTTTTTTTTCTAGAATTTTGTTTCAAATCCCCGAGAACTATTTTACACATAGTCTAACTATTCTATAATAACCAATTGCAATCTTTTCTTACTTATGATAAATTGTATAAGTATTAATGTCACATGTTATAGAGTAAGGAGGGAATAACATGGCTAGAAAATGTGTAGTAACTGGACGTAAAACTAGCACAGGGAACCTACGTTCTCACGCTATGAATTCCAATAAGCGTAAATGGAAAGCTAATGTACAAAAAGTACGTATTATGGTAGATGGAAAACCTAAAAAAGTTTATGTATCTGCTCGCGCACTTAAATCAGGTAAAGTTGAACGCGTTTAATATACGTTTTACATTAGTGAAATAAAAAGCACCCATCCATAGGGTGCTTTTTATTTTTACCTTATATGATTAATCATCACAACACACAAAAAAAGAGCCCTTGCCTTTTAAGGCAAAAGCAATCCTTATAATTAATCTTTTTTAAAAATACCTATGACTACTTTCACAATTCCACTAATGAATTTCGGGAGTTTTATAGTATAAAATTTCATAAGTGCCCTCCTCTAATGACAATTCCATTTTATTCAGGAATTGCACTGCGACTCTTTACAACTAATAATATGCCTTTCTCATAAAAAAAAGTACCAGAATTTGAAATAAGCTCATTAGAAATACATAGAGTCGAACCCCAATGGATTGTTTTATTTTGAAGAGGATAGTAGAAATTGGTTAGTGTTAACCCTTCTACTTCTTGAGAAAATGGAATAAAAGATATATATCGATATCTTAGATCCTTTTTTATACTATGTTCTCCCGGAAATGTTAATTCCATTTCATTTAAATAATCAATTAACATTGCCCGAATTCCCTTTTTTCGGATTCTATATAATAATTGAATGTTTATTAATTCATGATCCAATCTTCCACCAGTGAATCCAAATAAATAAATAGTAGACGGATTTTCATCAAAAGCTTTTTGTATTGCTAATTCTAAATCTGTTTCATCCTTTTTGGCAGGATATTCTTCATAAGCAATCGCATTCGCCTTGATTTTTAATTTTTCTTCCTCATTAACGGAATCAAAATCACCAACTGCATAATATGCCTTTATACCATGATTTAATATATAGAGAGCTCCACGATCGGCACCAATCCACACATCCACCTCGTCCTTATATTGTTTTAAATCCGGTAATGTTTCGATTGGACCGTTGCCTACAATTCCTATCTTAGCAGCCATGTCCATTAACCTTTCGTTGCTTGAAGAATATTTTGAATGGCTTCTTTTCGGTTTTGATGATTAAAAACAGCACTTCCAGCTACAAGTACATCTGCTCCAGCATCTGTACATAATTTAGCTGTTTCAACATTGACACCACCATCAACCTCAATTTCAAAATTAAGATTTAATTCAGCTCTCCATTTAGAAATTCGTTCAATTTTACTTAATGTGTTAGTAATAAATGACTGCCCGCCAAACCCAGGGTTAACTGTCATAACTAAAACCAAATCCACATCAGGAAGAATAGGATAAATAACATCAGCTGGAGTTGCGGGATTGATTACAACCCCTGCTTTCACGCCTTGATCCTTTATTAATTGGATTGTACGGTGTAGATGTACACATGCTTCTTGATGCACTGTAATAATCGATGCACCGCTTTTTGCGAACGATGGAATATACAAATCCGGATTTTCGATCATTAGATGGACATCTAGTGGTAGATTTGTTATAGGTTTAATAGCATCTACCACTAATGGACCAATTGTAATATTAGGCACAAAGTGACCGTCCATTACATCTACATGGATATAGTCAGCTCCTCCTTGTTCCACCTCTTTTATTTCTTCTCCTAATTTTGAAAAGTCCGCTGATAATATGGATGGAGCAATTTTTGTCATAATTAATACCTCGGCTTTCTCGTTTGTATTTCTTTTAAAAAGTCTAAATAATGTTCATATCGAAATTCTTCAATTTCACCATTGCTTAATGCTTCTTTAATAGCACATTTTGGTTCCCTATGATGTAAGCAACCACGGAATTTACAATTACTTCTTCGTTCTCTCATTTCTGGAAATAGTTCTGGTAATTCTTCAAGCTCAATTTCATTAAAGTCAAGAGCGGAAAAGCCTGGGGTATCTGCAACTAATCCGCCTTCTACTTCTAATAATTCCACATGCCTAGTTGTATGTTTACCTCTTCCTAAACTTTCCGATATTTCACCAGTAGCTAACAATAAACTTGAATCTAATAAATTGATTAATGAGGTTTTACCCACACCAGATTGCCCTGCAATAACAGTTATATGGTTCTTCAAATATAATCCAATATTGGGGGAATAGTTGGAGTCCTTTGTTGAAAGTAATTCCACTTGGTAGCCTATGTTTTCATAAACTTTCTTATATTTTTTTAGTTCTTCCAACTTTTCCTCGGACAATAAATCTATCTTTGTAATAAAGATAACCGGTTTTATATTTTTAAATTCAATTAGTACTAGAAACCGATCTAAAAGTTTAGTACTAAATTCCGGTGCTATGGCAGAGCTAACGATAATAGCTTGGTTTATATTCGCAATTGGCGGACGAACAAGTTCATTTTTTCTGGGCTTAATTTCCATAATATATCCTTCGTTAGGACCATTTATTTCAAATTCTACCATGTCGCCAACTAGAGGGGTGATTTTTTTATTTCTAAATACCCCTCTTCCCCTACATTGGTAAAGATTATCGTTCGATTTAACATAGTAAAATCCACTTAAAGCTTTAATAATTCTGCCTTCTGCCATTTATTCACCATCCTCATAGTTTAATTTTTCTTCTTTAATTAATTCATCTTCTAACATCACTTTGTATTCCGCTGAACTATCCGGTGCTATCGTTACTGTAAATGATACTTCATCATCACCAGTTATTACTTTATCCTCATATAAATCTGAAATATTATGTTCCGCGTCACCAATGTAGATTCTTACAACCTTTTCTGAAGGCTCTTCTTTTTCTTTTTCCTTTTCTTCTTTTTCTTCTTCTTCCGATTCAGAATCAGCGTCTTCTGACTCGGAATGGCTGTACTCTATTGGTACCTTAACTGAAACTGTTTTTGGTGGTTTTGGTTCTGGTCCAGTAGAAATATATACATTTACCGTATCACCATGCTGTAAACTTGTTCCCTTACTCGGTTCTTGACTTATTACATAACCGGCTTCAACTGTATCGGAATTTTTTTCAACCTTATTCATTTGTAAGTTATTATCCTCTAATTCTTGTTTTGCTTCCGCTTCCGTTAATCCTGTTAGATTACCTAAGTATACAGGTTCGGGACCTAAACTTACCTCAAACCTCACCGTTGTATCACTAGGTACTACTTCACTATCTGGATTAGGGAATATTTGTGTGATTATTTGGCCTTGAGGTAAACTTGAGTATTCTTCATATGGAATAAAATTTTCAAATCCAGCTACTTCAAGCTCTCGTTTAACCTGACTATAATCTTTTCCAACATAGTCTTCAAAAGTAAATTTTTCTTTACCAGTACTTATATAAAGTGTAACATTAGAACCTTCATTTACAGTTCTTCCAGCACTAGGACTTGTTTTTACAACAAGATCTTCATCTATGTCTTCTGAACTAACCATTTCTTCTTCGACTACCAGATTCAAATTTTCTAATAAATCCTTCGCTTCATCTGATTCCATTTCTTTTACCTCAGGTACATCGACTTGCTTTGGTTGAAATAGACCTGGGATGAAAAACAAACCAATGACACCAATTAAAAGGATTATAAATATAGAAAGAAATATGGGCCATTTTCTTCTCTTTTTCTTTTGTTTCGTCTTTTTCTTTTTCTTTCCTTTGGCTTTTTTATCTCCCTTTTTTAACTTTTTCTTTGGAGTATCTTCCGGATGATTTTTCGTTAAACCGTTTGTATGGATGATTGTTTCATCATCATTATTACCTTGAATGTGGTCATCTGTAATAATCGGTATCGCTTTTGTTTCATCTCCTGCCTCTACGGGTGGAGTATAGGGAGCTTCATTCATTTTATCCGGATCAAGTGCAGTCTCTACTGCCGTTTCCAAATCGTAAATCGTCTCATACCGATGAAAGGAATCTTTGGCAGTTGCTTTTAACACTATATTTTCAACGCTTTGAGGGATATCTGGATTAAACCTCCTAACAGAAGGTGTATCACTCTGTAAATGTTTCAAAGCTATCGATACGGGAGACTGTCCAGAAAATGGTAATCTCCCTGTTAACATTTCGAACATTACTATTCCTAATGAGTAGATATCCGACTTTTTAGTAGCCATACCACCACGTGCTTGCTCGGGAGATAAATAATGTACCGAACCTAGTATGGAATTAGTCTGGGTAAGTGATGTCGCACTTAATGCGATTGCAATTCCGAAATCAGTTACTTTCACCTTGCCAAAATTATCGATTAATATATTTTGTGGTTTAATATCTCGATGGACTATATTATTTGCATGGGCATGAGCAATTGCAGACGTAATTTGTTTCATAATATCCAATGTTTCCGTTACGTCGAGTGAACCATTGCGCTGTATGTATTCTTTCAATGTCATCCCATCTATGTATTCCATTACCATGTATAATAAATGATCTTCTTCCCCTACATCATAAATACTTACGATATTTTCATGAGAAAGACTGGTGGCAGATTGAGCCTCCCTATCAAAACGAGCGATAAATTCTTGATCATTGGCATATTCTAAACGTAAAGATTTTATGGCTACATCACGTTCCAGAATAGTATCCCTAGCTAAATATACATCGGCCATTCCACCAGCACCAATTTTATTTTTTATTTCATACCGCTCATTTAAAAGGTGACCACTTCTCATTCATTCTCACCTTCTTTCAAAGATGTATGATTTGAAAGAAGAATTAGAGAAATATTATCCTCGCCACCTCTATTATTAGCCAAGTCAATTAATTCTTGGCAAGCCAAATGGATATCGTCATGTTTGTTAATAATTTCAAACAGTTCTTCATCAAGAATCTTATCAGTTAGTCCATCTGTCGCAAGTAAAATTTTTTCATTTTCGTCAATCGAAATCGTCTTTATGTCAGCATCAACCTGTAATTCTGAACCTAGCGCTCTTAACACAACATTTTTTCTCGGGTGATGTTTAGCATCATCTCTCGATATTTGACCAGACTGAACTAGAGCATTGACTAGTGAATGGTCTTCTGTTACTTGTTTTAGTTTATGTTGATTAAGCAGATAACATCTACTATCACCAATATGAGCAACCGTTAAAAACTCGTCAATGTGAACTACGATAACAAGAGTTGTCCCCATTCCTTCACACTCTTGGTTGTTCTGTGCATGCTCATAAATAGCTTTATTAATTTCTTGAATCGTATTTTGTAACCATTCCTCGATTTCATTAGGTTTTTCGAATTTCTTTGTATTCTTCCACTGTTTATCTATTTGGGTTATAGCCATTTTACTAGCGACATCACCAGCCTGATGCCCACCCATTCCATCAGCAATAACTGCTAATAGTTGATTTGTAGAATTATAATATATTCCACCGGCATCTTCATTGTGACTTCTTACCCTACCCCTGTCAGTTAAGAATGTTCCTCTCATAAAATACCCCCAAGCATAAAGAGTTAAAAACGTTCCGATTAAAGGTTGTTCAAAAAGTCCGATAAAAATGACATGCGACTAAAAAAGGGGAGGCGTGAATTAGGCGCAAAGCTCATCTTTAGTCGGCCTTCCTTTAAGAAGTTCGTTGGCAAAAGCGGAACTTCTATTAAGACCGCCCACATCCAGTGGGCAACGTAGAAGTCCTTTTTATCCCCTTTTTGAACACTCTATTACTCCAAGTATTACACAAATCCCAACATAAAAGAACAAAATTAATTAATTTTTTTAAGACGAGTGAGGAAAAATCCGTCTGTTTGGAAATCTTGTGGAAACAACTGAAATCCATACTCGGAAATTCCGGTTAAGCCTTTTGATTCATCTGGTAAATCATCGAAAAATGTTTCGTCTACTTTAAAGTTAGGATGGCTTTCTAGAAATACTTTAACAACATTTTCATTTTCACTTGTATCCACTGTGCATGTACTGTAGATCAATAATCCTCCAATTTTCAACAATGGAGAAACACTATCTAGAATCTCACGTTGTACTTTAGAGAGATTGGTTATATCTTCTTCCTTTTTATTATATTTAATTTCTGGTTTACCACGCATAACACCTAAACCAGAACATGGTGCATCCACTAAAATCCGATCAAAACTTTCCGGTTCATGAACTTCACCTAATTTTTTGGCATCAGCCTGATTTGCATTAATAATGGAAAGACCAAGAGTAGATGCTTTCTCATCTATTAAATTAACTTTTTTCTTATGCAAATCATAAGCATAAACGATTCCTTCATTTTCCATCTTTTCAGCAATATGTGTCGCTTTTCCACCTGGTGCACTACAAGCATCTAATACGTTCATATTTGGTTTGACATCGAGCATTTCTCCAACAAGCATCGAGCTCTGATCTTGTATCGTTAAATAGCCGTCTTTGAATAAATCGGTAGTTAATACATTACCTTTCTTCACAATGATTCCTTGTTTAGATAAAATGGAAGGTTCCACTACAAGGCCAAATTCACTTAGCGTTTCAATGGCCTTTTCTCGTGTTATTTTTAATGGTTGTATGCGAACAGATTGTGGGCGTTTTGCAACATTTTCTTGACACATTTTCTCCGTAGTTTCGTACCCATACTCTGAAATCCAGCGTTTAACAAGCCATTCAGGATGGCTTGTTTCTATCGAAAGTCTTTTTGCATGATCTTGAATGTCAGTAGTATCAGGTATACCGTTTCTCTGGATATTTCTAAGAATACCATTCACAAAACCGGCTACCCCCTTATGACCACGTTTTTTCGCAATTTCCACTGCCTCATGTATAACAGCGTGATCTGGAACTTTATCTAAATAAACCATTTGATAAATAGACATTCGTAAAAGCATTCTTACCCATAGATCCAGTTTTTTCTTTGAATTTATATAGTGATCTATAAAATAATCTAGAGATATTTTTCTTTGTAACGTTCCATATACAACTTCCGTTAGTAACTTTTCATCTTTCGGATTCATTCGTTTAGATTTAATCTCATGATCAATTAATAAATGACTAAATCCTTGGTCTTTTTCAGTCCGAATTAGTAAGTCTAAAATAGAATTTCTAAGTTGATAATTTTTCATTTAATCACCTAAAATGGTCCCTGTTTTTATTCGATCACTTGCACCACGAAGATAGTCTTTCACTAGCATACGTTTTTTTCCAGCTGGTTGAATTTCCGTAATTCGTATACCACGACCATCACCACTAACAACAGTAAAGTAATCTTCTTCTACTTTCACTATTTCACCAGGTTCACCATTATATTCAGTACGATCTGGTTCTCCCCACCAAATTTTCATGTTTTCATCTTGATACGTCGTAAAAGCTACTGGCCATGGATGTAAACCACGAATTTGATTATAAATTTCGATGCTTGGTTTATTCCAATCAATTTTTTCTTGTTCTCGTTTTATATTAGAAGCAAACGTAGCTTTCGTATCATCTTGTTTAATTGGATGAATACTTCTTGAAAAAATATTAGGTAAAGTCTGCATTAATAATTGAGAACCTGCTTCAGAAAGCTTATTATGTAAAGTTCCGACATGATCCTTATATTCTATTGGAACTTTCACTTGAGAAATAATATCACCGGCATCTAGTTTTTCTACCATATACATAATGGTTATTCCTGTCTCTTGTTTTCCCTGGATGATGGAATAGTGAATCGGTGCTCCGCCTCGCAACTCTGGTAGTAAAGATGCATGTACATTAATGCAACCGAATGGTGGTGTTTCTAATAATTCATTTGGTAATATTTGGCCATATGCTGCTGTCACTATAAGATCAGGCTCATAAGATAAAATCTTCTTAAATTCTTCTTTAAGTTTTTCCGGTTGAAATACGGGGATATGATGCATCTCTGCCTCAACCTTTACAGGCGGAGGAGTAATGACTCGCTTTCTCCCTTTAGGCCGATCCGGTTGGGTTACGACTAAAACTACTTCATATTCTGATTCTACTAAAGACCTTAATACTGGTACCGAAAAATCAGGAGTACCCATAAATACAATTCGTTTCATTGTTAAACCTTCTTTCTCTAATCCTACTTTTTAAACACGCATTTAAGGGAATCTACATAAAATGATACGGTTCTAAATCAACTGTAATCAAAAGATTATTTTTTCTTACATCGTCCGAAAAATATTCCATTATTTTATTTAATAACGGTCGTAGATTTGGTTCATTTTTGTATTTTATCATGCATTGATATCGATATCTATCTTTGATACGTGGGATTGGTGATGGTGTCGGTCCTAACACGACTGTATTTCTTTTCACAGACTTCATCAACATCTGAACGATTGTTTGCGTCCTTTGTACTGCTAACACGTTATTTTCATGCGAGACCGTAATTAACACGAGATAAAAATACGGTGGATACTTGAATTTCCTTCTCATCGACATTTCCTTTTTATAAAAATCATGGAAATTGTAAACACTCGCAAGTTCTATACTATAATGATCAGGAGTATACGTTTGGACAAGAACCTCACCTGTTAATTCATGCCTTCCAGCCCTACCACTAACTTGAGTTAGAAGTTGAAAAGTTCTTTCACTGGATCGGAAATCTGGTAAATGAAGCATAGAATCCGCCGTAAGAACACCAACTAATGTAACATTTTCGAAATCTAATCCCTTGGCAATCATTTGTGTACCTAATAAAATATCAGCTTTTCGATCGCCAAATTGTTTTAACAATTTTTCATGTGATCCTTTTCTTCTCGTTGTATCAACATCCATCCTCAAAATTCTTGCTTCTGGGAGCAATTTACCTAATGCTTCCTCTACTCTTTGTGTGCCTGTTCCGAAATAACGGATGGAATCACTTGTACACTCTGGGCAACTTGCAGGAAGATTCGTCTCATAAGAGCAATAATGACATTTTAGCCGATTGGAGTTTTTATGATAAGTCAACGCAATGTCACAATGAGGGCATTCCATAACGTGTCCACAATCTCGACACATAACAAAAGTAGAATAACCTCTTCTATTCAATAGAAGCACAACTTGTTCTCCTTTTTGAATACATTGTTCCATTTTTTGCATTAGCTTTCTAGAAAACATCGTACGGTTTCCGGCATGAAGTTCTTTACGCATATCAATAATATCAACACGTGGCATCGGCTGATCATTTGTACGTTTACTAAGTGTAGCTAATTGATATACCCCTTTACTAGCTCTAGCATAGGATTCTAATGTCGGTGTGGCACTTCCTAAGACAACTGGACATTGATGATACTTTCCTCTCTCAATTGCAACATCCCTTGCATGATAGCGGGGTTGATCTTCCTGCTTATACGTTGTTTCATGTTCTTCATCAATGATGATAATTCCAAGATTTTCAAATGGAGCAAAAATCGCGGACCTAGCACCGACTACAACCTGTACTTCTTTCCGATGAATTCTTCGCCATTCATCATATTTTTCCCCAGCGGATAAAGCACTGTGCATGACAGCTACATTTTTACCAAAGCGTCCTTTAAAACGCTCTACCATTTGCGGAGTTAATGATATTTCAGGAACAAGTACAATCGCTTCTTTCCCTTTACTTATTACGTTTTGAATAGCTTGTAAATATACTTCTGTTTTACCACTACCAGTTACCCCATGCAGTAAAAATACTTCATGTTGATGTTCATTAATAGACGCCTGAATAGGTTCAATCGCATTTTGTTGTTCTTCTGTTAATGGTAATGGTGTTGTACGTTTAATCGCATCGTCATTATATGGGTTACGAAAAATTTCTTGTTTATATGTTTCTAAAATTCCTTTATCAACTAAGTTTTTTATCGTACTAGAAGTGGTCTTCACTTTATTTATTAATTCTTTTTGTGAAACGGCTTTTGGATATTCTAAAAAATACGAAATAACTTGTTTTTGCTTGTTTGCATTTTTAGGAATGTCCATGATAGCTTCTTCTAGTAAATAAGGTTCTTTGGAAGGTTTTACCATTACTATTTGTTTTTTTGTTATCTTTGACTCAACAAGATATTCAATGGATATGTCCCCTTCTTGAATGGCTTTTTGCAATTGATAATAACTAATATTAGCATGTTCAAATTCTTCGTAGTCAATAAAGCCTCTGCCAGCAAATAAATGTTCCAGTTCTGGAGTTAAGACTTCATCTGTTTCTCGAATTAATTGTTTTCTATACTTTGACTTTAATACCTGTGGTAACATTGCCTGTAATGCAGTAATGGAAAGACTTAATGTATTATTAGCAACCCATTTCCCTAAATCAAGTAATTCTTTCGTTAATACAGGAGTTATGTCTAGTACATCAACAATATCTTTCAATTTATCAAATGATGATTCCGATACACGTTCAACTACGAAACCCATAATTTTCCTAGGTCCAAATGGTACAATCACTCGCATACCTGGTTTTATTACTTCTTGAAACCTTTTTGGAATAGAATAATCAAAAGTTTGATTGATGGCGCTCGATGGTACATCTACTATCACTTTCGCTATATTCACTAGTTATCAGCCCTTAAATCACGATCGATCAAAATAAATAACTTTCTTGCTATTTCTGTTTTCGAAGCTATACTTAGTTCTTCTTTTTCTTGAAATCTGTTTACATAGGTAACAATATTCGTATCCGCCCCGAAACCTGCACCCTCTTCTGCTACATTATTGATGACGATAGCATCTAAATTTTTCTTTTCTAATTTATTTAAACCATATTCTAGAGGGGTGTTCGTTTCGGCGGCAAAGCCAACTAAAAATTGATTCGTTTTCCGTTCTCCTAAGGATTTTAAAATATCTTTTGTTCTTTCCATTTCCATATTCCATTCACCGGGTTGCTTTTTCATTTTTTGACTGTATACTGTTTTCGGTCGATAGTCTGCAACTGCTGCTGCTTTAATGACGATATCACTTTCTGAAAAAAACTCATGCATTCTTTGATACATTTCTTCTGCAGTTTCGATATCTACTCTCGTTATTCGGTTATTTTTCACTTTTTGCTCAGTAGGTCCAGTAACTAGTGTTACTTCAGCTCCCATTTCAGCTGCTACATGCGCAATAGCAAAACCCATTTTTCCTGTTGAACGATTTGTAAAAAAGCGAACAGGGTCAATTTTTTCTCTTGTTGGACCTGCTGATACTAGAACTCTCTTTCCGGATAATAATAGGTTATGGCTTTGATGTTCTTCCAAAACCTTTATTATCGTTTCAGGCTCTTCTAATCTACCTTTCCCAACATAGCCACAAGCGAGGTAACCGGCACCAGGCTCAATAAAATGATATCCCCATTCTTCTAATCTTCTCATGTTCTCCATTACAGCTGGGTGCTGATACATATGTACATTCATTGCCGGTGCAACATAAATCGGTGAATGAGATGCTAATAATGTTGTGGTTAACATATCATCTGCTATACCATTAGCTATTTTCCCAATTATGTTTGCAGTAGCGGGTGCAACAAGAATCAAATCTGCCCAATCAGCTAAATCAATATGAGCGATTTTTTCTGAATCCTTTTCATCAAAGGTGTCTGTATAAACTGGATTTCTAGATAGTGCTTGAAACGTTAACGGTGAAACAAATTTACTCGCACTTTCCGTCATAATTACCTTCACATTAGCACCTTTTTGCGTTAACTTACTTGTAAGTGCACATGCCTTATATACAGCTATTCCGCCTGATACACATAATAAAATATTCTTTTGATTCACCATATAATTCTCCCCTCTAAAGCGTTCAATTCGACATTCTCTACCTTATTTATACCATAAGAGATAAATTATTTGAACAAAAGCGTAAGCGCCCGTTTAGCGACGTACGGACTGCGCCTGGCCATGCCAGGTGGTCCGATGTTGCCGCGCAAAGCGGCGGTTTTAATCGGACATTCCACTTCCGTAGGAGATAAAGGAAACACGGTGAGCGTAAGCGAGCCGATGTTGACTTTCACCACAAGGGTATAAGTGCGACTAAGCCTCTGGTTTCACCAGTCGGCAAGTCTTCTTTATCGTACGGAGGTGAAGGAAGTCTCGCTAGTCGCTGGGCGCTGGAGCTGGACGTGATCCTGATAAACGAACATGTTGAAAGTTTTCCGTTCCTCGCTGCAAATAATAGAAAACCCTCGCAAATTTGCGAGGGCTATCTATATTAATCATTACCTTCTTCTAGGTATAACTTTCCTGCAACAACTTCCTCAAGCGCCATTCCAACATACTTATCAGATTTAGGATTTTCTACTTGTAGGTCCTTCGTTTCGCTTACTTGTCTAGCACGTTTTGCTGATAAAATGACAAGTTTATATTTTGATTTTATTTTTTCCTGTAAAACATCGATAGACGGTTCTAACATCATATTTGATCATCCTCCAGTATTTTTTTGTATTGTTTCGCAATTCGTTCTCTTTTTAAATGTTCACTTTGAATAATAGACTTGATTTTTTCCACAGCATGATCAACTTGGTCGTTTACAACAACGTAATCATACGCATCCATCATCTCAATTTCTTTCCTGGCTTCCTTTAATCGATTTAACACTAGGTCATTGGATTCTGTACCACGACCGAGTATACGATTCTTTAATTCATCTAAACTTGGTGGGAAAAGAAAGATGAAAACACCTTCTGGGAAATTCTTTTTAACTTGTAAGGCACCTTGAACTTCAATTTCAAGAAAAACATCGAAGCCCTTTTCTAACGTTTCCTCTACATACTTACGCGGTGTTCCATAATAGTTATCAACATATTTAGCATATTCTAAAAGCTCATTTTGTTCAATTAAACTTTCAAATTCTTCCTTTGTTTTATAGAAGTAATCAACACCATCAAATTCTCCTGGTCTTTTTTCTCTTGTTGTCATGGAAATAGAATATTTAAGGTCTGTTGCCTTCTCAAATAGTCTTTTTCTTACTGTTCCCTTCCCAACTCCAGATGGGCCTGAAAGAATAAATAAAATTCCTCTCTCATCTTTCAAAACATTTCCTCCTATTAATGAGTATTCAAAAAGAAGGATGAAAAGGACCAAGGTCAGCTAAAAGCGCAACGTCCTATTGCAATGCTGCCCCTACACAGGGGTATGTCATTTTCACCGGGCTTTTTGAACATCCTCTAGTATATCAAATACAGAAATTATTCCTCAGTAATTTCATCATTACTTATCACACGTTGTCCAACCGTTTCGGGTTGAACGGCAGATAACACTACATGGTCACTATCGGTAATAATAACTGCTCTCGTTCTACGACCATACGTAGCATCAATTAGCTTATTGTTTTCTCTTGCTACCGTAATAATTCGTTTAATGGGTGCAGATTCAGGTGAGACTATCGAAATAATTCGATTTGCCGAAACTACATTTCCAAATCCAATATTAATCAAGCTTAAACTCAAAACTTTTCCCCCTATATCCTTCTATGTAGATACCCAGCCAGTCAAAACGTGATAATTTATTATACAATAGTTAATAAAAAAATAAATAAAATATGTATCGTACATTTTTAAATTATTTCACTCTCAATTATTATAGCATAATGCAGAATAAATATGAAAACAGGATATTTGTATTCAATAGAAAAGGTTCGAGAAAATAATAGATTTCTCGAACCCTTCTTTTATTCTTTATTTGATCTTTTGAAAGCAAATAACACAGTCGGTATTGCACTAAGTGCACCGATTAATAACCAATCTTTTAACGGTAAGCTTGTAGTGTGGAAAATAGGTTGTAATGGTTCCCAATAAATAACAACTAATAGTAGTAAAATAGATGATAGTACCGCCACAACAAGGTATATATTACCAAAGGGATTCCTATCAAAAATAGAATTCTCCGCTCTACAATCAAATACATGGATTAATTGTGCCATAACTAAAGTTGTAAATGCAACGGTTTGTGCGTATACCAGATTTTCAGGAGTATTTTGATACGTAACCATAAAGGCTATCAATGTAACCAAACCAATTAATATCCCTCGGCTAATTATTTTGAAACCTAATCCCCTTGAAAAAACTCCTTCTTTTGGATTTCGTGGCGGTTGTTTCATCGCATTTTCTTCCGCTTTATCTAGTCCAAGCGCCATCGCCGGAAGTCCATCTGTCACTAAATTCACCCATAAAATTTGCACCGGTACTAAAGGTAGTGGTAATGCGAGTAACATAGCAAATAACATCACTAATATTTCCCCGACGTTGGAAGCTAATAAATAACGGATAAACTTCCTTATGTTTTCATAAATATTTCTACCTTCTTTAATGGCTGATTTAATAGTAGCAAAGTTGTCATCCATTAAAACAAGGGAGGATGCTTCTTTTGTTACATCCGTACCATTGATCCCCATACTAATGCCAATATCACTAGCTTTAATTGCTGGTGCGTCATTTACGCCATCACCAGTCATAGCTACAATATGACCTTTCTCTTGAAAGGCTTTAACAATTTTTAATTTATGCTCAGGGGTTACTCTAGCAAATACATACGTATCATCGATAATATCTTCTAATTCCTCTACCGACATTTGATTTAATTGATGCCCTTCTAAAACTAGTCCATTTTCTGGTAACAAATTTAAATTTCTAGCAATAGCACTTGCTGTATTTACATGATCTCCAGTAATCATAACTGTCTTAATTCCGGCTTGTCTACATTCTTCAATCGCAGCTTTCACTTCTTTTCTTGGTGGATCAATCATTCCATAAAGACCAATAAATGTTAATTCCTTTTCTAAAAACGCATCATCTAGTGTATCTTTTGTGGTTAAGGGTCGGATACCAATAGCTATTGTTCTTAATGCGTTATTCGCCATATCTTTAATGGCCATTTCAATTTTCACTTTATCTTCTTTTTTTAGAACTTCTCTATTTTTATCTTTTAATTGAAAAGAAGTTCGAGGTAGCAATACATCTGGTGCACCTTTTGTAATTAATAATCGCTTTCCATTCTCATCTTCCACAATGACACTCATTCTTTTTCTATCTGAATCAAAGGGAATTTCCTTTATAATTTTAAACTTTTCCTCATCAATTGGTTTTAACCCTATTTTTCTAGCAGCAACTAATAATGCTCCGTCTGTAGGATCACCATCTATAAAATATTTCCCCTTTTTAACCATTAAAGAAGAATTATTACACAGTGTTCCATATAATAGCATTTTTCTTAAATTCGGATAATCAGTTTCTACCTTTTTATTATTTAAAAAGAAATCTCCATGGATATCATAACCGTCACCACTTACATATATATGTTTACCATTTAAGAATAATTCTTTTACAGTCATTTGATTCTCTGTCATCGTTCCTGTTTTATCAGAACAAATAACGGAGGCTGTACCTAGAGTCTCTACAGCAGATAATTTTCTTACGATAGCTTTTTTTCTAATCATTCTTTGTACACCTAATGACAGAGCAACCGTCACAATTGCAGGTAAACCTTCTGGGATAGCTGCAACTGCAAGGGATACACCGGCTAAGAACATATCATATGTTGGTTTTCCTTCAAGAACCCCTAATACAACAACTAATGCGGTTAACAATAGTGCTACCACTATGAGTATTTTACCTAATTCCGCTAGTCTTCTTTCTAATGGGGTTGGGGTTTTCTTCGTATTGGCCATTAATGAAGCAATTTGACCCATAACGGTGTTCATACCTGTACCAACAACAACACCGATTCCCGACCCTCTAGTTACAAGCGTTCCCATGAATCCCATATTTGTTTGGTCTTGAGCGTCTAAGTGGTCTTTCCGAATGGCTGTGGCATGCTTAACAACTGGGAGTGATTCCCCAGTAAGAGCAGATTCTTCTGTTTCCATGCTATTTGACTTCGTAATTCGTACATCTGCAGGAACCCGATCCCCACTATTCATTCGAACAATATCTCCAACTACTACCTCTCTTGAAGGAATCTTCTCCCATTTTCCTTCCCTTAGAACATTTGCCATTGGTGCAGATAATTCCTTGAGTTTTTCCAATGATTTTTCTGCTTTTTGCTCTTGGAAATAGCCTATTAGCCCATTTACTAATACAATGATCATAATCGCAATAGCATCGACGTATTCACCTAGCAAACCAGCGATCAATGTCGCCGCAAGCAATACAATGACCATAAAATCTTGAAACTGCTTTAAGAAAATAAGCCATCTTGGTGTATGTTTTTGTGATTTAAGCTCGTTCTCACCATATTGTTTCCGACGTTCCTCTACTTGTTTTTTGTTTAATCCTTTACTTGATAAAACATGTAACTTCTGTTCTACCTTTTCTACATCTAATTGATACCAATTCATCCTCATTCCTCCGCGATCATTATAGTACATGAAATTCATCCATTTGTTCATAGTTCTATCAATGTGTGTTCGAACAACCTCTATTAGATATCTATGCATACTTGTCCCAAAAAATGCTATAATTGCTGAGGGAGGTGAATGAAATGCCATTTGATGGTATTGTCACTAGAGCTGTAACAGAGGAACTTAAAAAGGACCTTATTCCTGGAAGGATTACGAAAATATATCAACCAACTCCAACCGAACTTGTTTTCACCGTTCGTAGTAAGGGTAAAAATCATTCATTACTATTATCCATTCACCCTACTTATGCTCGCTTTCATATTACGGAAGATATTTACAAAAATCCTAAAGAAGCACCCATGTTTTGTATGGTATTAAGGAAATATTTGTCGGGAGCAATCATTGAAGCAATAGAACAAAAAGGTATGGAAAGAATTATAACGTTTACCATACAATCTAAAAATGAAATTGGCGATATTAGTCAAAAATTACTCATTTTTGAGCTAATGGGTAAGCATAGTAATGTGATGCTTGTCGATAAAGAAAAGGGACATATCTTGGATAGTTTGAAACATATCCCTATCTCACAAAATAGACACCGAATCATTTTACCAGGTCAAAAGTATATATTACCTCCTGATCAAAATAAAATGAATCCATTAGAGATTAATAGTGAAGATTTCATAAAACGTTTAGATTTTAATGCTGGAAAAATGGATATGCAATTTGTTCAAACACTAGAAGGGTTTTCACCTTTTATAGCTAAAGAGCTGCTACACCGAATTGGCTTTGGCTCCACTTCAGTTTATACGGATAAATTTAACGAGATTAAAGAACAATTAATTGAGAACAAATATGTACCTGCCATTTATCGAAACAATAAAGAAGACTTTCACGTTATCCCTATCTCGTCATTTTCGGGAGATGTAGAGTATTTTGAAGATGTGAACAAAATGCTAGATGCCTTTTACTCAGGTAAAGCAGAGCGAGACCGAGTAAAACAACAAGCAAAAGATTTATATCGATTTATCCATAATGAAAAAAACAAAAATGAGAGAAAATTAAAGAAGCATGAAAAGACCATTAAAAAAGCAGAGAATGCTGAAGAGTATCAACGACTAGGAGAATTACTTACAGCCCACATGCATCTTATTTCTAAAGGGGATAAAGAAGTAAAAGTTTTAGATTATTATGATCCTGAACAAAAGGAACGGATAATTCCCCTAAATCCTAATAAAACACCTAGTGAAAATGCGCAGAATTACTTCAAGACCTATCATAAATTAAAAACATCTAAACATGTTGTAGAAAAAGAAATTGAAAAAACGAAAGAGGAAATTTCTTACTTCGATCAATTACTTCAGCAGATGGATGTTGCAGGTGTAGAAGATATTGAAGAAATACGGGAGGAATTAAGAGAAGAAGGTTATTTAAAGAAACAAAAGAAAGATAAGAAGAAAAACAAGCCTTCTAAACCAGTCCCTGAAAAATATATATCTTCCGACGATACGGAAATTCTTGTAGGAAAAAATAATAAACAGAATGAATACTTAACAATGCGACTAGCACGACGCGATGAGATTTGGCTTCACACGAAAGACATCCCTGGTTCCCATGTGATTATTCGTTCATCTGAACCTAGTCAAAAAACGTTGGAAGAAGCAGCCGTCATTGCAGCATTTTTCAGTAAATCTCAGAATTCCTCTTCTGTCCCTGTAGATTATACGAAGGTAAGACATGTTAAAAAACCAAACGGAGCCAAACCAGGCTTTGTTATATATGAAAATCAGAAAACGTTATTCGTAACACCATCGAAGGATATTGTTAATGGGTTAAAAGCTTGATAAGCAAGCATTCTAATAAAGAATGCTTGCTTATTTATTAGAATTCTATGGCAAGAAGAAAGTTTTACACTTCCCGATCTACAAAAAATTTGTAGACGTTAAGGCAGTAATAAAACGATCCACTTGTGGTAATTTCCTTACCCCTTCTTGAAAACAGATCCATGTATCACGTGTAACCGGCTTCCCGTCTACTTCCAATGGGACATGCGGATACTCATCTTTCATTGAATCCGAAACACTCTCTGGTAATACGGCCATTCCAATACCTTGTTTCATAAACTGTTTACACGTTTCAATTTGATCCACTGTCATCATTTTCAATGGCTTAATTTTATCTTGATGAAAATATAACCAATTATCCACTTGATCATGCATACTATCATCACTATTAAATGAGATTAACGGGCGTTCCTTTAATTTGTCTTTCGGGAATTCTTCCGTATCAAAAATATAAAGTGGGTCAGAAAACAAATGAATACAAGTACTATTTTTTAACTTTTCACCTCGAATAATGCTTACATGGTATTTTTTAAAGTTTCGCATAATGTCTTCACTAATCCCTGTGACTAGATCAATCGTTACTTTTGGATACTTTGTTATGTATTCTCCTAAAATAGCCGGTAAAAAACGTTGACTTATAAGGGAAGAGCAAGCAATGGATAATGTTCCTTGGACATCATGACTGGATTTGGCTAATTCATTTTTTAATTTTTTTTCATTGTCAACAATCTCTTTCGCATAATTTAATATAATCTCACCACTTGGTGTAGGTAACAATTCTTTAGATGTACGAATGAATATTTGTTCTCCAAAATAATCTTCCATATATTTAAGCCTTTGCGTTACAGCTGGTTGTGAAACTAATATTACTTTAGCTGTACCTCTAATCGTTCCAATTTCATTCAACTTTAACAGTAATTCATAATCTTCTATTTTCATAGCAGTCTATCCTTTAATCGTATTATTTAGAACTAATTATATGGGATATGTTTCACTTAATCCAATTTCAATATCGCAATAAAAAAACGCTCATGTGACAATGTCCCATGAACGCTGATTATTATAGATTATCACGCCACTCTAGTAATTCTTTCTTTTGTTGATTATTTAGTTTATCATCTTCAACTAACGCGTCAATTAATTCGTCAAAATTAGTAATCGTTGAAAAAGAAAGGTTTGCAGCTTCAAATTGTTGTGTTGCTTTTTTCAAACCATAGGAAAAAATGGCAAATACATCTAAAATCTTAGCCCCTTCTTTTTCAAGGGCCTTAGCTGATTCAATGGAAGAACCACCTGTTGATATTAGATCTTCAATGACCAATACTTTTTGTCCTTCTTTAATTTCTCCTTCGATTTGATTACCTTTCCCATGGCCTTTTGGCTTAGAGCGTACATATACCATTGGAAGATCAAGTCTTTCAGCTAGCCAAGCCGCGTGTGGAATACCTGCCGTAGCACAACCAGCAATAACTTCGGGTTGTTCATCCATTTCTTTTATTTTTTGAACAAATGCCTCTACAATTTTTCTGCGTATGGTTGGATAAGA
This sequence comes from Oceanobacillus caeni, assembly GCF_042678465.1. Taxonomy (NCBI): domain Bacteria; kingdom Bacillati; phylum Bacillota; class Bacilli; order Caryophanales; family Bacillaceae; genus Oceanobacillus; species Oceanobacillus caeni. Next base: position 166,737 of record NZ_JBHTKV010000004.1, on the reverse strand, counting down.
CATCGTTAATCTGTTGTCACAATAAATTGGTGACTTAATACCTGAAGTCCAAGTAAAATATTCATTCGGATTAATTTGTACTGCTTTCATTTCTAATAAATCACGCGCTAGGTCTTGACTTAATGTCATGTTAATCCACACTCCTTTAATGCTGTTTCGTACGCAACACGGGGGTTCCGGGCTTTGGTAATACTTCTTCCGATGACTAATATATCAGCTCCATTTTCCTTCGCATAGGAAGGAGTAGCTACTCGCTTCTGGTCATTCACATCTGTATTTTCTAAACGAATCCCTGGTGTCACTGTCAAGAAGTCATTCCCGCATTGTTTTTTGATGTCGTTTGCTTCATGAACCGAACATACAACTCCATCCGCTCCACTTTGTTTAGCCAAGCTTGCAAAATGCATCGCATTACTTAATACATCTCCAGGAATAAGAAGATCATTGTTCAATACTTGTTTATCCATGGAAGTTAAAATGGTAACTGCAATTAATTTAGTTTCTGTATTACTACTTAAAAGACCTTCTTTCGCAGCTTTTATCATATCACTTCCACCTAATGCATGAACATTGACGATGTCTACACCTAATTTCCCTAAGTTGTGCATCGCTTTCTTCACAGTAGTCGGTATATCGTGTAATTTTAAATCTAGAAAAATGGGATGGTTATTTTCTTTTAGTTTTTCTATAACAGCTGGGCCTTCGCGGTAGAATAATTCCATTCCTACTTTAACCGGAACACCTGTTAGATCATTATTTACTAGAAATTTCTCCGTTTCATTCCAGTTTTCAAAGTCTAGTGCAATATAAATTAATTGATTACTCATTCATAACCGCCTTTCCAATTGCGTCCTCTACAGCGTTAAAACCATATCGTTCTAATGCTCTAGGTAATTCATCAATGATATCTGAGCAAATGAGAGGATTAGAAAAATTAGCAGTTCCGACAGCAACAGCACTTGCCCCCGCTAATAAAAATTCTAGAACATCTTCTGCACTCCTTATACCACCCATCCCAATGATTGGAATATGGACATGCTGTTTTACCTCATAAATCATTCGTATAGCGATAGGTTTAATGGCAACACCAGATAATCCACCCGTTTTATTAGCAATGATCGGTCTTTTAGAGGCAAGATTAATTTGCATACCAGTTAATGTGTTAATCATAGATAACCCATCCGCTCCGGCACTTTCAACTGCTTTTGCCATCGCAACAATGTCCGTTACATTTGGCGATAATTTAACGTATACAGGAAGATTACTAGCCTTCTTAACGATTTCTGTTACTTTAGCTGCCATCTTGGGATCTGTTCCAAATTGGATACCGCCTTCTTTAACGTTTGGGCAAGAAATATTTAATTCAAGTGCATGAACAGCCTTAGTATTGTTAAATGTTCTGGCAACATATTCGTATTCCTCTATCGTACTTCCAGCTACATTTGCAATGATACTCGTATCATATTGAGAGAGAAATGTTACTTCATTTTCAATAATTTTCTCTACTCCGGGGTTCTGAAGCCCGATTGCATTAAGCATCCCTGATGCTGTTTCAGCAACACGTGGAGTAGGATTACCAAATCTCTCACTCCCTGTAGCTGCCTTCATAATAACAGCACCTAATTTACTTAAATCATAAAACTGACTATATTCTCTACCGAAACCAAAGCAGCCTGACGCTGGCATGATAGGGTTCTTCAAATGAAGTCCAGGTAAGTTCACTTGTAATAGACTCATAATATAACCTCCCTGGCTGCAAATACAGGACCATCACTACAGATTTTTTTATAGCCTTTTTCAGTATTAGTAGGTACCACACAAGCAAAACATGCTCCAACTCCACATCCCATACGTTCTTCTAATGAAATGAATCCTTCCTTTTCTGAGAGTTCATTGGTTATTGCTTTTAACATAGGAAGTGGTCCACAAGAGTAGTAACGATCAAATTGTTCAACTTGGGGAATGACCGTTGTAACAAATCCTTTATCACCGTAAGAACCATCATTTGTTACGACATAGGTTTGAGAAAATTGTTGAAATTTCTCTTCATAAAATACATGTTCTTTCGATTGAAAACCAAGAACAGAAATGACATGAATATTTTGTTTAGCTAGGGACTTTCCTAAGTAATACATAGGAGGGACTCCAATCCCTCCACCTATTAATAGCACTGTATGAATTCCCTCTGTACTGGTTTCAAATCCATTGCCACTAGGGCCTAGAACATTTAAAAAGTCTCCAGCTTTCGACTCGGACAATTTTTCTGTTCCAGATCCTAACTTTTTAAAAAGAATGGTTACCGTTTCGTTATCCTTATCTACATCGGCTATCGATATTGGTCTACGAAGTGTATGACCTTCTACCAAAATATGAATAAATTGTCCAGGAATGGCATTCTCACTAATGTAGCTATTCTTTAAAACCATTTCTATCGTGTCTTTTGCAATTTGATTAGTGGAAACAATTTTCATACGTTGCTTGCTAATCATAGTATCACTGCCTCTTTACCAGTCATTGGTTTAGCACTAAAAGTTGTCGAATCAATCACGTTTAAAATGGCATTTGCCGTGTCTAAATTAGTTAAGCATGGAATACCGTGTTCCACTGATTGTCTACGGATTAAGAATCCATCGGAACGTGTTTTTTTACCAGAGTTTAACGTATTAATAACAAATTGTACATGTCCACTTTCGATGGTAGATAGAACATTCGGCTGATTAGAACCAACCTTTTCAACCTTCGTCACTGGTATACCAAATTGCCCTAAATACCCTGCTGTTCCTTTCGTTGCATAAAGCTGGAATCCAAGCTGATTAAATCGTTCAGCAATTTCTCGAACTTCTTCCTTATCTTTATCGGCAACGGTTAAAAGCACTCCACCTTCTTGTGGTACCTTAATTCCGGAAGCGATTAAACCTTTATATAATGCTTTTTCCAATGTCTTATCATACCCAATCGCTTCACCAGTAGATTTCATTTCAGGCCCTAAGATGGTATCGACACTACGTAGTTTTTCAAATGAGAAGACAGGAATCTTTACTGAAACAAGATCTTGTTCCGGTAGAATGCCAGTCTCAAATCCTAAATCTACTAACTTAGTTCCTAATATACATTTAGTAGCAATATTTGCCATGGTTACGCCAGTTATTTTACTTAAGAAAGGAATAGTTCTACTTGCTCTAGGGTTAACTTCAAGAATATAAACATCTTCACCGCGAATGATAAACTGAATATTGATAAGTCCTTTTACCGCTAGAGCTTCCGAAATTAATTTCGCCGCTGCTAAACATTTTTCTTTTACGGTTTGGCTAAGTCTTTGTGGTGGATAGACTGCCATCGAGTCACCAGAGTGAACGCCAGCACGTTCAATATGTTCCATAATACCCGGAATGATCGTAGTCTCGCCATCACTGATAGCATCTACCTCTACTTCAATACCTGTTAAATATTTATCAATTAAGATAGGATGTTCTGGGTCGACCTTATCAGATTTTTGTAAATAGTTTTGAAGTTCTTCATCACTATAAACAATTTCCATCTTACTTCCACCAATTACATATGATGGACGAACTAATACAGGATAGCCAATTTCATTTGCTACGTCAATAGCTTGATCAAGTTTACGAACAGCTTTACCTGTTGGACGAAGTAAGTTAAGATCATCAAGAAGTTCCTCAAATTTATCACGGTCTTCTGCACAATCAATGGATTCAAGTGAAGTTCCTAGTAGTTGAACGCCTCTTCTTTTAAGTCCAGCTGCAAGGTTAATCGCAGTTTGTCCACCAAACTGAACAATAACTCCTTCAGGTTTTTCTAAGTTCACAACATGCATAACATCTTCTAATGTTAATGGTTCGAAATACAACTTATCTGAAACACTAAAGTCTGTTGAAACTGTTTCTGGATTATTGTTCATAATAATTGCCTCATAACCCATTTCTTTAATTGCTAGTACGGAGTGAACCGTAGCGTAGTCGAATTCTATACCTTGTCCGATACGGATCGGTCCAGAACCTAACACAAGAATCTTCTTTCTATCGGATACGATAGATTCATTTTCCTCTTCATAGGTACTATAGAAGTACGGTGTTTCAGATTCGAATTCCGCTGCACATGTATCTACCATTTTATAGACCGGTGTCACTTGTTCTTTTACTCTAAATTCGTATACTTCATCAAGGGAAACATCCCATAGTCTTGCGATTTGTGCATCAGCTACGCCAAGTTCTTTTGCCTTTTGAACAATTTCTTTAGAGAATCGATTCTCCCTTATTTCCATTTCGAATTCAACTAGATTTTTAAGTTTTTCTAAGAAAAAGCGATCAACCTTCGTAAGGTTAAAGAGTTCATCAACAGTCATTCCACGACGGAAGGCTTCAGCAATGACAAATATTCTTTCATCATCTGCTTTTTTAAGACGTTTCACCAGAACATCATTTTCTTCATTAACTAAACTTCTTAACCAAAGTTCCTCTGTACCACTTTCTAATGAACGAATTCCTTTTAATAAAGATTCTTCAAAATTACGACCAATCCCCATAACTTCCCCAGTTGCCTTCATTTGGGTACCTAGTTTTCGATCACCAGTGTTAAATTTATCGAATGGGAAACGAGGTAATTTAGAAACCACATAATCTAAGGCTGGTTCAAACATTGCATATGTTGTACCTGTAATCGGGTTGATTATTTCATCTAGTGTATAACCAACTGCAATCTTCGCCGCTACTTTCGCGATTGGATAACCTGTAGCCTTTGATGCTAGTGCAGAAGATCTACTTACTCTAGGGTTCACTTCAATAATATAGTAATTAAAGCTATTTGGATCTAGCGCTAATTGAACATTACATCCACCCTCAATTTCTAATGCACGGATTATCTTAAGAGACGCATTTCGAAGTAGATGATATTCACGATCGCTTAAAGTCTGTGATGGTGCAACAACTATGGAATCTCCTGTATGAATACCTACTGGATCAACATTTTCCATATTACAAACCACAATTGCCTGATCATTTTTATCCCGCATCACTTCATATTCAATTTCTTTGTAACCAGCTATGTTTCTCTCTATTAAACACTGATTAACTGGCGATAAGGATAGACCATTTCTTGTAATTTCTTTTAATTCATCTTCGTTGTAGCACATACCGCCACCAGTACCACCAAGGGTATAAGCAGGACGAACGATTAATGGAAAGCCTATCTCACTTGCAAAATCTAATGCTTCTTCAACCGTATGAACGATACTACTTTCAGGTACTGGCTCATTTAATTCGTACATTAAATTTCTAAACTGTTCACGATCTTCAGCTTTCTGAATTGCTTCGAGTGAAGTACCTAAGAGTGTCACATGATATTTATCGAGAACCCCTGATTCTTCCAGGGAACTCGCAAGGTTTAAACCTGTTTGCCCTCCTAAAGTTGGAAGCAAAGCATCTGGTTTTTCTTTACGGATAATTTTTGTCAAAAATTCAACCGTTAAAGGTTCCATGTATACTTTATCCGCAACGGTATTATCTGTCATGATGGTTGCCGGATTGGAATTCGCTAAAATTACTGTGTAACCCTCTTCTTTCAAAGACTGGCAAGCTTGTGTTCCAGAGTAATCAAATTCCGCTGCCTGACCAATGACAATCGGTCCTGATCCAATAACTAGGATTTTTTCAATTGCGGTATTTTTAGGCATATGCTTCAACCTCTTTCTTCTTGTGATTCTCTTGCATCATGTTTAAAAACTCATCAAATAAGTAGTTTGTATCTTCTGGTCCTGGTGAAGCTTCTGGATGATATTGAACAGAAAATGCTGGATATAGACTATGCTTAATCCCTTCAACCGTATTATCATTTAACGCTATTTGTGTTAATTCTAGGCCAGTACCTTCTAGAGAGGCTGCTCTCACCGCATAACTGTGATTTTGTGATGTTAAGTATGTTCTATTTCTAAGTATATCTTTAACCGGATGATTTGCCCCACGATGACCAAATTTAAGTTTTTCTGTATCAGCACCATTGGCAAGTGCTAACAGTTGGTGACCTAAACATATTCCAAAAATTGGTATCTTCCCAATAACTTGTTTAATCATTTCAATAGCTTCTGGAACATCTTTTGGATTTCCAGGACCATTTGTCAACATAATTCCGTCCGGTTTTAATCTTAAGATGTTTTCCGCACTATAGTTATAAGGAACAACTGTAATATGGCAATCTCGTTTCGTTAATTCTCTTAGAATACCGTGTTTTGCACCAAAATCAACCATGACAACTCTCATGCCACGTCCAGGAACAACATAAGGTTTTATAGTAGAAGTTTGTTTTACCTGGTCAGTAGGAAAACTTGTGTCTTTAAGTTCGTTAACAATTTCTTCTATCGACTTACCCATATCAGAAATTTTGGTCTTCATCGTACCATACTTGCGAATAATTTTAGTTAGTTTGCGAGTATCCACCCCAGTAATTCCAGGTATGTTGTTGGCCTTTAAGAAATGATCTAAGCTTTCTTCATTTCTGAAATTGGATGGGTATGTACTTACTTCCTTTACAACTAATCCATGAATGAATGGAGTGATTGTTTCGAAGTCGTCTCTATTAATACCATAGTTTCCTACAAGTGGATATGTCATGGTAACAATTTGCCCACAGTAGGATGGGTCGGTAATTACCTCTTGATATCCGGTCATACCAGTATTGAACACAATTTCTCCTGATTGTGTACATTCACTACCAAAACCATCTCCTATAAAGAATGAGCCGTCTTCTAATACTAATTGTCGTTTAGCCATGTTGTATCTCCTCCTCATCGATATAACGAACTTCTCCATCAACCATGGTTAAGATTGGTTGTGCCTTTACTTCCCAATTATGAAATGGTGTGTTCTTTCCTTTTGAATAGAATGTGTTTTTATCGATTACACTATTTTTTTCTAAGTTAACTACAGTGATGTCTGCAATAGCATTTTCTTCTAATCTTCCGTATGGTAAGCCAAACACTTCTGCAGGCTTAATTGTCACCCAATCTACTAATTGATTAAGAGTAACTTTATTTGTTAGAACGAGATTGGTGTATAGTAGTGGGAATGCCGTTTCCAATCCTACAATTCCAAATGGAGCCTTTAACATGCCTTGTGCTTTTTCTTCAGCTGAGTGTGGGGCATGATCTGTTGCAATGAAATCAATCGTCCCATCTAGCAATCCTTCTAGTAATGCTTGTTGATCTTCTTTAGCGCGTAGTGGAGGGTTCATTTTGAAGTCTCCAGAATCCTCTTTAATATGTTCTTCATTAAGAATAAGGTGGTGTGGTGACACTTCGGCTGTTACATTAATTCCAGCTCTTTTGGCATCATGAATCACCCTTACAGATTCTTTCGTACTTACATGACAGACATGATAATGGCAACCTGTTGCTTCTGCCAATAATACATCTCGAGCTATTTGAACGGATTCACTTAAAGATGGAATTCCAGGAAGATTAAGAGCTTTACTTACTTTTCCATCATGAACAACTCCGCCATACACAATAGAATTATCTTCACAGTGGGCTACAATGGCACGCCCAGCTTTTTTAGCACGTTTCATAGCTTGTAACATGAAATCCGCAGTTTGAATTCCTACACCATCGTCCGTAAAGGCAAATACGCCTAGTTCAGCAAGTTCTTCAAATTCTACTAACTTTTCCCCTTTTAAGTTCTTTGTAATTGCAGCGTAAGGTAGTACACGAACTTGTGCATCTTGTTTTATTTTTTCAAAAAGAGCATTAACTGTTTCTACATCATCTGGAACTGGATTTGTATTTGGCATTGAACAAACAGTAGTAAATCCACCTCGCGCTGCGGCCTTTGTACCAGATAGAATGGTTTCTTTATGCTCTCCACCTGGTTCTCTTAAGTGAATATGAACATCGATAAAACCTGGTAATACCAGATTCCCTTTAACATCAATTTCACGATCAGCTACTTCTGATATTGTAGAATTTATTTCTTTAATTTGGTTATCTTCAATCAAAATTTCACAGTTCTCTAATTCATTTGATGGCAGTAAACGTTTGGTATTCTTTAAAATAATTTTCATTGATTGTCCCCCACTCTTCTAATAAATGCATCATAATAGCCATTCTTACATATACCCCGTTAGTCATTTGCTTAAATATACGTGATCTAGAACATTCTACCAAGTCGGTATCAATTTCCACTCCTCGATTAACCGGTGCTGGATGCATAATAATAGCATGTTCCTTCATTCTTTGTTCTCGCTCTTTGGTTAAACCATACATATCTAAATAATTTGATGTCTCAGCTTTATGGAGATGTCTTTCATGTTGAATTCTTAGTAACATAATGACATCACAAATTTCAACTGCTTGATCAAGAGAGATATAGGGAACTTCCAATTCCTCATCCTCAAAACCAGGGGCTGCACAAAGATAAACTTCTGCTCCTAATTTTTGCAAAGCACAAACATTTGATCTAGCAACTCGACTATGTTTGATGTCGCCTACGATAGCAATATTTAGTCCATCAAGAGTTCCATATTCTTGGTATATGGTAAGTAGATCTAGCATGCATTGTGTCGGATGATCTGCTTTACCTGCACCAGCATTAATCATTGGAATGGAAAGGTTTTTTAATTCCTTTGACCAATCATCTGACTGATGTCTTATTACTAGCATGTTGGCACCTATCGACTCAAACGTTTTTGCCGTATCATAAAGTGTTTCACCTTTTAGAACACTTGAAGATTCAGAGTGAAAATCCAGTACTTCTAAACCCAATTTTCTTTCAGCAACCGTAAAACTCATTTTCGTTCTTGTACTTGGTTCAAAAAATAAATTCGCTACAAATAGTTGCTCCGCTAACGAGAAATCATTTTCACGATAATACTCTGCTCTAATTAAAAGTTTATAAATATCTTCCTCATTTAAATCACTGACGGAAATAAAGTTTTTCATCATTCCACCCCATTTAAGTTTTCCAATAAAAAAACCTCTTTGCATAAAGGTTGCAAAGAGGTAAGCATGCCAAAAAATCATATTTAAAGCACACCACTACATACAACCTTTTAAATCTCTCTGGATTTAATTAAAAGTTGACTTATTTCATTGAATTAAAAAGTATAAAATTCAGCTTGTTATTTCTTTTTTTAAGAAAGTCCACGTCCGGCGCTTGCGCTTTTGTTCTTGTCTAGGAAATTATAAAATTTGTGGCTGTGGATAACTTAGATACAGAAATAGCCACGTCCGGCTCCAGCGCCCAGTGACTAGTAGACTTCCTTCACCTCCGTACGATAAGTCAACATCGACTCGCTTACGCTCTCCGTGTTTCCTTTATCTCCTACGGCTCAGTCCAGTCTATACGTCACTAAACGGGCGCTTGCGCCTTTGTTCTTTATTTTTCATAAATCGATACTCGATCATCTCCATCGATTTCATTCAATTGTACAACAATAATTTCTTTTTCTGATGTTGGGATATTTTTTCCTACATAATCAGCTCGGATTGGTAACTCTCGATGTCCACGGTCTACTAATACCCCTAACTGAATTAAAGCAGGTCTTCCTATATCCATAACTGCATCCATCGCAGCCCGTACAGTTCTCCCCGTGTATAAAACATCATCAATTAAGATTACATTTTTTCCAGATAAATCTTCATCAATCGTTGCTGACTTAATTTCAGGATCGGAATTCGTTGAAACCTTTTCTAAGTCATCTCGATATAAGGTAATATCAATTTCGCCCACTGGAACTTCAATCGATTCAATTTGTTTTATTTTATCTTGAAGTCGCTTAGCAATTGGAACTCCTCTTGTTTTAATCCCTACTAGTATAAGTTCTTCTCCACCTTTATTCTTTTCTAGTATTTCGTGGGACATCCGAGTCAAAGCCCGATTCATCGCAGCTTCATCTAAAATATCTGCTTTTTTCTTCAACATAACTCACTCCCTTTTGTACTCTAGGAAACGAAAAAATCCTTTTACCATGAGGTAAAGGATTCACTTCGATAGACTTATCCATTTTATAATGAATACACTTGTCTATGATTCACGATTCCTTTTCTAGCCTCACAGGACTATTGTTAAAAGGTCTTATTTAACTGTTATTATTATTTCAAACTTTAGTTAACATGTCAATATATTTTTTCAATATAATGTAATACTTTTATAAAGGATTCTGGCGGCTCCACTTCAAATTCCATCCACTCATTCTTCCTTGGATGTTGGAACCCAAGAATTTTGGCATGAAGAACTTGACCATCTGTTTCTAATGTTTTTCTAGGACCATACTTTGGATCCCCTACAAGCGGGAAACCAATATATCTCATATGGACCCGTATTTGGTGTGTTCTACCGGTTTCTAATTGACATTCAATATGGGAATAGTCTGGGTAGCTTTGAAGTACTGTGAAATGGGTAACAGCTGGTTTTCCTTTATCAACAACCCCCATTTTCTGACGATCTTTAGGATCTCGACCAATCGGTGCATCTATTACACCTGTTTCATGTGGGATTTGGCCATGTACGATTGCTTCATATTTACGTTTAATCGTTTTTGAAGCCATTTGTTCGGATAAATTAGTATGGGATAGATCATTTTTAGCTACTACTAATAAACCACTTGTATCCTTATCTATACGATGAACAATACCTGGTCTTTCTACTCCATTAATACCTGATAAATCTTGGCAATGATAAAGGAGTGCATTAACGAGTGTACCTGTTTGGTGACCAGCAGATGGATGGACTACCATTCCTTTTGGTTTATTAACTACAAGCAAATCACTATCTTCATAAATAATATCTAAAGGAATATCTTCTGGTATTAACTCTAACGGTTCTGTTTCAGGGATTTCCCATGAAAGCTCATCATCAAGTTGACATTTATAATTTGCTTTTACTTGTATCCCGTTCACCTTTACATAACCATCTTGAATCCAGGACTGTACTTGGGAACGCGAATTTTCAAGGTTAAGTTCAGATAAAACTTTATCTATTCTTTTTTTAGCTTGCTCTTCTGTAATAATATGACGAAAAGAACTCATTTATTTGTTCTTCCTTTCTTTCTTTCATCAAGAATCGTAGCAATAATAACAAAAATAACACCGATTGTTAGTGCCGAGTCTGCAATATTGAAAATTGGAAAATTGTAATTTATTATGTAAAAATCAAAAAAGTCTACTACTTCTTTTCGAAATATGCGATCAATAAAATTACCAAGTGCTCCACCCAATATAAAGCTTAACCCTAATCCTAACCATTTATCAGTTTTAGCAAATTTATTCATGTAATATACGACAGCGATAATGACAATTACTGTTACAATATAGAAAAACAACATTTTCCCTTGTAAGATACCCCAGGCTGCACCTTGGTTTCGGTGTGACGTAAGGTAAAAAAAGCCATCGATGATAGGTATACTTTCACCGATTTCCATAGATCGAACTATAAGCCATTTTGTTAATTGATCCATTCCAATAAGGAAAAGAGCTATGATGTAATACCAATACATCTCATCATCCCTCGATTCTATACAAAGTTCTTTTTCATCTTATATGTTAATCCATTTATTTTCAAGTGTGAGAGAACCATCGTCGAATAGGATTAGAAAACTTGGCATTCACTATTAGGTTAGGTCCCTTAGTTATACTTATATAGACGTAAAGATTTTTATATCTTTCCTAACTGTTAAAAAATACTCTCCATAATGGAGAGTATTTTTATTTCCTTTATGCACTATAGTTCTCTTTAACAATACTTGCACAACGCGTACATAGATGTGGATGATCATGATCCTCGCCAACCGTGTCCGAGGAAACCCAACAACGTTCACAAGTTTCTGCAGGATGTTTTTCAACAAAAACATCCGTATAGCGATATTCCTTCGCATTTTCAGCGGATTCTGCAACAACTGCCTCTGATACAATTAACAGTTGATGTAAATGTTCCATAGAATTTAATACTTCTTTTGTTTCGTTGTCTTTCGGGACAATCGTTACCTTAGATTCTAAAGATTTACCAATCACTTTATTATTACGAGCTTCTTCTAAAGCTTTTAGTACATCATCCCTAATCTTCATAAATTGATCCCATTTTTCTTCATTGAAATTAGAAATTTTTCTTGGCTCAGGCATATCCGTTAATTGAACACTTTCTTCCTCTACTCCAGGAATAAATTCCCATACCTCATCCGCTGTATGCGGGATAATTGGTGAAAGTAGTTGAACTAAAGACTTAAGAATTTCATAATAACCTGTTTGTAAACTTCTTCTACGTTTATTATCTTTCGCTTCGATATATAAAATATCTTTTGCAAAGTCTAAATAGAAAGAACTTAATTCAACAGAACAGAAATTATGAATACTATGATAGATTGGAGAAAACTCGAATCTATCATAACTTTCACGAACTGAGGAAATTAATTTCTGTAGTCGGTTTAGCATATAACGATCCACTTCTTCTAAATCTTCTTCTTGAACAAGATCAGTCTTAGGATCGAAATCAGCTAAATTGCCAAGCATGAATCGGAACGTGTTACGGATTTTACGATAGCTTTCAGAGATTTGTCTTAATATATCATCAGAAATACGTACATCAGCTTGGTAGTCTACAGATGCTACCCAAAGACGTAAAATATCTGCACCATATTGTTTTAATACTTTAGACGGTAATATAACATTACCAAGAGACTTACTCATTTTACGTCCATCCCCGTCAAGAGCAAAACCATGACTTACGATGTTTTTGTATGGTGCATGTCCAGTAACTGCAACAGCTGTAGAAATAGACGAGTTGAACCAACCACGATACTGGTCACTACCTTCTAGGTAAACATCAGCTGGTCTTCTATGTCCCTCTCTATGAAGTAAAACTGCTTGGTGAGAAGAACCTGAATCAAACCATACGTCCATGATATCTGTTTCTTTCGTAAATTTACCATTTGGACTATGTTCGGATGTAAAGCCTTCTGGAAGTAAATCTTTCGCTTCTCTTTCAAACCAAACATTGGAACCATGTTCAGCAAATAATTTAGAAACATGATTAATCGTTTCGTCCGTAATAATCGGTGTCCCATCTTCCCCATAAAATACTGGGATTGGTACACCCCATGTTCGTTGACGAGAAATACACCAGTCTTCGCGATCACGGACCATATTATAAAGTCTTGTTTCACCCCAGCTTGGGTACCAGTTAATTTTCTTGATTTCATCTAAAATATCTTGTCTGAAATCTTTAATCGATGCAAACCACTGTGATGTTGCTCGGAAAATAGTAGGTTTCTTCGTACGCCAGTCATGAGGATACGAGTGTTTAATGAATCCTAGTTTTAATAGAGCCCCAGCCTCTTCAAGTTTCTCGGTAACAGCTTTATTAGCATCGTCGTAAAATAGTCCCTCAAATCCAGGCGCTTCTTTCGTAAATACACCTTTATCATCTAATGGTGATAGAGCTTCTAAACCGTACTCTTTACCAACATAAAAGTCATCTTCCCCATGGCCTGGAGCAGTATGAACACAGCCTGTACCTGCATCAGTTGTTACATGTTTACCTAGCATTACAATAGAATCACGATCATAGAACGGATGTCTAGCTACTGCTCTATCTAAATCTTTTCCTTTAAAAGTTTTAACAACTTCTGGATTTTCCCAATCAAGTTCTGCTGCAACGGTTTCTAATAATTCCTGTGCAACAACGAAGCGGTTGTCTCCAACTTGTACACGAACATATTCTATATCAGGATGGAGACTAATACCTAAGTTTGCAGGGATGGTCCATGGTGTAGTTGTCCAGATAACAATTTTATCGCCTTCTTCAAGAACGCCTTTCCCATCTTGAATCGTAAAAGCAACATAGATAGAAGGTGATTTTTTATCATAGTATTCAATCTCTGCTTCGGCTAAAGCAGATTCAGATGAAGGGGACCAATAAACAGGTTTTAATCCTTTGTAAATATACCCTTTCTTAGCCATTTCACCAAATACTTGAATTTGAGCCGCTTCGAAATCTTTTGTTAAGGTCAGATAAGGATTATCCCAATCCCCACGAACACCTAATTGTTTAAATTGTTCACGTTGCCCATCAACTTGTCTTAATGCGTACTCTGCACACATTTGTCTAAATTCGGCGGTACTTAATTTTTTACGATCTACTTTTTTACCCTTACTTAAAGCCACTTCAATAGGTAAACCATGTGTATCCCATCCTGGGACATATGGTGCATGATAGCCAGTCATGGATTTATGACGAATAATAAAATCTTTTAAGATTTTATTCATCGCGTGCCCGATATGTAAGTTACCATTAGCGTACGGTGGGCCATCGTGTAAAACGAATGAAGGTCTTCCTTTCGTTCTTTCTTGTACTTTCTCATATATGTTATTTTCTTCCCACTGTTCTTGTCTTTTAGGTTCTTTATTTGGTAAGTTTCCACGCATTTTAAATGCTGTTTTCGGCATCAATAGCGTTTCTTTGTAATCCATTTGGTTTCCTCCTTATTTAGTTTGTCTGCTGAAAAGAAATAAACTTTAGCAAATGTCCTAATTCAATTATACATAGTGAAAGATTAATTTTCTTACCTGTTAAAAAAAGCCCTCTCAAATCCCAAAAAGGGACGAGAAGACTCGCGGTACCACCCTTATAAATTTAAAATAAACGTTATTTTAAATTCACTCAATTTCCGTAACGTGGAATAACACGTCCAAAATTACTTTGTTTCATAATGGATACTTTGGAGTGATGTTCTAAAAGCATTACTCTCTAGGCTTCCACCATCCCTAGATCGCTAAACAGTAATTTTGCCTTTATACTGTCTCCTTCAACGTATTTCAACTTTTTTAGCGGTTATTCAAAAAGTCCAGTTTCCTTTTTGAACACACATTTTTAAAACCTTTTTAAGAATTATATGTAATATATTCTTATTCGTCAAGATTTAAGATTTATTTTCAACTAATTCAAGCTCTTCGCTCATTTCCTCTGAAAAAAGCTTGTCCCAATCGTCGGTTTGAACTATTTCTAATTGCGCCTCAACTAACATCTTTAATCGTGTACGGAAAACTTTAGCCTGTTTTTTAAGTTCTTCCACTTCGATGGAGATTCGGCGTGATTTACTAAGTGCTTCGTTTATTATGCGGTCCGCATTTTTTTCTGCTTCTTTAATAATTAATTTGGACTCTTTGGTAGCACTGTTCTTTACTTCTTCAGCTGTTTCTTGAGCGACTAATATGGATTTATTTAAGGTTTCTTCTATATTAGTAAAATGACCCAATTTCTCTTCTAATTGGTTTAGCTTTTCCTGTAAATCTTTTTTATCTCTAATAACCATTTCATAGTCTTTAATAACTTGATCTAAAAACTCATTGACCTCATCTTCATCATAACCCCGCCAACTTTTCGTAAACTCTTTATTATGAATATCTAGTGGTGTTAATGGCACATTGGCCACCTCCTTAAAGTAAATAAAATACGTTACTAAAAATAGTTTAATCTAGTTTTATTATTCGACAAAAAATTCCTTTATCCTGCAAAAAATATAAAATCACTTTAAAATAGCAATCGTTATTTTCCATTTTTCCTTTTTTGATTGACCATTCATTTTTACTATCTTACTTCTACCTTTACCACGGAGTGAAATTAAGTCACCTTCTTGTAATGGAAAATTAACTTCTTCCACAACCTTATAATTCACTTTAACAAGTTGCTTTTTTATACATTCAGCTGAATCTTTCCTAGAAATATGATAAATTTCCTTTAAAACTGCATCCAAACGTAACGAGGATACCGTTTTTTCGGATTCAGTCCATTCGTTTTTCATTTGAATGAAGTGAATTAACGGAATTTCCTCAAACGTTATGTTAGCTTTCTTGATAGAGTGTAAAGTTGTTAGAACATATGTAGAAATTTCTTTCGCTACTACAATTTGAATTTTTCCATTCCCTGCAAAAATGTCACCTAATTTTTTTCTTTTAATGCCTAATGACAAAAATGTTCCCATTACATCGCGATGTTCCAGGGTGATAAATTTTTCATGGTAGTTAGCTTGTAGCAGACTAAGCTGATAAGATTCTTGTGTAATTTCTTCATAAAATGGAGCAATAATCGCTCGTTTTCTTTCATTATGATTACTGCCACCGAAAAATGACAATTTCAAATCATCATGATTCGTTCCGATCAGCATTTCAATAATTTGTTGTTCTCTAGGGTCAAGGAAATCTGTTAATTTTGGGCTAAATGTTCTTTCAACTTGCTCTTTCCATGACAGGACTTGATCGATAAATCCATGTTCTTCTTTTCGAAAATGCTGGTATATATCCATTGTAAACTCCTAAAATCACATCATTTACTTTTTAGAATACGAACATTCTAAAGAATTCAAATAACCCTACTCTAGCCATATGCAAAACAAAGATTGCGATAATCGGTGAAAAATCTATCATCCCAAGCGGTGGTATGAATCTTCGAAATACTTCTAAATAAGGTTCGCAAATTTTACTTAGGAGTTCCCCAAAAGTAGATTCTCTTGCCTCTGGAAACCAGGACATGAAAATATAAATAATAATTCCCCAACTATATATATTGAGGGCTAAATTTAAAATTTGTAACAACTGATACATCTACTACCATCCTTTATCATAGTCATCTTCATTAATTAAAGTATCTGTTATCGTGCCAGATACATCAATATTTTCAGGTGTACATAGGAATGTTTCGGAACCTAGCTTTTGAATATCTCCATTTAAAGCATAAACAGTACCACTTAGGAAATCCACAATTCGTTTAGCTTGATTTCGATCAACCCTTTGTAAGTTTATTACAACAGCACGTTTACTTACAATATTATCTGCAATTTCTTGTGCTTCGTTATATGTTCTCGGCTCACAAAGAATTACTTTAGAATTAGGTTGCTGAATAGCTGCTAAACTAACGACATTTTGGTTTTTCTTTTGCTTTTCCACAAATTTATTTTCCGGAATTTCCTCTTCGTCTACATATTCGTACTCGTAGTCTTCTTCTACAAAGAAACTTTTCAGCTTATTTTTAATACTCAAGCCTTTCACCCCATTTTATTATTAGCAGATTGGAAAGTATAAAACTATCTTAATGCTTATCGTATTCACCAAGCTCTATCCAATGTTTTTAAATCAATTTCCAACTAATTTCGTTCCAATTCTTATATGGGTTGCACCTTCTTCAATTGCAATATCATAATCATTACTCATACCCATAGATAAATAATGACAAGGAGCGTGTGAGTAATTTTTCTGACTAATTTGATCCCTTAATTTTGCCAACCGTTTAAAAACTTCTTTTATTTTTTCTCTGTCTTTAATATGAGGTGCCATGGTCATTAAGCCAACGACATAGATGTTTTCGTAATTTTTAATTTCTTCAATAAAGTCTAAGACGTTTTCAGGTGCTAGTCCGTGTTTAGACTCTTCGCCGCTAACATTCACCTGCACAAAACAATTCACAGGTTTTTCGGATCTTTTATTTACCTCTTTTGCTAAAGATAGACGATCAAGCGAATGAAGATAATCTATTTTTTCAATAATGTCTTTTACTTTTCGAGTTTGTAATGTTCCAATAAAGTGCCATGTAGCCTTTTTGCCAATGACTTCATGCTTTTCTATAAATCCTTCATTACGATTTTCACCAAGATTTTTAATTCCTGCGTCAATTGTCTCCTCCGCTCGTTCTATTGTAACATATTTCGTTACACCAATAACCGTTATTTCATCTATTTTCCGATTACTTTTTTCACAAGCCAATTTTATATTTTCTTGAATTTCTTTTAAATTTGAAACTACATCCATTGTTATCCATAATCCCCCTAGTATTACGTGTTCAAAAAGGATCTCTCTTGTATTAAGATATAATCCCAAGGAAACCTAACATTCTCCCCGTTTTTCCCTTATCCCTTCGATGAGAGAAAAATAACGATTTATCTTTATAAGTGCAATAATTTGTCACATCTATATTATGACGTAATACGCCACTTTGTAAAAGGATTTCTACATTTAATTTCTTTAAATCTAATAAATACCGTTTATTTCTACTAGGTACTACACATTTTTGGCGAATCTTGTCTTCTATGTTGTCTATAACCTTTTCATCTACCTCATACATTTCTTGGGAAATAGATGGCCCAATTACAACTAAGAGATTCGATTCATTGACTCCCTGATCTTTCATGGCTTGTACCATTGACCTTGCCATTCCATTAACTGTCCCTCTCCATCCAGCATGTGCAATCCCAATCATTTCAGTAACGGGATCAAAAAAGAATAGTGGGACACAATCAGCAAAAAATGCGGTAAGTAGAATACCTTTATGACCAGTAATTAATCCATCAACCCCATGAATCGAATTAGAATAATCACGTGATCCTTTGCCTTTATCGTCTACTGTTATCAATTGTACTGCAGTATCATGTACTTGTTCACCAGCAACCCAATTTTCAAGAGGTATGTTTAACTTATTAGCTAAAGTTTCCCTATTTTTTATTATATCTTCTTGATTATCGGGAACATGCAATCCAAGGTTAAGTGACTGAAATGGAGGATCACTTACTCCTCCATTTCTAGTTGTAAAACCTACTATTAATTTTTCATTTAATTGACGCCATTTTTCAATTTGTAAAAAAGATTGGTCTTTTTGTTGAAAAACTTCAGACATTATTATCCTCCCGAAATCTTTTATTTGTTATATTTTATCATATCTTACTGAAAAATTTGCTATTAAATGTCATTGGGTTAGTAAAAGCGGACCATTTGCTTCTCTAACTAATATAACATCTGATCCGATACGAACAATCTGATTCCATGCAATGATAAGTTCATCCGATTTACTAAAAAAATTACCTTTTTTGTCTTTTACAAATAAAATGATTGCCTCAATTTTCCCGGTATTAGGATTAATTTCAAGGTCCGCTATATTCCCCAACCTTCGCCCGTCTTCCATTAGAATGACTTCTTTTAGTTGTAATTCTGTTAAAGTAACCATACAAATCACCCACCTTATTACACTATATGCACTAACAAGTATTTATATTAGAAAACTTGCCCTATAAGTAAAAAGCTCTTAGGAAACTAGCATCGTTCAGCGAAAGACGAAGGTGACTTGGTATTCCAACAATAAGTAAGTTATTTTCCCTAAACCATTAGAACTAAGGCATTCGCCATGCTTTTGGGCGAATGCCTTAGTTGCACTTATGTAGACGGGAAAGATTTTTATACTTTCCTACCTGCCAAAAAAGGAAGAGGTATTAAACCTCTCCCTTTTTATCCTTCAAACATCTGTTTATTCATTTGACTAATGGCTGCTTTTTCTAGCCTAGATACCTGGGCTTGTGAAATACCAATTTCATCAGCAACCTCCATTTGTGTTTTACCTTGAAAAAAGCGTTTATTTAATATCATTTTTTCTCTTTCATTAAGTTTATGCATACCTTCTTTTAATGAAAGCTTATCAACCCATGTAGAATCTTTATCTTTTTCATCACTTATTTGATCCATTACAAATATCGGATCTCCTCCATCATTATAAATAGGTTCAAATAATGACACAGGGTCTTGAATTGCATCCATAGCAAAAACAATGTCTTCATGTGGGATACCCATTTCTTCGGCAATTTCTGCTGGTGTAGGTTCTTTTGAAGTTTTATTAATCAACTTCTCCCTAACCTGTAAAGCCTTATAGGCAATATCTCTTAACGACCTTGATACTCTTATTGGATTATTATCTCGGAGATATCTTCTAATTTCTCCGATTATCATGGGAACAGCATAGGTAGAAAATCTTACATTATGTCCTAAATCAAAATTATCAATGGATTTCATCAATCCAATACAACCTACTTGGAATAAATCATCTACATATTCCCCACGGTTGTTAAACCGCTGTATTACACTAAGTACTAATCTGAGATTTCCATTTACTAGCTCTTCACGTGCGGAAATATCTCCGTCTTGTTGCATTCTGATGAATAATTTTTTCATTTCTTCATTGGTGAGTACTGGTAACTTGGATGTATCAACACCACATATCTCAACTTTATGTCTAGTCATATGTTAACCCTCCCAGATGGTGATGCTGTTCAAGGACAGTATCTCCCCCAGGGAGGGTTTTTATGCAGTAACAGATTTTTGAAATAAATACCAATTACTGTAAAACCTTTGTGAAATAAGGCTAAACCATTTTATTAAATTCTTTTTTCAGTCTCCTAATTATTTTCTTTTCTAAACGAGAAATATATGATTGTGAAATCC
This sequence comes from Oceanobacillus caeni, assembly GCF_042678465.1. NCBI lineage: Bacteria > Bacillati > Bacillota > Bacilli > Caryophanales > Bacillaceae > Oceanobacillus > Oceanobacillus caeni. The sequence goes on along the minus strand of NZ_JBHTKV010000004.1, from coordinate 146,489 downwards.
CTAACATATCAGCAACATCTTTTTGTGTTTTTTCTTCTTCTCCTATTAATCCAAATCTCAACTCCATAATCTGTTTCTCTCTATCATTCAGTTTGGATAAAGCGGTTTTCAATAAGGTCTTGTCAACATCGGATTCTAAACCTTTTGTAATAATATCATCGTCTGTACCTAAAACATCGGATAATAATAATTCATTTCCATCCCAATCAATATTAAGAGGTTCATCAAAAGAAACTTCTGATTTTAATTTATTGTTTCTACGTAGATACATTAAAATTTCATTTTCTATACATCTCGATGCATAAGTTGCCAATTTAATATTCTTTTCTGGGTTAAATGTGTTAACTGCTTTAATCAGTCCAATAGTACCTATACTGATTAAATCCTCAATATTTATGCCCGTATTTTCGAACTTTCTGGCAATATACACGACTAATCGTAAATTTCGTTCTATTAGAATAGAACGTGCTGACTTATCCCCTTTTGGTAATAGCAAAAGTAATTCTTGCTCCTCCTGTTTAGATAGGGGTGGTGGCAGTGCTTCACTTCCTCCTATATAATAGATTTCGTCTGATTTAAGCCCCAAACGAATCAGTAGTTTATACCACTTTAATCGTAAATGTAATCGTAGCTTCCAAAATTTCACACCTTATCTCCCCTTTTTATGCAGTATTAATGGTAGCTAATTGAATAATTTGAGGATGAAGTAAACAATGATAACTATTATCCTTCGTAAGCTCCGCAAATTGAATCCCAATTAATAGTTTGCGAGTTTTAATTTGTTGTTCTCCATAATACACAATTAAGTGTTCAGGTCGTAACGCGAAAAGAAACATATTATTCCCTTGTACTCCTTGATAAGGAAGAACTTGAATACTACTTTCCCAATCTTTAGGAATCTTTTCCATATCAAATGTTTCATACGCATTTTTCAAACTAAGCCATTCTTCTTCTGTAAACCATTTTTTTAAAAATATTTGATCACAAATAATAACTGGCTTTTTCGATAATGGATCTACTAATTGATTTCCACTATCAATATATCCCATAGTCGAAAAGCTTTTATCCTTCATTTTAATGGATACAGAATAAAGTTGATCATAACGGATTTTTTCAGAAGCATGCTTGTCCATACGTTTCTTCGTAAAATACCATACGCAAGGGAATCCAATGAATACGAATAGCCAACTTACCGGATCACCATAACCATTGTTATACGTAATGAATCCGCTAGAAGACATGGATATTGGATTAGAAAATAGAAAATGTAACCCTACAAGTCCACCTCCAATAGCAAAGGTCGTAAAATAAAACAATAAAACTAGTTTAGAAAAACGATAAATTGTTATAAAACCAAAAGAACAAAATATAATAAGAAGAGAATATATAATTTTTCCAATCAAACCAGTAATAAAGGAATTCGGATAAAATAAAGTTATTGGAACAATTAAAGAAGCAATGAATGCTCCAAGAATAACTCGTCTTGTTTTAGTATCATCTCTTGCTAGGGCTTTAGTTAATAAAAGTAACATGAAATCTAAACAGAAGTTGAGTGCCCAAACCGCATCTACATATATTTCCATTTTATTCTTCCTTCTATAAAAGATGGTTTCTCCTTAACATTTAATTTTGTATGTTCTAATTGGTTAGATTTACTGAAAAGTATATCCGATATATTAAGCAAAGTCTGTCACTTCTTGTATGCAGAACAAAGCTAATTTTAACTAGTTATCGAAAAGTTTGTCGGAGGAATGAAATAAGTAGGTTTAGAAGGAGCATATGGTCCTTCATCCAAGGGGAGTCGGTCTCCCACCTTCTTTGTTTCCCTAGAAGCTTGAGGTGGGAGTCTTACTAACCGTTTCGGTGGGATAAAAAAATTGTCGAAGGAAAGTTTATTGAATGAACAAAGGGGATGTACGTAGGTGTAGAAAATCTTGCTAGTCGCTGGAGCTAGAGCTGGAGCGGGGCATTTCTTAAGAATAGATCTAATAAGCTAAATTTCCTTATAAAAAAAGCAAACGAGTATAAGTCGTCTGCTTTTAGAGGTAAATTATCTTCTATTTCTATTTCGATTTCTTAAGAATGTTGGTATATCCAGTTCATCGTCTTCTTGGATTCTTGGACGTTGAACTTGCTCTCTTTGTTGTTGCTGTTGTTGTTGGATAGGCGCTTCTTCTTTAGTTGCTGCATGTTGTTTTTGATTTAAGGTTGGACGTTGTTGCTTAGATGGCATTTCTGGCTTTTTATTCAACTCATCAAAACCAGTTGCAATTACTGTAACAACAATTTCATCATTTAAATTCTCATTAATAACGGAACCAAAAATAACATTTACTTCCTTATCCGCAGCAGAAGTTACTAAATCAGCGGCCTCTTGTACTTCATATAGGCTTAGGTTTGTTCCACCAGTAATATTCATTAAAATACCGTGTGCCCCATCGATTGAAGTTTCTAATAAAGGTGAAGAAATTGCTTTTTTCGCAGCCTCTGTTGCACGTGTTTCTCCTGTTGCGATACCAATCCCCATTAATGCCGAACCTTTATCGAACATAATTGTTTTTACATCTGCAAAGTCAACGTTAATTAAACCTGGTTTTGCAATTAAATCTGAAATCCCTTGAACACCTTGTCGTAATACATTGTCAGCTTCACGGAAAGCCTCTAACATAGGTGTGTTTTTATCAACAATTTCAAGCAAACGATCATTTGGAATAACGATTAACGTATCAACAGCATTTTTTAGAGCTTCAATACCAGAAATCGCCTGGGTCGAACGTCTTCTGCCTTCAAATGAAAAAGGTCTTGTTACAACTCCAACCGTTAAAGCTCCTAAATCCTTTGCAACTTGTGCAATAACCGGAGCGGCACCTGTACCTGTTCCACCACCCATACCAGCAGTAACAAATACCATGTCCGCACCTTGTAAAACTTCCTCGATCTGTTCTTTACTTTCTTCAGCTGCTTTCTTACCAACTTCAGGATTCGCACCCGCTCCTAATCCTCTAGTAAGTTTACCGCCAATTTGAATTCTTAACTCGGCCTTAGATAAATTAAGTGCTTGAGAGTCTGTGTTAACAGCTATAAATTCAACACCTTCCACACCGTGTTCAATCATTCGGTTAACAGCGTTATTACCGCCGCCGCCGACACCGATAACTTTTATCGTCGCTAATTCATCCATATTTGTATCAAACTCTAACATTTTCGTTCCTCCTAATTTCTACGCAAATCTCACGAGTTTTATAGATTTAAACATTCAAGAGTTTAATCAAAAAACCATTTGAATAAACTACTAACTTTCCCACTTTCTTTTTTCTCTTTCCTTTTCGGTTGCTCAGTATTTGCTTGCTTCGTATGACGTTTAGGACTAGGCTCGTCCATGTCATTTCGAACAGCTGGGTATAATTCTTTACCTTGAATTTTTGCGTTTCGGTAAGCAAATTGTAGAATTCCTACTCCAGCTGTAAACTGGGGTTCTCTAACACCGATATAATCCGGAATTGCAATACGAACATTAGAATGGAATAAATCCTGAGCTAATTCCAATACACCTGGCATTGCCATTGTTCCTCCAGTTAACACGTAACCTCCCGGTAGTTCCTGATATCCCATTTTACGAATTTCACGTTCAGCAAAAGCATAAATTTCTTCCATTCTTGCTTCTATCATATCAGAAATTTCCAGCTGATTGTATGTTTCTCTTTGATTACTTCCGATCACAGAAACCTCAAAAGTTTCATCTTCTTGTGCATCATCATAAAAGGCATGACCATAATTTAATTTAACATCTTCAGCCTCTTCAGTCGTAGTACGTAAACCAATGGATATATCTTTGGTAATATTATTTCCACCAAGGCTAACAACACTTGAACCTTGTAAATAATCATTTTCAAAAACGGAAATGGTAGAACAACCACCACCAACGTCGATTAAAGCTACACCCATATTTTTTTCATCGGGTGAAAGTGCTATCGTACCAGTGGCAAGAGGTTGTAAACAAATATCCAATACTTCTAAATTAGCACGTTCCACGCATTTAAGAATGTTATGTAAAATGGTCCTTGAACAAGTAATAATCGTTCCTTCCATTTCTAAGCGAACACCGATCATCCCTCTTGGATCAGTAATCTCGTCTAATCCATCTACTATAAATTGCTTAGGTATGACGTCAATAATCTCACGCTCTGGTGGAATGGAAACTACTTGTGCACCGTCAATTACTCTTCTAATGTCTTCATCCGTAATTTCACGATCTTCACTTTGAACCGCTACAACACCATGACATGGCTGTAAATCGATGTGGTTTCCGTTTATACCAACAACAACCCTTTCGATATGCATGCCAACCATGCGTTCAGCTTGTTCGACAGCATTTCTGATGGATTGCACTGTTTGATCAATATCAACAATTGCACCTTTTTTCATTCCATTAGATTTTGCTGTACCTACACCAATAATATTTAAAGAATCATTTAAAACTTCTCCAATTATAACTTTAATTTTTGATGTTCCTATATCAAGACTTACTAGTATTTCACTATTATTCAAAGAAAGGCACCTCCAAATTCAACACATCCATACAAAATGGATCATATAATTGTACATTTCATACAATCCTACTTTCATTGCTTAGGAAATTATAAAATTTATGACTGTGGATAACTAGTTGTTAAAGAACAGCCACGTCCGGCTCCAGCGCCCAGCGACTAGCGAGACTTCCTTCACCTCCGTACGATAAAGAAGACTTGCCGATGGTGAAACCAGAGGCTTAGTCGCACTTATACCCTTGCGGTGAAAGTCAACATCGACTTACTCCGTTCGTCGTGTTTCCTTTATCTCCTACGGCTCAGTCCAGTCCGTACGTCGCTAAACGGGCGCTTCCGCCTTTGTTCATTCGACTAAAATAGATATATATAGGTACTATTTCCACAAAAAAAACTGGATTCCTTTAAATTTCAAGAAAAATATTCCTATATACATATATTTTAATAGATTGAAAGATTATTCGTTAAATCAAATTTTTAGAATTACTTTGGGCTTTTTAGAAAAACTCACAATCGCTCATTCTTAGTGTACAAAATAGAATCTTATTCTTCTGTTTCATCCGTTTCTTCAGACTCATCATTAAAAGATTCAAAATATACACCCACACCAATATGGATAATCCCATCAACACCTGGTTCTAATTGAGAAACTATCGAAGGATAAACTACCATTTTCTCAGAAAAATTTCGAATCGTTCCATCAACTATGTATCCATCTGTCATAAAAAGTTGGATTTTATTTTTATTATTGTCAGTTGGTTCCCAATGAATTTCAGAGATGAGATTTGTTATATTTTTGGGTAATTTATTTAATTCTTCAGCCATCCGTTGTAAATACTCATCCTCTGTAAAGCCGATTAACATTGGTGAGTTACCATGATATGTATCCTGTCCTTCTTGCTTCAATGATACCCCATTAGCTAAAATTGGATAGTATTTCCTTTCTTCTTTTACATAACCAACTACATTATGTTCTGTTATTTCAATTGAAACAGTCCAAGGAAGCTTACGATTAACTTCTACTTCATTAACGATAGGATTTGTTTTTATTGCCTTTTCAATGGCATCAAAATTAACCATCCAAATATTCGTTTTAGCAGTAATTTCAGATAAGTTTATTATTTCCTCATCCGTTGTATGCACATTACCTTGAACATTTATTGTTTTAACATGACTTAATGGTGATTGCAAATAAACAATAATTGAAATCAAGAAGAAAAAGATTGATAGATAAAAAATCAAACGTCGGTTAGCTTTTTTCTTACGGGCTTGTTTTAATTTGGGAATTCGATCCTCAATTGAAACAATATTTTTATTACTCATCCCCATTTCTTCCTTTTTCAGAAATTAAAAGAATAAAACGGCATAAATTATGCCGCCTTTATTCAGTTACATGAATTATATCATAAAATATAGATAAACATATAGTGTCCAAGCATTAGATTAGCAAGTTTTTTCTCATATTTAATGGGTAATATTTTCCATTTTTGCCATTCCCACTATATTTTAGAATAAATACTAATGTTTAATAATATTCCAACGGAACAAAGGGTTAAAGTTAATGAAGACCCTCCGTAACTAAGGAAAGGTAATGTTATACCTGTAACAGGTATTAATCCAATTACTACACTTATATTAATCATTGCTTGTACAGCTAACATCGAGACAATTCCTAAAGCTAATAATCTTCCGAAAAGATCTGGAGCTTCTAATGAAACTTTAATCCCTCTCCATAAAAGGAGTAAAAATAATAGAATAACAAAGGTGCCGCCGATAAATCCTAATTCTTCTCCCACAATAGCAAAAATAAAGTCATTTTGTGGTTCTGGTAAATAGAAATATTTTTGCAAACTATTCCCTAATCCAAGTCCCATCAACCCCCCAGGCCCAATTGCATAGAGGGATTGAATAATCTGAAACCCATCACCTAATGGATCTTCCCAAGGATTTAAAAAAGCTGTTATTCGATTAATTCGATATGGGGCTGAAGCAATCAATCCAACCAATCCTAATACTCCTAAAGCAGCTAGTCCAATAAAATGAGATAGTCTGGCACCTGACACAAAAATCATAATCATACAGGTTAAGACCAGTACCATTCCAGTCCCTAAATCTGGTTGAAGCATAATCAAACCAAAAGCTGTAAAAACTAATAATAAAGATGGTAAGAAGCCTTTTTTAAAAGATGTAATGTACTTTTGTTTCGTGGCAAGCATATTAGCTAAGAAAATAATTAATCCTAGTTTCATAAACTCAGATGGCTGTATACTAAATGCCCCAACTCCAATCCAACTTTGCGCTCCACCACGAATTAATCCTATTCCTGGTATTAATACAAGTATTAGTAAAGCAAAGCATACAATTAATAGAATTTTCGAGTAGTTTTTCCAAGTGCTATAAGGTATAAACATAAAGAAAAACATAGCGAAAACTCCCGCACCAGCAAATAATAACTGACGTTTTAAGTAAAAAAACCCATCACCAAACTTATACTCTGACCAAACATGGGACGAACTGTAAACCATCACTACACCGACAATTAACAGTGCTATAATAACCCATAATAGAATGTAATCTGGTTTACTTTGATCGTTTAGACGTTTTTTAAACAAAAAAACACCCCTTTGACTAAAATATAGACAGGGGCATTTTTGAACATTCTTATTATTAATTTAATATACAAGCCCCTCTAAACTAGTTTATGCACGGCTTGTATAAACATGTCTCCTCTTTCTTCAAACGTTCGATACTGATCCCAGCTTGCACAAGCTGGTGATAATAGTATAACATCTTTTTCATTTGAAATTTCAAAAGCTTTGCTGACCGCTTCTTTGACATCTTCCACTTGTAAAATAGTTGAAATGCCATTTTCTTCAGCTATTCTTCTTAATTTATCTTTCGTTTGACCAAATACAACCATAGCTTTTACATTTTTCAAATAGGGAGCTAAATCATCGAACTCATTTCCTCTGTCCAACCCACCAGCAAGTAAAATGACAGGCCTCTCGAATGAAGATAAAGCCTTTTGAGTAGCTAATATATTGGTTGCTTTAGAATCGTTATAAAATAAACGACCATGAATATTATCTACAAATTGTAATCGATGCCTAACACCTTGAAATGTAGTAAGAACTTTGATAATTCCTTCATTTGTTGCACCTTTAAGTTTCGCAGCCGCGACTGCAGCTAAAATATTTTCAAGGTTATGATCACCAACTAAAACAATTTCATTTCGTGAAATTATTTTTTCATTTTTAAAATAAATAAATGTATCGTCTAGCCATGCCCCATTTTCCATTTTATTTTTTATGGAAAATGGAACGAGCGTAGATTTAAGGTTTTTCACTTCTGAAGTAATAATTGTATCATCAGCATTATATACTAAAAAGTCCTCTTTTGTTTGGTTTCTGAAAATATTAAATTTCGCTTGTTTATAGTTGTCAAATGTTTTGTGATAATCTATATGTGCTTCAAATATATTCAATAATACTGCAATATTTGGTTTGAACTTTTCAACACCTTGTAGCTGAAAAGATGATAATTCTAATACTAATGTTTCCTCATCCTCAAGGTTTTCGGCGACTTCACATGCAACAACGCCAATATTTCCAGCAACTTTAACTGGTCTTCTGCTTTCTTCCAACATTTTAGTTATTAAAGTTGTTGTTGTCGTTTTTCCATTGGAACCAGTAATTCCAATAATAGAATCACCTGCAAGCATATACGCAATTTCTACCTCAGTGATTACAGGAATATTTCTTTTCCTTGCTTCAACAATAATTGGATTATCATAATGAATTCCTGGATTTTTTACAATGATTTCTATACCATCCAATACGGATAATGGATGTGAACCTACTACTACTTCTGCACCAAGATTCCTTAATTCCTTTATTATTGGATCATTTTTTTCTGTTTTCATATCATTAATACGAACACCTTTATCGTGGTTCAACAATAAATTAGCAACTGCCGTTCCACTTTTTGCAAGTCCTAAGACTAAAATATTTGAATAAGGAAAATCCAATACTTTTTTCAATTTAAGCCCACCTCAATATATACGCCAAGCACAGCAAAAACAAGCCCAACTAACCAAAATGTTGTTACAACTCTCCATTCGGACCAGCCTAATAATTCATAATGATGATGTAATGGACTCATTTTAAATACTCTTTTACCAGTTGTTTTAAATGAAATTACTTGAATAATAACAGATAAAGTTTCTAATACGAAAATTCCACCAATAATAACAAGCAAGATTTCTGTTTTTGTTAATATAGCAATTGCTCCAATAGCTCCACCTAATGCTAATGAACCAGTATCACCCATAAATACTTTTGCTGGATGTGCATTAAACACTAGAAAACCTAGAAGTGCTCCAACAACTGCTAGAGAAAAAATGGAAACCTCCGTAAATCCACCTATGATAAGTGTAAGTATTGCATAAGCCCCAAAGGCTATCGCCGCAGTACCCGCTAATAAACCATCTAATCCATCTGTTAAGTTTACAGCATTAGAAGCTCCAACTAAAATAATAATAATAAAAATTGCATAAAACCAACCAAAATCCCACTGAATGTCTGTACCTGGAATTTGAATGTCTGTAGAAAATCCTTGTCCTTTGAGTATAAAGAAAAATATAAGTGCAATAACAATTTGTCCTAACATTTTTTGTTTCGAAGTTAGACCTAAATTACGCTTCATCGCAACTTTAATGAAATCATCCAAAAAACCTAATACTCCATAGCCAAGCAATACAAAAATTAAGAGCCAAAATTCATAACCAACATGATTTCCAAGTACTTTATATACCATAATAATGGAAGTTATGACAATACCCAATACAATCATAACGCCACCCATTGTAGGGGTACCTGTCTTTACCATGTGGGATTTAGGTCCTTCTTCTCGTATACTTTGGCCAAATTTCAACCTTCTTAATAATGGGATGAAAATGGGAGATAAAAGGACGGTAATTAGAAATGCTATTGCTATCGTTACAAATATTCCTGTTAAATCCATTGTGTTTCCTCCTCTTACATGGACCGTCCAAACTAAAACTTGATCTTTTTACCTTTAAGAGGTTGTTCAAAAAGTCTGGTGAAATTGACATGCCTCGTGCAAATGGGAAGGCGTGAGTTGGGCGCAAAGCTCATCTTTAGTCAGCCTTCCTTTAAAGAAGTCCGTTGGCAATAGTGGAAATTCTACTAAGATTGCCCACGTCCCGCAAGCAACGTAGAAGTCTTTTTTATCCTTCTTTTTGAACACGCACTTTAAAAATTAATTAATTAACTCATTTACAAAGGATTCGAATTTTAATCCTCTTGATGCCTTAAATAATACTAATGATTGATTATTTAAAAATGGTTGTAATGCTTCCATTAATTCTTCTTTTGTGTCAAAATGGGCGGTTTTAATTTTATTACCTTTATCTTTTTTAACTTTATCTGAAATTACCTTTGACATCGTACCAAAAGTAAATACTGTAGTAATTGGCTCACCAATTGCTTCCGCTACAGTTTCGTGTAACGATTTGGAAAACTCCCCTAATTCAAGGACATCCCCAAGAACTAAAACCTTATCTTTAAACCCATTCAATTCCTTGACAACTTTAATAGCAGCCTTCATGGAAGTTGGGGATGCATTATAAGCATCGTTTATAATTGATACTTCGTTTTTACCTTTTAATAATTCAAAACGCATAGAAGTGTGTTGTACGAATTTCAACGCTTGTTGTCTTTGCTTCGCATTAATTCCAACACAGTATGCTAATGCAATGGCATAGCATGCATTCTTCGCATGATGCTTCCCTAGTAACGGGATATGGTAAGTGGCTCCATCTGATAATTTAAATATAGTTTCCTTTGAAGTTACTTTGGAATCTTCAATTTTAAAATCATTACGTTCTTTAAAACCACATTTAATAACTTTAGGCTTTTGATGTAGTGATTTTAGGAGCTCTTCATCACCATCAATGATGATGGTTCCATTATCTTGCAAACCGTTAATAATTTCCATTTTTGCTTTTGCAATACCTTCCCTAGAACCGAGGAATTCAATATGGGATTCCCCTATATTCGTTATGACAGCAAAATTAGGTCTTGCTATTTGGGATAATAAATCTATTTCACCAAAATTACTCATTCCCATTTCTAATACAAGTACTTCCGTATCCCTGCTCATGGAAAGAATAGTTAACGGGAGACCAATGTGATTATTATAGTTACCTTTTGTGGAGTGAGTAATATATTTAGATTTCAAAACAGTTGTCACCAAATCTTTTGTGGTCGTTTTACCATTCGAACCCGTTATACCTACAACTATTGGATTGATTTGATCACGGTAAAGACTTGCAAGTTTCTGTAAAGAAGGTAATGTATCCTTCACTAGAAATACCGGAAAATCTCTAGGTAGAGTAGAAGGTAAATCCCTATCCTCATTCCAAAATAAAGCAACGGCACCATTTTCAACCGCCTGTTCTGCGAATTGATGACCATCAAAGTGTTCCCCAACAATCGGGACAAACAAGGAATCTTTGACTTCTTTTCTACTGTCTGTTGTTATTTCTTTAATAGCTGTTTCTTTATTTATGTTTCCCTGATTTTTAGGAAACCATTTGGACAAATCTTCTAATGTAAACAACATATGCATTACCCCTTAGCAATTATTGCGCTTTTTGCTATAACCCTGTCATCAAAATCATACTTGGTATGACCAATTTGTTGATAGGTTTCATGGCCTTTTCCAGCAATTAATATAATGTCATTTTCCTTCGCATACTGAATCGCCTTATTAATTGCTTCTTTTCTATCCACGATGACTTCATATTCATCTTCACCGTTTAACCCCTTCGTCATATCATTTAATATGGAAACAGGGTCTTCCGTTCTTGGATTGTCAGATGTAAAAATTGCAAAATCTGAGTATTCCATGGCAACCTTGGCCATTAAAGGACGCTTCGTTCGATCACGGTCTCCACCACAACCTACAACAACATATATATCATTTTCCGCAAATTCTTTCACAGTCTGTAATACGTTTTCTAATGAATCGGGTGTATGTGCATAGTCAACAATAACCGTAAAGTTTTGCCCTGCATCAACTACTTCAAAACGACCATCGACTCCATTTATGCTTTCTAAAGCTTCTTTGATCACTTCTAAAGAAACATTTTTAGCTATTGCAGCCCCAGTAGCAGCTAACATATTATAGACATTAAACATCCCTATTAATTTACTCTTGATTACAACTTCACCAATCGGAGTTACTAATAAAAACGACGTACCCGCTGCATCTAGCTGGATATCTTTAGCAACTATATCAGCTTCTTGACGACAACTATAGGTTAAAATAGGTTGTGCAGTGCTTCTCTTTAATAATTCAGCAGAAGAATCATCCGCGTTAATAATGGCAAATTTTTGTTTTTCTTGATTAAAGTTGTTTCCTAGTTGACTAAACAAGAGACTTTTTGCGCGTAAATAATCATCCATATCTTTGTGATAGTCAAGATGATCTTGAGACAAATTAGTAAATATGGCAACATCATAATCACAACCATGAACTCTACCTAAATCAAGTGCATGAGAAGATACTTCCATAATGGCTTGATTCACATCTTCATCAACCATCTTCTTAAAAAAACGTTGGAGTTCAAGAGCATTTGGTGTTGTGTTTTGAGTTGGAAAAGCATTTTCACCGATTTTCATTTGAATGGTTCCGATTATGCCTGTTTTCTTCTTGTCATGGTTAAATATTTTTTCTAGTAAATACGTAACAGTAGTTTTTCCATTTGTTCCTGTCACACCAATTAGTGAAAGTCCTGTAGTTGGATAATGATAAAACTTAACCGCAAGCATAGATAAAGCTCTTGCAGTATCATTAACCATAATAATAGGTACATTTGCTTTTACTTCTTTTTCGGCAATAATTGCAACTGCACCATTATTTACGGCTTCTTCAACATAGTCATGTCCATCCACCGTGAACCCTGAAATACATACAAATAAATTCCCAGCACTCACTTTTCTAGAATCCATTTCTATTTCTGTTATTTCAATACCATCAATATTAACTTCTGTTTGATAAAACGGTATAGTCGTGAGCAAATCTTTTAAATCCATTTTTCGTAACATCCTTTTTAGTTTTAGTATCCTACGTAAGAGATAATAACATCCCAAATATATGTACGTTATTCCATACATTTTTTTAGAGGGTGTTGGCACCCTCTAAAAAATTTATTTTATCACCATTTATTGTAATCAAAAAGAATAAAAACAAAATAAATGGGAAATCATATTAATTTATTATAACAAATATTATTCTTCTTCACGATTTTTTTCCTCATCACTTAAATAAATCCTAACTGTTGATCCTGGTTCTAATTTCGTTCCGGCTTTCGGAGCTTGATCAATAATTACGTCTCCAGAACCACTCGTCTCTATTGAGAGATTAGTCATCATTTCCATTAAGTCGCCCTTCGTACGCCCAATTAAATCCGGAACTTCAACTGCTGGTTCTTCAGGCCACTGATATTCTTTGTCTAATCCACCAGTACGCGGTTCTACTTCCATGGCACGTAAACTATCACCAATAATGGTTCCAACTATTGGTGCTGCCACTACACCACCAAATTGAATCGTATCTTTAGGATTATCTACTGCAACATAAACTACTATTTCTGGATCGTCAGCTGGTGCAAATCCAATAAAAGACACAATATAATTGTTTTCTAAATAACCACCATTTGGACCTACTTTTTGCGCTGTTCCAGTCTTACCTCCAACCCGATATCCATCCACGTATGCTGGCCTACCTGAGCCTTTAGCAACAACATTTTCTAAAGCACGACGCACTTCCTCAGAAGTAGACTTGGATATAACCTGTTCTCTTAAAATTGGTTCCTTTTTTTCTACAACTTTTCCAGTTTTAGGATCAATCCATTCATCCGCTATATATGGTTCATATAAGTAACCACCATTTATAGCTGCAGCAACAGCCATTACTTGCTGAATAGGTGTTACGGAAACTCCTTGACCGAATGAAGTGGTAGCTAACTCAACTGGCCCAACATTCTCTGGTTTAAATAAAATACCTGATGCTTCCCCTTGCAAGTCAATTCCAGTCTTCTGACCGAAACCAAAATCTTTAATATAGGAAAACAATCGTTCTGTTCCTAATTTTTGACCTAAATTTACAAAACCAGGGTTACAAGAATTTTGTACCACTTCTAAATAAGTTTGATGGCCATGTCCACCACTTTTCCAGCAATGAATCGTAGCACCTCCGACTTCCACAGAACCATTATCATTGAATTCATCCTTATCTAAATCAACTAATTTCTCTTCTAAAGATGCAGCCAATGTAATGATTTTGAAAGTGGATCCTGGTTCATAAGTAGACCAAACAGGTAAGTTCCTATTAAATATCGATTGATCTACTTCTTTATATTTTTCCGGGTGAAAGTTAGGTCTTGACGACATTCCCAGTACGCCACCCGTTTTAGGGTTAACTGCTATGGCAATTGCGGAATCCGGGCTATATTTGGTTTCTACAAGATCAAGTTCTCTTTCTATAATGGTTTGTACCTTAGAATTAATAGTTGTCTTTAAATGCAACCCATCTGTTGGAGGACTATATATATCAGCTAACGTCTCTAGTCTCCTCCCTTTAGCATCCGAATAAAAAGAAAGATTGCCTTTTTCACCACTAAGCTTATCATCATAGTAAAGTTCTAATCCCATAAGCCCTTGATTGTCTATTCCTGCAAATCCTAAAACATGTGATAAATCGTCCCCTAACGGATAATGTCGTTTTGAATCTTTCGATAGATATACGCCACTTAGGTTTAGGTTACGGATTGCTTTTTCTTGCTCTGTTGATATTTTAATACCTTCAGGGCGTAAATTTACACTTGATGCATTTTTAGTTATGGATTTATACACGGTGTCTTTATCCATATTTAAAATACTTGCTATTTTCTCAGCGGTAGAATCTGCATCTTCAATCTGTCTGGGGACTACGACAACAGAAGGCGCTGTGACATTTTCGGCCAGAACTTCCCCTTCGCTATCAAGAATCAATCCTCTTTCCGGTTCAAAAACAATGTCCCTTGTCCATAAATCCGTTGCTTGTCCAACTAATTCATCACTTAAAAAAAATTGAACATAACCTAATCGGATAACAATAATAGTTAAAATGAAAATAGCAAAAAGAAATACAGTGACTATTCGTTTTCTAACTGTTACAGTGGATACACGCTTCATTTCTCTAAATCCCCTTTTCATAGGTAGGCTTGTATCAACTATATGATTTTAAGAAACTAAATAGAACACTGTACATATTAAAAGATGTTGTTCAATAACGATATTTATTCAATTCGTTCTTCTGTATCTTTATTTTCTTTTTCTTTATGTTTCTCACTGTTTTCATCTTGACCCGGAGGACTTAATTCTACAGCTAAATAATCATCTTTACTTATTTCAGCACCTTTTTCAATACTCTGGGATGTGGCATAACCATTGCCAAAGGTTTCTAGTTTGAGTTCAAGTAGATCAGCCAGTTGTGAAACGTCACGATTGGACCAGTTTGTGATATTAGGCATTTTAGGTTGGTTCGTTACTAAAATTACCCTTTCTTGTGGGATAATCATATCACCTTCATGTACGTTGGCAGAAACAATTTTATCTCCATCGCCAACTACTGTCACCTGCAATCCACTGTCAACTAATTTTTGTTCTACATCTTTAGTATTTTCATCTATTACTTTTGGAACCTTCGTTTTAATTAAGGATTCTTCTGTTTCTTCTGTTTCTTTATCAGGATTGATATTTAAATAATGTAGACTGTTTTGCATAACATTTCGGTAAATGAATGATACAGGATCAGAACCAACTTCTTGGGGTTCTAATTCTGGTTGTTTCACCGATACATACATTACTAATTGTGGGTCATCAATTGGTGCCATACCAAGAAAAGAGAAAATATAATTGTTTTTTCCTTTTAGGTAACCACCATTTGGATTAGGGATTTCAGCAGTTCCTGATTTCCCACCAGTTGTATAGTCTTCTAATTTAAATTTTTCACCTGTACCATGTTCACTATTGACCACAGAATTCATTAAAGATAGAACTTCTGTTGCTGTTTCTTCTGATATCGGTTGACCAACAACAGTTGGCTCCTTCTGTTCTAGAACTTTTCCAGATGTAGAATCTACTATTTTATCAATTACATATGGTTGAAGCATTTTCCCACCATTAGCAATTGCCGTAGCAGCTTTCATTTGCTGTATTGGAGTTAAAGTGGAACCTTGTCCAAAAGCGGTCGTGATCTTTTCAAGTGGCCAGTTATAAAGTATTTTTCCCGCTACTTCACCCGGCAAATCAATATCTGTCTTTTTATCAAAATCGAATGCATGTAAATATTTCAGAAACTTATCAGGTCCTATTTTTTCCCATGCCAATTTAGCTGCAGCAACGTTAGATGAACGAGCAAATCCCTCATCATAAGAAATGGTTCCCCAACCTTTACCGTTATTATGGTCATTAATAGGTGCGGTTTTTTTATTTACTTGATAACTGCCTGAGGCAAAACCCTCTTCTCCGTTATAAACGCCTTCCTCAATGGCAGCGGCCCATGTAAATATTTTCATAGTAGAACCAGGTTCATAAGGTGTTGAAACTGCATCATTATACCAGTTTCCAACATCGGAAGGGTTGTTTGGGTTATAACTTGGTCGATTCCCCATTGCTAGTACCTCACCAGTTTTGGGGTTCATGACTATTGCAGTGATTCGCTCAGGACTATACTCTTCTTCAACTTGAGTTAATACATCTTCTACTAATGTTTGGATCTTTTGATCAATTGTAAGGTAAACATTATCACCATTTTCAGGTTGCTTGATAACCTCATTAGGATTTAATAATTTTTTATTATATTTATCACGTTGATAGGAAATATATCCATCTTTCCCCTGCAATAGATCATCCATTTCGTGCTCCATTCCAGCTATTCCCTTAATTTCATTAGTAACTTGTCCATCCTTTTCAAATTCTTCTTCTCTAGCGAAGCCTATAATATGAGAAGCAAATGTACCATTAGGATAATAGCGTTTTGAATGTTCTTCAAAATTTATTCCAGGTAAATCTAATTTTTCTATTTGTTCTTTTACATGTTGTGACACTTCATTTCCGACTTTACCAAATTCTACTTGGAATTTATTTTTTTCTATTCCGTTCTTAATTGGTTTAAGTATGGTGCTTTCATCAACATCTAAAATCGGAGCTAGAACTTTTGCAGTTTTTTCAGGATCCACAACATGTTTAGGATCCTTGGAATTCTCGGAGTATTCCTTGCGAACAATAGCGTACATTCGATAGATAGGCATATCATAAGCAAGCGTCATACCATTTTTATCAAAAATTTTCCCTCTTTCTGCAGGAATCGTATAAGAAGAAGTCCGTTTTTGTTCAGCAAATTCCTTTAAGGACACACCATCAATTTCACCTGTTGCCTGAATATACATGAATCTTCCAGTCAAGATAATAAATATAATTGTAAAAAAAATAATTAACATGCCGGTCATGAAGTGTGTCGTTTTATTCCTTTTCATAAAAATCCCCTTAGTTGTTTAAAGCTTGAGCTTGTTTCACATCTGCGTCTTGGATTTTTAATCCTTTTTCTTTTGCAATTTTTAAGATTCTTTCAGGACGGCTAAGTTCTTTCTTTTCAAATACTAATCCTTCATTTGTTACTTTTTGATGCTTTACCGTTTGTTCTAATGCTATTACTTCTCTGTTTAACGAATCAGTGGCGGATGAAAATGAAACCATAAAAATCCCGGAAACTATAAAGCATAAGATAACAATCGAATAAATAACTTTTTCTCCCTTTGTAATCCAACTCTTTTTCTGAACTTTTACTTGTGTTTTTGGTTCCTTATTTGGAGTTTGCTGCGGGCTAAATTGTTGCCAATTACGAGCATGATTTGCACTCATCTTTATTTCTTCCACCCTTCTTTATATATAAATTCTTCATTCCATGGATTAACCTTTTCTACAACCCTTAGTTTAGCTGAACGTGATCTTCTGTTTTCTTGTAATTCATCGTTACCTGCTACAATTGGTTTTCTAGTAACAAGCTTAAAAGGTGCTTCAAATTCTTTCGGAATAATAGGTAAATTCCTAGGAGTTGGTTTCGGAGTACTCCATTTCTTAAATGCTTGTTTACACAACCTATCCTCTAATGAATGGAACGTAATAACCGCAATCCGTCCCTCAATATCTATTATTTTTGCAGCTTGATGAATCGCACTGTTAAACGCTTCTAGCTCATCATTAACCGCTATTCGCAAAGCTTGAAAAATCCGTTTTGCCGGATGTCCGCCTTTTCTCCTCGCTGGCGCGGGAATGGCATCTTTTATAATTTCGACTAACTCATATGTGGTTTCAATCGATTTAATTTTACGAGATTCCTCTATTTTACGAGCAATTTGTTTAGAAAATTTTTCTTCGCCATAACGAAAGAAAATGGAGACTAATTGATTATAAGGCCAATAATTAACGATATCATAGGCACTAAGTTCAGCTGATTGGTTCATTCTCATATCTAGCTTTGCATCTTGTTGATAGCTAAATCCTCTATCTCCCCTGTCTAATTGAGGGGATGATACACCTAAATCAAATAAAATACCATCGACGTGTTCAATATGATGCTCTTTTAATTTTTCTTCCATTTCTTTAAAATTTGCATGGATGAACAATATTCTATTTTGGTATTTCTGTAATCGCTGTTTAGCAGCTTGTAGGGCATCCTGATCTTGATCGAAAGCAATTAACAATCCTTCTTCACTTAGCCTTGAAGCTATCTGTTCTGAATGGCCTCCGCCACCTAATGTACAATCTATGTATGTACCATTTTCTTTAATTGCTAATCCTTTAATAGATTCATCTCTTAATACACTATAATGTTCAAACATAGTAACCCCCGCTTTTCATAAGTCAACTAAGGCATTCGCCCAACCTAATCTAAAAAGACTCAGATATCAAAGTCCATAAGATTTTCGGCAATTTCACCAAATGATTCCTCAGAATTAGTTACATATTCTTCCCAATTATCATTTGACCAAAATTCTATACGGTCCGATACGCCGATGACTACACATTCCTTTTCTAAGGCTGCATATTTCCGTAAAGATTGTGGAATGTTTATTCTTCCCTGTTTATCAACTTCGCATTCAACCGCTCCTGAAAAGAAAAAACGAGTGAAAGCCCTAGCGTCTTTTTTTGTTAATGGGAGTTTTTTTAACTTTTCTTCTAAAACCTTCCATTCTTCCATTGGGTACGCAAATAAACATTTATCAAGTCCACGGGTTACAACAAACGATTCTCCAAGATCCTCACGAAATTTAGATGGGACGATAATTCTCCCTTTTGGATCAATGTTATGTTGGAATTCACCCATGAACATATAGTACGCCCCACTTTCATATTTTTTATATTACCACATCCCCCCACAATTCACCACCTAATTTATATAAAATCATAAATATTTTTTCTCCCCCTTGCTATTCCATGTAAACCAACCATAAAAAAACCTTGTCATTTCAATAAATGACAAGGTTTTAGTGTTTTTTATGGTTTTGGTGGTGGATAGTGGGGGGGATTTTCCCACTATAGGGGTCGTTCAAAAATCCAGTGAAAATGACATACCCCTGTGTAGGGGCAATGTTGCAACAAATCTTGACAGTCGGAGCCTAAAGACGTTGCGCATTTAGCCGACCTCGGTCCTCTTCATCCTCTTTTTTAAACATGCACCTATAGGTAAACTAAGTAATGATCATGTAAAAAAGAACAGGGACTGTCTATTGTTTTCTTAATAAAATCTACACCAAATTTATTAATAAACGGTAGTGGATTCCAAATACGTTCTTGTAAACCATCTGGATAAAGATGCACATTAATATAATCCAGTTCCGTTAGTTCTTTATCATATTTTTCTTCAACCGCTCTTACCATTCTACCCTCTATAAATGAGATTTCTTTTTGTAAATAATAAAGATTTTTATCAGCTAACTCTCCAATATCTGCCCGTATTCCCTTAGCTAAATCCCTAAGGGGGCGATGTGCCTTTTCAATCGTCGCTTTTATATCCTTCGCTAACTCATGAATCGGAGGATTTGTTTGCGAATCAATCAAGTTCCTCTTATAATCTTGAACCCCGTTATTCACTACTTCTTCAGGAGTAATCGTATAATGCTCTATCATTTTACTAACTTTAGGTTCAATATAGGTAAAAGATAACCGTGGGAATACAGGTGGCATTTTAATTCCAAAAACATGGAATACCGGTTTAAGTGCAGACCAGTAACTGATTTCTCCTGGCCCACCAATAAACGCTAAAGATGGAAATAGCAATTCCTGCATAAGCGGTCTTGTCACGACATTATTGCTTAGTTTTTCCGGTTGGCTAGTCGCTATATTAATTAATTCCTCAGTTGTTAATTCAATTTCATTCTGTTTTCCAATCCAGCCACCATTTTTATTTCTAAATAATAAAATTCGTTCTTTATCATGATGATAAAATAAATTTCCACTATTCAAATCTACTTCTAACGGAACTTGATAGTCTTTTTTTCTCAACTTATTTAATATTTCATATACCCCACTACTGATTTCTTGTTGTTTTAGAATCATTTGTTCAAAATATTCTTTTTCTAAATTTCGAACTAATGGGTGGTGTGAATCAATCAATACAAGACCTTCACTTGGGAAAAGTTTAAATATTAACCGAGCGAAGAAATCTGTATAAGTTTCTGATTGATCGAGACATCGTAAAATAGAATGATATAAGTCCTTTGTATTCTCTGTTTCCCTTAAATAAGAAAATACATTATCCAACCAATTACGAATTATATTTTTCTCCAATTGTATTTCTGACACAGAGCACTTATCTATATTTTCTTGCCCCACCTTTAGTTTTTTTAAACGGGATTTTTCCTGCATAAATATATGATTAATTTCATCAAAATCATGATCCTCTCCGGCGATCCAAAATACAGGTATTACAGGTATGTTTAATTCTTCTTCCTGTTGCTTAGCTAACTGTAGAATAGAGATTACTTTATTAATGGTGTACATCGGACCAGTTAATAATCCAGCCTGTTGACCAGCTATAACAACAACACTATCTTTATTTGAAAATCGATTAATATTATGTAAAGTGGAATTTGGCGCATCCCAGGCTTTATTCAATTTATGTAATACTTCTTGCAAGGATTCTCTCTGAAAAGTTCGTTCTCGTAATTCTTTTACTCTAGTTTCCAAATCTCCACTTGGAATATAATCAAAGAAATCCATTATTTCTTGCTTTCCCAATCGATAATCAGAAATTAACTTATTCTGAGAACCCATTTTTTTTATTGGATGTATCCGCATAGATTATTGTTCTCCTTTTTTTAGTTATTCCACTTCATACATTCTACCCAATTCTCCACTCTTTTTCATTTAATCTGTTTGAGAATGCAAAACCCCATAAAGAAGACTTCCACCAGTAGGGTTCTTACTCCCTGTTTTGGTGGGATAAAACTTATTTTTATCATACGATTTCCATTATTAATCCAATAATAGTGAAAGAAATATAAAGGATAAAAAATAGGAGAAAACAAATTTTCCATAATATTTTAAAAGCCTTCTTTATTTTAATATCCACATTTGTTTTCCATTGATAAATGATAATAATGGTTAATACAATAATCATAAATATGAGTACAAAACCTGTTATAGAAACATTAAAGAGATATTGTATAAGAATAAATACGGATAATATATAAAAAATGGTCGACCAACTAACAGCCTTATGAACTGCCATTCTAGATGATCGCCGTATCTTTAAAACAATCATGTATAAAGTCAGAGTAGCTATGATTGGAACCGTAATAAAGAATGATAACAAATATATAATAATATTAATAAGATTACCCTCTTCCCTCAAGAACATCCAACAAAACTTCCACTCAGTAAAGGCGTGAAATAAAGAAGACTTCCATCAGTGGAGATTTTCCTTCATCCCCCACTGATAGTTAGTTGCACTTATCAAACCTTTACGGGCAGTTGATCCCACCTCTTTCTTTGTTTCCCCAGAAACTTGAGGTGGGAATCTTACTGCACGTTTAGGTGGGATAATTATTTCAATTACCCGATAATACTTTATCATAAAAGTTAAGAAAAAAAACTCATAAATTATCGATACGTACTATTTAGCTAATTTACTATATTATTAATTTTATTTAAAAATTAACACTTTTATATTATAATAACAGTATAGGATTAGATAAAGAACCCAATCTGTAAGCCCTACAATTAATTCTATGGATTTTCTAGCCATTACACCAAATTGTCATGATAAATCACTATTTAATTTTAGCAGGGAAATAAAACGGTCTCCTGTATAATTACGATTAAGGCATGCGCTAATAACGAGAAATTTTCTAATATCCTATAAAATACGACTGGGAGAGTGAAGTTTTATGGAGAATATTAAGGTGGAACGTTTGTTAATTAATTACAAGACACTTGATATGTTTAAACGGTTTAAGGCATATGGAAATCAGGAATTGTCCATGCATGAAGAATTACAAAATAAATTTATAGAGAATAATATCGAATCACCTTTTTATGGCATTTACTATGCGAATAATCTTGCAGCTAGAATGTGTCTATATGAAATGGACAAACAATATGACCACTATTTTGAGCCCCCACAGGACTATCTTACACTTTGGAAATTAGAAGTACTTCCAGATTATAGAGGAAGGGGGTACGGTAAAGCTTTAGTTGAATTCGCTAAAAGCTTTCATTTACCAATAAAAACAAATCCATTAATTAATTCTCAAGGTTTTTGGGAGAAAATGGGGTTCCAAAAAGCACACTACGACATGCATCGTGATTTAGGTGAGAATCCACTTATTTGGCTACCAGATGGGGTTAAAGAAAAAGGGAAAGAAAGAGAAATACAAATAGAAAATTAATCTTTTAAGACATGAATGTCACCCCATTCATGTCTTAATTTATATATAGTCATATTTTATTATTTCTAAAAGTATTAACTTCAGAAATGATCCTACCCAATTGGATAATTGTTTCCTCATAGCGTTTGAGATATTCTCGTAATTGTCTGTTTTCATTTTCTAGTTGTGTTACAAGTTTCTCATTTTTTTCTTTTGCCACATTATCTTCCGTTTGAAAGTTCGCTTTCATTTTTTCTAACAATAAAATAGCGGTTTCGATTGTATCTTCTTCACCTTTGTTAGCTGAAGAAACATCGCTTTTTAAACCATTTTTTCTTTCTTCTTTAGCTTGTTCTATCGCTTCTTGATAATGCTTTCGAATCGTTGCGTTCCATCTAAACCCGCACGCTGCAGGTGTACGCGATAATTGAGAAGAAACTTCTTTAAAAGCTTCTAGTTGTGTTTTACCTTCTCTAATATAACGTAATACCGTTTCCGCTAAAATGATATCTTCATCATTTGTCCATGCATCTTGACGTGTTTCGTTCATAACACCCCTCCTTATTTCTTTGCTATAAAATGTATGCAAAAAATAGGAGTACTAGAATAACTGTTTGCTTATTTACGTAATAAAAATTTTTCTACAGCTTGTTTATGTTCTTCAGAATCCCATAACATAGCGGTTTTCTTAACTTCTTCTGTCATTTCAAAAAATAAATTACGATTCGTCCAACTTTTAATATGTTGATCTTTTAGTAATCTCATTTGCCGATAGGATTTGGAAATGTAGTCTTTTAATAGGACATCCATATCATCTATTTCATGTTCGTTAACTACTCTATTGATCCACCCTTTCTTCTCTAATAAATGACAATCCATTACTCTTGCTTCTGTTAACCATTCTAAAGCAAATGATGAGGAAACTTTATGATATAAAAGGGTTCCCCCTCCCCATCCAGGTAAAATACCTAAATTTGCTTGAATAAAACCAAACTTTGTATTCTTTCTCGCAATTCGAATATCACAAGCCGTAGCTAGTTCACATCCCCCGCCTAAAGCGTTACCATTTAATAATGCAATAACAGGTACAGGAAATAAAGCAATTTTGTATAGTATTTCTTTCATAGGATTTAACCTTGCATAAGCTTCTTCCCGACTTAAGTTACCATGTAAATATGTTAAATCCCCACCTGCACAAAACATCTTATTATCCTTAGATGTCAGAACCAAAAATTTAATTTCTTCCTTTTTAGCTTTATCAAGTATAGTACCGAGCATCGCTGCCATTTCTTTTGATATAGCATTTCTTTTTTCCGGTCTATTAAGATAGATTACACCATAATCCTTCTTTTTTTGATATTCCACAAACATATAGTATTCCCCCAAAATAAAGCGTATTTATTATGTTTAGAATACCATATAACATGGAACTTATTTAATAACATATTCATATGGTAAATTTACAAAAAATAAAAAACAGACCACGATGTGTGATCTGTTTTTTAACGATTAGCCATTAACAACATCTTTTCCATCATAATGTCCACAAGACTTGCAAACATGATGAGGTTTTGTTAATTCACCACAATTTGAGCATTCTACCATGCCAGGTACGTGTAATTTTTTATGAGTACGACGTTGATTCTTCACCTTTTTAGAAGTTCTTCTTTTAGGTACTGCCATGACTTACACCTCCTTTAACGGAAAAAGAAATTAATTTTCTTTCGTTTTTTTATCAAGTAATGATTGCAATTTTTGAAAACGTGGATCAACCTTACTTTTCTCATCATCTTCCGAGAGAAAATCCCATCCTTCTCCACTTAAAGAAGAATCATCTACTTCTTGATCAGAAAAAACCCTATACGGCGTTTCTAACAAGATGTTCTCCTTTATGTACGGAGTCAAATTAATCAACTCTCCCGTAATTGGATGGATTTCCAAATCCTCGTCTTCTGCACTGATATATGAAGCTGTTGTAAATATTTCCGTTACCTTTATATTAAAAGGATAGGTAACATCAACTAGTGTACGAGCATCTGGTAAAATCATTTCTCCCTCAATCGTAAAGGTAAAAATGAATTGTTCACCACCACTTCTTACACATTCTCCATAAACATGAACAGAATCAATATTTCGTATATCATTATTCATTGTTTTAAGTTCGGAAACATCCACATGATCATCAAATGTGAAAGGTTTTTGATTCGCGTGTTTTCTAATTTCACCTAAAGTAAATTTCATTTTTTTCACCTCAAGGCAACAAGAGTAATTTTAAAAGAAAAAAAGGATTTTGTCAATATGTTTTTCTTTACACCGATTATATTATTCCCTATTTATAATGATGTAATCACTTCACTTTTTTAAAAGCAAAGAATATTAGAGTAAGGATGCATTAATGATTTTTTTTTGTTACAATGTTTATCAAACTATTCGGGAGTGGGATTAATGAAAGCATGCGGTTTAATTGTCGAATACAACCCCTTTCATAACGGTCATGTCTATCACATGGATCAAGCAAAAAAGGTTACAAAATCTGACTGTATGATTACAGTTATGAGTGGTTCTTTTCTTCAGCGTGGGGAACCCGCAATTATTGATAAATTTCACCGAACAAGAGCGGCTCTTCGTACTGGTATTGATATTGTCATCGAACTTCCTTATGCCTACGCTGTACAAAATAGTGATATTTTTGCTAGTGGTGCGGTTCAGTTACTAAATGAGATAGGAGTTTCTAATATTTGTTTTGGAAGTGAATCTGGTAATATATCTTATTTTATAGAAGCCTATGAAAACTATAAAGAAAAAGAACCGATATTTCAGCAGGAATTAAAATTAGGCCTAAGTGCAGGGCTAGCATTTCCAGAAGCTAGTAAATTGGCTTATCAGCGTATTGGTTTAACAACAAAAGAGTTGGATTTAGCGAAGCCAAATAATATTTTAGGATTCAGTTATGTAAAAACAATTATGGATCAGAAACTTGCTATCGAACCATTCACCACTCAACGAACAAAAAATGAATTTCACGATCAAATAATTACTGATAAAATTGCCAGTGCTACTAGTATACGCAAGAACCTTACAGAAAACAATCAAATCGATTCATCTGTGAAAAATACAATGCCTGAAGCAACCATTGAACAGCTTCTCCAATATAAAGAAAGTTCTGGTTTATGGCATACTTGGGAAGATTACTTTCAACTTCTTCTATACCGTGTCCTTACGATGTCATCGGAAGAATTAAAAGAGATCCATGGTGTCAACGAAGGGATAGAGCACCGCATTATGAAAACAGCTACCAAGGCAACCTCAATACATCATTGGATTGAATTAATTAAAACTAAACGCTATACTTGGACTCGAATTCAAAGGATTTTTACGCACATTTTGACAAATACAACAAAAAAGGAAGTTCTAAAATCGTTAAATAGCACTCCTCCTTATATCCGCATTCTTGGATTAACAAAGAATGGACAAGCTTATTTAAATGAGAAAAGAAAAGAAATCTCTATACCTATTATTTTCGGATTTAAAAAAAATACAGATCCTATGCTCATAATGGAGGAGAGGGCTACGAGGGCTTATTATAGTGTTTTACAAACAAATCCGAGAAATCGTTTATTTCATCAAGAAATTACTGCACCAATTATTTTAAAAAAGTAGGCTAACTGCAAAAAGTTAGCCTACTTTTTATTTTAATTTCTCTAGATAAGATAAAGCGTCGTCGAATGTGTCAACTGGAATAATTTTCATATCTGTTCCAATTTCTTCTGCTTTTTTCTTAGCAATTTCATAATTAGAATACTTTGCTCCATGTTCATTTGGAGCAAAGAAGATGTCAATCCCTTCTCTATCCGCTGCAACAATTTTCTTATCAATTCCGCCTATTCGATGGACATTTCCATCATAGTCAATTTCTCCGGTTCCAGCAATCTGATATCCTTTTGTTAAATCTTTTTCCGTAAGTTGGTCGTAAATTTCCAAAGAAAACATTAATCCTGCACTAGGGCCACCGATGTTTCCACTAGCAAAGTGCACATCAGGGTCTACTGTTACGTTTCGGTCTGTAACCAAACTAATTCCTACCCCTACTTTATCATCCAATTGATCAAAATTCTTTAAGGTTATGTCTTTCGTCAACGTTTTATCATCTCGAACAAATTTTATAGATACTACATCATTCTCCTTTTTTTGCTCTACATAATGAATTAAATCGTTTGCCTCCTTAATTGGCTTATTATCTATTCCGATAATACGATCTCCCATTTGCAGAACCCCATCCGCCGGCATTCCTTCTACAACAGAAACAACATACACTCCATTGTATTCTATCGTAATATCACTTCCAGATGCAGTATAAGCAACTACTGTAGCCGCTTCTTGTGAACTCTCCATCACTTGTAACTGGGCTTCCATATATTCTTTTTGTGAAATCCCTTCTGGAAAGACCTGATCTAATGGAAGAATTTCAGTATTTGGCATGATTTTGGCAAGTACATACTGAATAGGGGTAGCCTGAAGACCACTAACAGTAACCAGATGCATGTCCCCTTCACTTTCATAACCATCCTCGACTTTAACGATTGGGTTTAAGGCATCCGCCCCACCTGGCCTTTGAATATAATAAGGCAGTTTATAAGAAGCTAAAAAATAAGCTATTAAAATAACGAGGATGAAACTAATAACATTTTTTCTAGAAAAATTCATTCTAACGGCTGTCCCCTTCCATTCGTATCACAAGTATATATACCTGCTTTTATTCAGTAAACCTGGCACTCACGATTAGACTTAAAAGTACCTTAGTTGTACTTATGCTAACCATAAAAGATTATATTTTTTTATCTCCTAATTAATCTCTTTATAAAAGTGTATGGCATAAATATGGCAGGTATGTGCGTATATTGGTATAGACTTGTACAAAATTAAAATTCAATACCTCAAAACTTTAAGAGCGTGTTCAAAGAGAAGGATGAAAAGGACCCAGTTCGACTAAAATCGCAATGTCCTGTCCTGTGACTCCACGCGGAAAAAGTGCTTTTCTTTTTCAAGGGCGTGACGGAACTTAGTCGAAGCTCCTTAGTAACGAAGTGTCCTTTTCAACGGACTTTTTGAACAACCTCTTTAAGATTTTCATTTAGAATTATTCTACTACTGTCCAATCCTTATGTACAGAAAAGTGGAAGTTGCGCTTATGCATTTTTTTAGAAGGTAGGAAAATATAAAAATCTTTCCCGTCTAAGGAAGTAAGTTTTATACTTTCCCATCCGTCAACAAAAGGGAAAGTAACTAGGGGGATTATACTTGAAATCAATCTTTAAAACTTTATTATTTTCTGGAATAACAGTTTTTATAACCTTTTCATTAATCAGATTTCCCGACCCCGCTTTAGAAGCTAGCATCCGTGGTCTAAATCTGTGGTGGGAAGTGGTTTTTCCTTCTCTTTTGCCATTTTTTATTGCTGCAGAATTACTTATTTCATTCGGTGTTGTAAAATTTGTCGGTGTATTATTTGAACCCATTATGCGCCCTCTATTCAACATTCCAGGAGTAGGAAGTTTTGGTTGGATGATGGGAATGGCAAGTGGTTATCCAACAGGTGCTAAAATAGCAGCACGCTTAAGAGAAGAAAACCAAATTAGTAAAGTGGAAGCAGAACGACTTGTGTCATTTACGAATAACTCAAGCCCATTATTTATTTTTGGTGCTCTCTCTGTTGGTTTTTTTCACGATCCAAAGTTAGGTATATTATTAGCAACTTGTCACTATTTCGGTAATGCCATAGTTGGATTTATCATGCGTTTTTACAAAAGAAATGATAAACATCACACAAGAGATAAGAAACAAGCCGTATCGCTTAAAAAGGCGTTTAAAGAAATGCATAGAACAAGGGTAAGGGACAAGCGTCCATTCGGAGAAATCTTAGGGGACGCGGTTTTAAATTCCATTAAAACCTTAGTTATGGTCGGTGGTTTTATCGTATTATTCTCTGTCCTTATTAAGATTCTTTTTCTTGTTGGAGTTTCATCCGTCATTGCGAGTATTTTAGGTAGTTTACTAAGTATTGTTGCTTTACCGGTAGACTATGGATTACCCCTTCTATCTGGTTTATTTGAAATAACTATCGGTGCTGATATGATTTCTAAAATAACAACGGATTCTATATTTCAACAAGCTATTTTAATCAGTTTTATTCTAGGATTTAACGGATTTTCCATACAAGCGCAAGTAGCTAGTATTTTAGCAAAAACAGATATTAGTTTCTCACCATATTTTTTCGCTCGTATTCTCCACGGTACTATCGCTAGTCTACTTGCTATCATTCTGTATAAACCACTTTATCTTGATAGACAAGTTGTAGAGATGAAAGATATGCCTGTATCAGGGGCCGCATCGGATAATGTATGGGTTACGGTTTATAATACAATACAAGACACCGGTCCCTTTATTACATTGGTATTCTTAGGTATTGCAGTATTAATCATATTCAAAAGGAGCGCAAAAAAGGATGTTGCGTAAATGAACACAACATCCTTTCATACCTTTTTGAATTTTTCTCTTAGTGCCGATTGTACAACTTCAGGTATCAAACCCGAAATATCCCCATGGTATTTTGCGATTTCCTTAACCATACTGGAACTTAAGAAGGAGTATTGATTATTTGTCATCACAAATAAAGTTTCCACCTCTGGATTTAACTTTCTATTCATTGATGTAATTTGCATTTCATATTCAAAATCACTTACCGCTCGTAACCCTCTAATTACAACATCTGCATTTTTTTCTTTCGCATAATCCATTAAGAGATGACTAGAAGAATCGACAGAAATATTAGGTAGATAACTGGTTGATTCTTTTATCAAATCCATTCTCTCTTGCACTGAAAACAACGGTGACTTTGCTTCATTATTAAATACTGCAACAATTACTTGGTCAAAAATCCCCGAAGCTCTTTCAATAATGTCCAAATGACCATTAGTAATCGGATCAAAACTCCCCGGACAAATTGCTAACTTCCCCATCATATAACCCCCTATTATTTTTACTTCATCTTTTTTTATAGATAGTTATTCCAATTGTTCCACCAAAATTATCTTGTTTTATCATCTCTAAAGAAGAATCTATATCTGAAAAATCTTCATTCCATTCATGTTCACAATAAATAATACCATTATCATTTATTAAATTGTATTCCAATAGCTGATTTATTAATTTCACATAATCCATTTTTCCATAGGGAGGATCTAATAAGACTAAATCAAATACCAATTCTCTTTTTGCCGCTGCTTTCAACGCTCTAAATGCATCTGTACGGTAAATTTCTACCATATCATCTAACTTTAATAACTTAATATTTTCTTTTATTGTATGTATTGCTTTAGGATGCTTGTCTACAAAAATTCCTTTTGTCATCCCTCTACTTAAAGCCTCTATCCCTAATGATCCACTTCCCGCAAATAAATCTAACACACTTCCCCCATCAAAAAAGGGTCCTAGTATTTGAAAAACAGCTTCTTTTACCTTGTCTGTAGTTGGTCTTGTAGATTTACCTGGAACAGCTTTTAACTGCCTTCCTTTATAATTCCCAGCAACAACTCTCATGTTGTACACACCTCTATTAGAACAACCTAGTAACTATTCGTTTTAATCCTACCATAAAAATAGCACCCTGAAAACAATTAACAAATTATATTTATCATGTATAATATAAAACTCATATGTACATAATACATACTGATACAACTAATAATTGGTTGTTTCAAACACGGAGAAGACTTAAACTTCCCCATAAGTTCTTCCTCCGGTTTCTCCTCTCCCTTTGCCTATTTGTTTTTCATTGAAAAACAAAGGGAACCTGCAGAACATAGAGTTTCTGCAGGTTTATTTTTTAGCAGAAATATAGCTTTTTAATCTTTTCTTCAAAAAGACCACTTTAAGCTGTTACGCCCAGCCTCTTTTATTAAACTATATTCCCATCTTGTAATCGTATTGTTTTGCTTTATCAGGTTTAGCATTTTCATAATCGGTTCGAACAAATGGCTTATAAGATCTTTCTACCTTTGATATAAAGGGTAGTTTTGATAATTTTGTTTCAACATATTCGATATCTGCTTGATCAACATAAATAACCGCATATTTTAATTTTTTTGAAGCGTAAATTAAATTACCGTGTCTTTTAATTTGTTTTAAATTTTTCATATGCTGAAACCAAACAATTAAACCTTGTCGATTAATCCTCATGTTCTGATCCTCACTAAATAATATTATGATTATGTATAAAAAAATAATAAAGAAGACTTCCATCAGCGGGAATTTCCTTCATCCCCACTGATGGTTAGTCTGCACTTATCGACCTTTACGAGCACAGTTGACTCCCAACTACCTTCTTTGTTCCTCAGAAGGCTTGTGGTGGGAGTCTTACTTGCCCGTTTACGTGAGATAAATAACGAACCTTCAGTATAACTGAAGGCTAATTCTATATAATTTATAAGCTACACCCACATGCTCCACCATGCCCACAACCACTGTCTGTTAATGCAGCGCCATCTTGTGGTGCTTTGATTTGTACACTAACACTTTGCGCAACAAATTGACTTATTTCATCTAGTAATTTTTGTAGGTTGCGTTCGGCAATTTTGAACTTGGCAACTTTATCGTTCATATCCATTTTACGTTTTGTGGATCTAACTTTTTTCATTATTTCATTATAATCTGGATGGTATCTTCCAAACCGTTGAATATCGTCGTAATGGATTTTCATATCGTTAAAAGCCTTAATTAGCGCTTGCGCTTCTTGGTCTTCATCAAGAGCAACTCGTGATTTCTTATAATCCTCCATCACTTCAGAATCTAGTACCATCTTTCCGATTTTTTCGGAATGATCTAGAATCTCTACATATTCCAAAGTTGCTATCATCCAAACACCTCCAGAATTATTTTATCATTTATTTATCCGTCTGAAAACATATTCGAAACTTTCTACCGACCTTTAATCCTTCATTAAGCCAGCAAATTGTGCAAGCATATTGATCATTTGAACATTATTTCCGATTTTTTCAATGCGTTGAGGAAACGTTTTTCCGTAAAACTTTTTTGCTTCTTTTTCCATTTCATCTAAGCAATTGGGATCCCTCATTAAATAACGGTACCAAATTGGATTATGCCTTCTAAAATGAAGTAAATCATCCCTATTAGAGAGATATTGATAAAGAGTTGGATCCATATTATTAGCCCTCCTTAATCTTGAAACCAGTTAAAAGGCCGGGATTTTTGCGGTGGTTGTTTTTTCGTTTGTTGAAATTGGTCCACTAATTCCTGGACTGCTCCAATTGTTTTACTTAAATTCTCTACCTGCCCTTGTATTTTATTCATGTCAATATTCTCAGTTAGCTTCATTATTTGGTTCATTAATTCAAGGTTTTTCGACTTCGATTTATCTTTTGAATCCTTACTTTTTGAACTATTATCTGTATCCTGTTCTTCTTCATACTTTTGCCAGAAGGGGTCTTCTTCTCCTAGTAAAACCCACTTTTCATAATATTCTTGCCATGACCTGCCGCTTTTTCTTATCTCTTTGAGTAGTAAAGGTTTATCATTAATAAAGTTTTTAAATGAAGCGACAGATGGATGCAATTTTGGTTCTTCCTTCTCCATAATTTCACACCTCCGCATAGTCTTTTATACTATATAAATTATGCTTTGTTCCCTTAACTGTGCGAAAGTAAAAACTAACTATAAAGCTTGCGCTAGGAAATTCTGTGTATAATATAAACGATATACCCCAACCCCAATATGCGTATAGTCTTCACTTAACAATGCTTCACGATGTCCTTCACTGTTCAGCCAACCTTCCATTGCTGCCGGAGCATCTGTATATTGTGCCGCAATATTTTCAGCTGCAGATAAATAAAATACCTCTTTTTCTGCTAATCTTTCCTTTAACCCTTCACCATCTAATCCAAAATGTGAGAAATAATTATTTTCCGCCATATCTTTGCTATGATCATATGCTACTTTTCTAACTGTATTTTCCCATTTTAATGGTTTACTACCTTGCCTTACTCTCATCACATTTGTTATATCAAATACTTGTTTTTCCATTCCATTTTCAACCTTTTCCCATTCTTGGTCATTTAATTTAGGGGCTTCAGGTAGACTTCCACGATAAACAATTTCGTATGGTTGATGCATTAATAACACATCCGCTTTCAAAATCCTTATAGATGACAACTTTTTAGTAAATGTATCAAAATATAATTGCATAAACGTATCATCTGATAGTTTTACTAATGGGCTTGTTTCTACATCCTCTTTTGTCAAACGAAATATATAGGAAGATTTTGAGTCGCTGTATTCCACTTCATTTGAAAAGCCGTATTTATCAGACAACTCTTCATACGCTTCCCCAATAGATATAGAATCATATTCCATTTGATCACCTATTATATAAACCGAAATAATTTTTTCATTTAATATTCCAAATTGAAGATACTCTGAATAACCATTTTGATAGACCCACCAATCATAACCATAGGCACTTGGATCTTTGCGTTCAGGCTCTCCAAACTCATTTAATAATTCACTTTTTGAGAGTCCTATCCAGCCAAGCATACTTTTATTAAAATCACTATCTGTATTTGACTTTGATTGAAGTTTTATCATTTTACTAGAATGATCACTTACTTTTTCAATTGTTTGACAGGAAGTTTCATAGGAGTTCATAAAAAAATAATGATAAATGCTAAAATAGTAATGATAAGTATTCCTTTGAAAACCCGCACTGGACGTCCCCCTCTTCTCTTATCAAATGAGAATTTATAATTCATTCTATGTTCATTGGAGCTGATTCATTCTTTTTCTCTATCATTTTTACTATAATCCTCTTGTATTTATCTCACCTCAAGCTTCTAGGGAAACAAAGGAGGTAGATGGGTACCAACTGCCCTTAAAGTGCGACTAACCTTTAAGTGGGGGATGAAGCAAAACCACTGATGGAAGTCTTCTTTATATCAATATTCCATTATTAAAAATATTATCAATTGCATCTTAAGCGTTTTCGTACTATTATAAGTTAATGAGGACTATATGGAGGTGAATAAAATGAGAATTGAAAATACTGGTATTGATGATATGGTTGTAGATTTAAAACCTTTAGATCATCTTACAGGTAAAAATGCCTTTATTCGCGCTGGTCAATGGGATTATGAACGTGTAACGTATGATTACAAAATTGGTTCAAAAGAAAAGAATATTACATACTATATTCGTATTCAAGGTTATGCACTAGAAGGAGATGTCGATAGTGGAAACGCTGTAATTAAATTGCTTACTCCACTATTAGGTAAACATTATTACCCACATGGTATCGAATATGGAGAAGAAGAAAACTTCCCCTCTGACATTGTAGAGCGTGCAAACACATTGCTTACTAAAGTAGCTTCGGATTTAGTACCTTACAAAAAGGATTAATAGAAAAGGTGAGAACTTAAACAAGTTCTCACCTTTTTCTATGTCTAGAAAATTATAAAATTTGTACAGCTGTGGAGAACTTAGATACAGAAATAGCCACGTCCGGCTCCAGAACCTGTTCTAAAATCCCCAAATTGCTCTAAACAGATTTGTAGTTTCTCCAACACCCCAAAAAACATATAGGAATAGATAAACCATTACTCCTGTAATAGCCGTTGCGAACCAAATAATAGCAGTATATGGTCCAATCTTTCTATGTTTCGTGATATTTCGCTTAAAAGCAAGTGTCAAAGTAATAATCCCAAAAACTGCTCCAGTAGTTGCTAATATAATATGGAAAATTAAGAAGATGGTATAATATATTTCTAAATCTTTAGGCCCTCCAAATGAGGTATTTCCCAAAAAAATCGTTCGAGACATATAAATAATAAAAAATAATAACGCACTAATTGAAGCTGCAATCATCGTCTTTTTATGTGCTTTCTCTTTCCCTTTAGCGATAAAGTTCCAACCAAAAGCCATAAAAATCGCACTTAATACAATAAAAAACGTACTTATCGTTGGTAAAAAAGGCATATTTCTCTAATCTCCTCTCATAAAATATGTTTGCTTAATGTGTTTCTATACTAGAGTTGTTACTTGGTAATGGATCAATTTTAGTTCCTTCAGATTTAAACCAATTTAGGAGTATACTAACTAAAACAGAACCATATACAATTTCCTGAATAACCTTCATAATAATTCCACCAAATTGTTGATCAATCATAGTGCTTAATGGTGAAAACATCTCTGGTCCAGATAAAGAGGAAGAAATTCCATTTAACACATCTGTCGGAACACATAAGCTTAATGCTGTTAACCAAGCGCCTTCACTCGAATATGCTGCATACAATGGGGATGATGCAAAAATAATTAACGCACAAGCAGGAGTGATTAATACACTATTCGCAAAGATATACCCTATTTTCAGTAATGGTTTTAAGTGGTCATATTTTTTAACAGGGTTTAATAATGGTAACCACATGATAAACGCTGCAAAAAATAAAATTAAATGAATCAGTGTATGGGCAACTGGTGTTGATTTAGAAAAGTTAAATACAATTGGAATATGATAGATACTAAAGAGACCATTAAAAAATAACATAGAGATAATAGGTCTTGTTAAGAATTGAATTATATTACCAATTATATTCGCTTCATAAACTTTTTTCCAAATCCATGTTGGTAAACCTTTAATAATCAAAATAGGAACAAATATGATGAATACAGCCATTTGTATCATATGTGTTAATAACATGATATGCGATAATAAATCGATGGGCGAGCCTTTTGTAATATAAATCAATACTAAACCTAAATAAAAAGAAAATTGCTGACTGGTAGTAGGTTTAGTATCCCCCCCAAATCTCTCATGATATGGTCCAGTAACGAAATAATAGATTAAGGCAAGAATGATAAGAAATAACATTAAATAGGGACTCCATAGCGCTCTGAAACCAAATATCTGCAGTTCTAACCACATAAGCATTCACTCCATAAGGGTTTTATCTTCATTATACAGTATCCATTTCATATAAACCTATTAAATTTGTGAAGAAATACAAACAAATAACATTAAAAATGATTTGAATTTAACTTAAAAGTTATTTAAAGATAATAAAAAGATCGGGAACACTATCCCGATCTTTTTATATAGGTTTTTACCACCAAATAATTGTAGTAAAGGTAAGAACTGTTACAGCCGCAATCCAAATACCACCATAAATCAAGGAAGAAATTACTTCATGACCTTTATCTTTCATATGCATGAAATAATAAAATTGGAATCCAACTTGTACTAGAGCTAAGATCAAAATAAGTGGTATTACATATGTCTTATTCATTCCTGCTCCGACTGCAATAAAAGCAACTAAAGTAAAGATAATCATTAACGCGAAAGTTATTACTTGATGTTTCATTTCTTCTTTTTGCTTTTGCTTTTTGAAGGAATTAATTTTATTGATATTTGCACCTGTCATAAATTAACTCACCATCCCCATCAAGTATACAACTGTAAAGATAAATACCCAAACAACATCAATAAAGTGCCAATAGATAGCGAACGTGTTGTATTTTGGAGCGTTGTAAAGACTTAACCCTCTTTTTGCATTTCGAACCATTAGTGCTGTTAACCAGCTAAGACCAAATACTACGTGGCCACCGTGGAATCCAACTAATGTATAGAACGCTGATCCGAATGCTGAAGAGCGGAATGTAAAACCATAATCAGTAATATAGTGTGTAAACTCATAAATTTCAAAACCTAAGAATCCTAGACCAAGTAATGCAGTAATTCCAAACCATAATTGCATCTTTTTGAAATCATGGTTTTTCATATGATATATAGCATATACACTAGTTAAAGAACTTGTTAACAAGAGAATAGTCATAACAAATACAAGTTCTAAACCAAATAGTTCTTGGGAAGAAGGTCCACCAGCAGTTGAGTTTCTTAACGCCAAATAGGTTGCAAAGAAACTAGCAAAAAGAACTGTTTCACCACCAAGGAAAAACCATAATCCAAGATACTTATGTTTCCCCTCATGAGTAGCCTTAGCTGGATCATGAATTTCTGGACTCAAGGAATGATCGTGACTCATCTTAATCTGCCTCCTTTTCTAGATCTTCTTTATGAATATGATGACCGTGATCATCTTTCAAAGATCTTATTAGCATAGAGCCTATTGCAATTACCATACCTGCAAATAGAACAATTAGCCAAGATTTATTATCGACTTGATAGATAAATCCAAAGGAAGCTATAAAGAATCCGATTGAAATGACTACCGGCAAAATAGAACCATTAGGCATGTGAATGTCATCAAGAGGTTCAGCTGGAGTCATTTTCGTATTTCCATCCATTTTTTCAATCCAGTAAGGATCTAAACCACGAACTAATGGTAATTGTTTAAAATTATATTCTGGTGCTGGAGATGAAATAGCCCACTCTAATGTACGACCTGTACCCCATGGGTCATTAGCAGCTTTTTCTCCTTTAGCTGTTGTGTAAATAATATTAATAATAAATACTATTGAACCAGCAGCCATAAAGAATGCACCAATTGTACTGATAAGGTTTCCTGTATCCAATCCTTGGTTTTCTAGGAACACCCAATAACGACGAGGCATACCCATTAATCCTAGGAAATGTTGAATAAAGAAAGTTAAATGGAAACCAATAAAGAATAACCAAAATGCAATCTTACCCATAGTTTCATTAAGCACTTTACCGAAAAATTTTGGCCACCAATAATGTAAACCTGCTAAAATACCGAATACTACCCCACCTACGATAACATAGTGGAAATGGGCAATAACGAAATAGGTATCATGGTATTGGAAGTCAGCAGTCGAAGCACCTAGCATTACCCCAGTCATCCCACCAATAGTAAATGACGGAATAAATCCTAATGCCCATAACATTGCTGAATTAATTTTAATACTTCCACCCCACATGGTTGCAAGCCAGTTAAAAATCTTAATACCAGTGGGTACTGCAATCGCCATTGTACCTACCGCAAAAATAGAGTTTGCTACAGGACCAAGACCTACTGTAAACATGTGGTGAGCCCAAACCATAAATCCTAGAAACGCGATTAAGAATGTCGCAAATACCATTGATGAATATCCAAATAAACGTTTCTTAGAGAATGTCGGAATGATTTCACTAAAGATACCGAAAGCCGGTAGAATCAAAATATAAACTTCTGGGTGCCCAAAAATCCAGAATAAGTGTTGCCAAATAACAGAGTTACCACCAAGTGCAACATCAAAGAATGCTGATCCAAACATGCGGTCAAACTGAAGTAAAAATAAACCTACAGTTAATGCTGGAAACGCAAATAGGATAAGAATACTAGCTACAAAAGTAGTCCAAGTAAATAGCGGCATCCGCATGTATGTCATTCCCGGTCCACGCATAGTAACAATAGTAACAAGGAAGTTAATTCCCCCCATTAATGTACCGGCACCAGATAATTGCAGACCCATAACATAATAGTCTAAACCGTGACCTGGTGAGGAAGTAGACAATGGAGCATATCCAGTCCAACCAGCATCAGGTGCACCACCAAAGAACCAACTTAGGTTCATTAAAATACCACCAAGTAAGAATAACCAAAAACCTAGTGAATTCAAGAATGGAAACGCAACATCTCGCGCCCCAATTTGAAGTGGCATAACACCATTCATAAAACCTAATAACATAGGCATGGCCGCAAAGAAAATCATAGTTGTACCATGCATTGTAATCATTTCATTGTATAAACCTGCACTAATAAAATCATTTTCTGGTTTAATTAGTTGAATCCGTATAATTAGAGCTTCAATACCTCCGAGCAGGAAAAAGAATGCACCCGCCGCTAGATACATATTACCGATTTTTTTATGGTCAACTGTTGTTAAATAGTCCCATAAAATAGCACCGAAGCCCTTTTTCTGAGTAGATGCTATACTCAAAACATTAACCTCCCTTTGTATGTCTTTCATCCCAAATAACTTTAGTCAATAATTCCGCCTGCACTTTCAGGATTCACATCTGAATGGTCTAATTGCATTAAGTATTCAGCAATTTTTTCAGCTTCATCTCTTGAAACTTCAGGGTAATTACCAGTCATTTTATTTCCTGGTTTAATTGACTCAGGATCCATAATCCAGTCTACTAAGTTTTCTTTTGTAGGTTCTAAAATACCTGCAACTGCAGTACGGTTTGCGTAGTTAGTTAAATTCGGACCAACTGCTACTGGTGAAGAACCGATTGCATGACAAGCCATACAATTATTAGCTTCAAATAAACCCTGTCCTTCGGATGCAACCGCATCTTGTGGCTTTTCTTCTGGATTCACATTCTTCATATCTTCAACCCATTGATCAAATTCATCTTGGCTAACTGCAACAACTTTAAAGTCCATCAATGAGTGTGATGGGCCACAAAGCTCCGCACATTTACCCCAATATACCCCTTCTTCATATGCTTCTATAAACATTGTGTTTACGTTCTCAGGGTTAGCATCCATTTTCCCAGAAATAGTTGGTACCCAGAATGAATGGATAACATCAGATGATTGAATATCTAGGTATACTTTTTTCCCAACTGGAACATATAAGTCCTGACTTGTTTGAATTTCTTCACCTTTGTAATCAAAATGCCACCAGTATTGATTACCTGTAACTTCAACCTTTATAGAACTCTCAGCTTCTGCAGTATCGGCTAAATCAAAAATAGTGATAATTGTTGGAATAGCTAATACAAATACTAAAACAATCGGTATTGCAGTCCAGACAATCTCTAAAGTGTGATTTCCCTCTACTTGTTTAGGGATATAATCTTCTCTCCCTTTCTTTTCGCGGAATCTAACTACAGCTATCGTAAAAATAATTGCTACAATTATAAATACCGCAGTCATGATAACGATAGAAAGAATCATGATATCCATTGATTTTTCTGCTCCATATCCTTTTGGATCTAGAGCTGTTAAGTTTTCTTTACCACATGCTGATAAAACAATTGCTGTAAAACTTAACATTAGTAAAGTTTTCAATTTTCCCATCCAATGACTCATGTATTCATACCTCTCTTTCTCCTTATGTCTGATACATTTATAAAATTTTTTAAACAACAAGGTAGAGCTAATTAAAAATTGGTAAAGTTACGATAATCATTAGTAAAAAAACAATTGTTAAATAGTTTAAAGAATATATAAACATCATATTCGCCCACTTTAAATCATCTTTGACAAAAAATCCTTTAAAACCTATGATTATCCACCCAATATTTAATAGCGTGGAAATTACAACGAATACCATACCTAGTGATGTCATAAAAAAAGGTAATGGTAATAAGCAAAGAGTATATATCACAATTTGTCGCTTAGTTATTTCAAATCCATAAACGACAGGTAACATTGGTACTCCAGCTTCTTTATAGTCTTCCGTCTTCTTCATCGCTAAAGATAGGAAATGTGGTGTCTGCCAAATAAACATAATTAAAAATAATACTAAAGGAATAATGTGGAATTCTGGACTTATAGCAGCCCATCCAATAAGTGGGGGCATAGCTCCAGAAAAACTACCAACAATCGTATTTAACGTTGTTTTTCTTTTAGACCACATTGTATAAAAGATAACATACACAATCCAACCAAAGAAAGCAAAAAGGGTCGCCTCTATCGTTGTAAAAGATAATAGAAGTAAACCAATAGTTGTGGTTACAAGTCCTATTATTAGTACGGATTTAAGCGAAAAGAATCCAGTTACCGTAGGACGATTTTTAGTTCGTTCCATTTTTGGATCAATATCTACATCGAACCAATTATTAACGATACAACCGCCCGCTATAACTAAAGCGCTTCCCAGTAGGGTCAAAGCTATAACATCCCAATGGTACTTAAGGGAAGAATCAGTAAAATAAATTGCTAACCATATTCCAGTAAAAGTAGTAATTAAATTGGAATTAATGATTCCAACCTTAATTAAGGCTTTTATTTCTGTAATTAATGTCTTGAATTTTTGTCTTGTAGATACTGTTGAATCTTGTATTATTTCTCTGTACGGCGCACCCGCTTTATTCATACACCCCTATACCCCCTTTATCACAATGTCAATGTTGTAAAATCTCGGAATCCATTAAAAAGGACGACTAATGAAATAATATCACGAAAAGATAAGATAATCCATAAACCCATACTGACTACTATCTTAGCACGGTGTACGCCTTGAAAGTGTGACAAAAATTCGAACTTTAGCAAAACATTGTGAATATTCAATGAAACTATGTATCCTTACTACTTATATACTGTATTAGCAATTATTCCCTAATCTATTTCTAGCAAACTCTAGACAATATTGCAAGGTTTTTTACATTTTACATAGTGAAAATAGGATTTTGTCGTGTTATATTAATGATGTAAGAGCTTTTATTGGATTATTTATGATGATAATATTAATATTAGGAGGATTGTATTTATACTATACATCACAAAGTGAGGCATACATATATTATGATGAAACTTTTGAAATGGTTATCTGTACTAGCGACGATTGGTATGCTGCTAGTATTACTAGGTGGAGCACTTGTAACAAAAACGGGATCTGAAGATGGTTGTGGAGACAGTTGGCCTTTATGTGAAGGACAACTAATACCTTCTGAGTCCCATTTCGAGATGATTATTGAATTAAGTCACAGATTAGTTTCAGGAGGAGTAGGAATTATAGTTGTTGCATTGGCAATTCTTGCTTGGAAACAATTCGGAACTATTCGTGAAGTGAAGTTTCTCTCCATTACTTCTGTTTTCGTTCTCCTATTACAAGCTCTAATTGGAGCAGCGGCAGTGATGTGGGGGCAGTCTGATTTTGTTTTAGCGGCTCATTTTGGTATTTCACTAATATCTTTTGCAGCAGTATTTCTACTAATGTTACTAATTTTTGAAATCGATAAGAAATGGGATACAAAAACGTTAGCTATACAGAAAAAAAATCGCATTGAAATTTACTTACTTACAGCTTATTCCCTCATAGTTGTTTATTCAGGAGCGTTAGTACGACATACAAGTTCAAATTTAGTATGTAGTAGCTGGCCATTCTGTAATAACAATGCGCCCTTTTCCTATACGGATTACAATTTCCAGCAATGGATACAAATGGGTCATCGTTTCATGGCAGGAATCTTATTTATATGGACCATTGCTCTATTTATCAAATTGATAAAACGTTATAGATCAAATCACGTCATGTACTGGGGTTCGATTATCACCATTTCTTTAATTACTTTACAAGTCTTTTTTGGCGCTATGATTATTTTTACTCTACTAAACCTTGCAGTTGCTTTAATGCATGCACTTGTTATATCTTGTTATTTTGGTATGTTAAGTTATTTTCTATTACTTTCTAGCAGAAGCGCCAAAGCAGAGAAAGTAAGGTTAAAAAAAGAAAACAATAAATATCAACAATCTGCAATTAAAACTTTATAAAGAAGACAACCATCAGTGGGGTTTCCTTCATCCCCCACTGATGGTTTGGCTCACAGCTATCCTCCCACCTACCTTCTTTATTTACCCTGAAGCATGAGGTGGGAGTCTTGCTGCCCTTTTAGGTGGAATAAAATAAGTAGAAAAGGAAGCGTTCCATTTGGAAGCTTCCTTTTCTACCTTTAGGATGTTGAACACATACTTTTATTCAAATTCTATTAGAAGATCGTCGACAGCTATGCTATCCCCTTTTCCAACATGAATTTCCTTAATAACTCCTCTAAATGGCGCTTGAATTGTTGTTTCCATTTTCATCGCTTCTGTTGTCAGTAAGTTATCACCTTTGTCAACATGATCTCCTTTTGAACAGCTAACCTCTAAAACCGTACCTGGCATTGTCGCACCAATTTGTTTTTCATTTCCTTTATCTACTTTAGCTCTTGTTGCGACAGAAGATTGTACATTTTCGTCTTTGATATTAATTTGTCTTGGTTGACCGTTTAACTCAAAGTATACAGTACGAGTCCCATCTGGTTCCGGTTGAGAAATAGAAATTAACCGAACAAAAAGGGTTTTTCCTTTTTCAATTTCTACTTCTATTTCTTCTCCTAAGTTCATTCCAAAAAAGAAAGTTGGAGTGTCTAACACGGACATATCACCATATTCTTCATAGAACTTTTGATAATCCATGAATACTTTAGGATAGAGGGCATAAGAAATCACATCGAAACTGGTTACTTGTCTGTTTAAAGTTTTAAATAAAGTATTTCTTATTTCTACAAAGTCAACTGGGTCTAATAATTCACCAGGCCTTACTGTAATTGGTTCCTTGCCTTTAAGAATAATTCTTTGTAATTCTTTAGGGAAACCTTGATATGGTTGACCAATCATTCCTTGTATAAATTCAATAACGGAATCAGGAAAATCAATTGACTCTCCACGTTCAAAAATATCATCTTCCGTTAAATTATTTTGTACCATAAATAAAGCCATATCTCCTATCACTTTTGAGGACGGTGTAACTTTCACTATGTCACCAAACATATCATTCACATTACGGTACATTGCTTTTACTTCATCCCAACGTTCTCCTAAACCAACAGCTATTGCTTGTTGCTGTAGGTTACTATATTGACCGCCAGGCATTTCGTGGAAATAAACTTCAGTGTGCGGAGCCTTCATACCATTTTCAAGGTCTGAATAATATCCACGAACACCTTCCCAATAAGTTGATAGTTTTTCATAGTTTTCTACATTAATTTTTGGCTGACGGTCTGTACCTTCAAGTGCATGATATAGGGTTTGTGCACTTGGTTGAGAAGTATGCCCAGCCATTGAACCAACTGCTACGTCTACAACATCAACTCCCGCTTGAATGGCACGTGCATAAGTATAGATACCGTTGCCGCTTGTATCATGTGTATGAAGATGAATAGGTAAATCCGTTGATTCTTTTAATGTAGATATTAATTGATACGCTGCCTCAGGTTTTAATAATCCCGCCATATCTTTAATACCTAGAATATGTGCTCCAGAAGCTTCAAGTTCTTTAGCCATATTTTTATAATAATCTAAATCATATTTTGTTCTACCTTTATCCAATATGTCACCTGTATAACATAAAGTAGCTTCAGCAATTTTATTATTTTCCCTAACGGATTCGATGGCTAAACGCATACCTTCTATCCAGTTTAAACTATCAAAAATACGGAATACATCTATTCCCGCACTAGAGCTCTTTTGAATGAATTCGCTGATCACATTATCTGGGTAGTTTTTGTATCCCACTGCATTACTTGCTCTTAATAACATTTGGAATAGAACATTCGGCATTTTCTCGCGCAGTTTTAATAATCTATGCCATGGATCTTCTTTTAAGAAACGGTAAGCCACATCGAATGTTGCCCCTCCCCACATTTCTACTGAGAACAAATTAGGCAATAATTTAGCGGTTGGTTCAGCAATATCCAACATGTCTTTTGTTCTAATTCTTGTTGCTAAAAGCGATTGATGAGCATCACGAAATGTAGTGTCTGTTAGCAACACTTCTTTTTGATCTTTCAACCATTTCGCCAGACCTTCTGGACCCTGCTCATCTAATATTTGTTTCGTTCCAAAAAATTCCTCGTTTGCATTTTTTACTTTTGGAATTTTCAACGCTGGATAGTTTGGTTTTTCTCTTCCACCTACACCATTTACTGTTGTATGTGCAATATACGAAAGCATTTTCGTTCCACGGTCTTTTCTTTTAGGGAAAACAAATAATTCAGGTGTATGATCAATAAACGTCGTGTCATATTCACCAGACAAGAAATTTTCATGCATAATTACATTTTCAAGGAAATGAATATTTGTTTTAATACCACGGATTCGGAATTCTTTTAAATTTCGAACCATTTTATGGGCAGCTTGCTCAAAAGTCAATGCGTGTGTAGAAACTTTCACAAGTAAAGAATCATAATAAGGGGAAATAACTGCACCTTGATAAGCATTACCGGCATCCAGTCTTACACCAAATCCCCCACCAGATCGATACGCCATAATTTTTCCAGTGTCAGGCATAAAATTATTTAACGGATCTTCTGTAGTGATACGTGATTGAATTGCATAACCATTAGTTCGGATCTCATCTTGTGGTGGGATA
The DNA here is from genome assembly GCF_042678465.1 of Oceanobacillus caeni. Lineage (NCBI taxonomy): Bacteria > Bacillati > Bacillota > Bacilli > Caryophanales > Bacillaceae > Oceanobacillus > Oceanobacillus caeni. The sequence goes on along the minus strand of NZ_JBHTKV010000004.1, from coordinate 101,834 downwards.
CCAACCGTTTTACTGTTAATCTCGTAGCCTTGAGCAATTCTTACTTGAGTTTGTACGATATCAATACCAGTAATCATTTCCGTAATTGTATGTTCTACTTGAACGCGAGGATTAACCTCTATAAAATAAAATTCATTGTTCGTTACAAGAAATTCAACGGTTCCAGCATTAATGTAATTTACATTTTTCATTAATCGCACTGCAGCATCGCAAATTTCATGACGTAATTCTTCTGATAAGGATAAACTTGGAGCTACTTCTACAACTTTTTGATGGCGACGTTGTACTGAACAATCCCTTTCATATAGGTGAACAATATTTCCATGTTGATCTCCAATAATTTGAACTTCTATATGCTTTGGATTTTCAATTAATTTTTCTACGTAAATTTCATTATTACCAAATGCCGCTTTCGCCTCTGATTTAGCGCGTTCATAAGCTTCTTTGACACTTTTCTCATTCCGAACAATACGCATTCCACGTCCGCCACCACCAAGTGAAGCTTTGATGATAATTGGATACCCATGATTTTCTCCAAATTCAACTACTTCATCCAATGTTTGAACGGGACCATCACTACCAGGAATGACTGGGAGTCCTGCGTTTACAGCTTGTTCCCTTGCTTTAACTTTATCCCCAAACATGCTTAAATGTTCACTATTTGGTCCAATAAAGATTAGCCCTTCCTCTTCACATCTCTTAGCAAATTGTATGTTTTCCGATAAGAAACCATACCCAGGATGGATTGCATCTACATCCACTTTTTTGGCCAAAGCAATAATTCCCTCAATATCTAAATAAGCATCAATTGGTTTTTTACCTTCTCCGATTAAATACGCTTCGTCAGCCTTAAATCGATGGTAAGATCCAGTATCTTCTTTTGAGTAAATGGCCACTGTGCGAATATTTAATTCTGTACAAGCACGAAATACACGAATTGCTATTTCTCCACGGTTTGCAACTAGTACTTTATTAATTCTTTTGATTTCTCCCATAATATACCTCCTGTTTATTTATGTTTAATAGTTGTTTGGTAACCATCCCTGTTAACAGACATCGCAATGTTGTTTAATATTCCCATCGAAATTAACATCACTAACAGAGAAGATCCGCCATAACTTACAAATGGTAAAGGAACACCTGTTATAGGTAGAAGGCCACTAATTGCACCTAAATTAATAAAAGCTTGAATACCTACCATGGAAGATATTCCAATTGCGAGTAACGATCCAAAGCTATCACTACATTTTCTAGCTATAAATATACCTCGCAAAACAATGATAGCTAATAAACCGATTACGATAATAACTCCTATAAGCCCTAACTCTTCTGCTACTATCGCCATGATAAAGTCCGTATGGGCTTCCATCAAATACCCCAATTTTTGAACACTCTGACCTAAACCAGTTCCTGTTAACCCACCTGTTCCAATTGCTATATAAGACTGAATTAAGTGGTATCCATCGGTATCAGGAGTTTGAAATGGCTGATAAGCTCCTGTAAATCTAGCTAAGCGTTCCTCTGATACCATAAACGGAATGGTTAATAAGATTATTCCAATTCCGATGGCTATCAAAATGGACAAATGTTTCAACCTTATTCCTGAGCTAAATATGACAGAACACGCTATTAAGAAAATGATAGCAGCTGTTCCAATATCAGGTTGTAGAACGATTAAGCCTAAAATAATACCAGTCATTACTAATGGTGGTAATACTCCTCTGTAAAACTCATTAATGTAAGATTGTTTCTTAGAATATACTGATGCTAGATACATAATTAAAGCTAATTTTGCAAATTCTGCAGGTTGGAAACTGGCTGGTCCAAAGTTATACCATGATCTAGCATTATTTACCGTACTTCCAAAAAGGAATAATCCTAGTAGAAGAATAATTACTAAAATAATAATCAGTTTCATTAATTTCTGATATTTTTTATATGGAAAAATCGAGGTAAATACAAATCCCAATAATCCAAAAGCAAACCAAATGGCTTGTCTAATCAAATAGTGATTACTCTTAAAACCTTCTACAACCGCTGTAACCATACTAGCGCTATATATCATGACAAGTCCGAATGCTGCTAATACTAATGGGGCAATGATTAGTGTGTAATCATAATCTTTAATTCTTTTTATCATCTTACTACTCCCTATTAATCTATGTATTTTAAATAGTAGATGAAAATAGAAATATTTTTAATAGTTTACCACATGAATGTTATTTATGTAAAATCTATTGAAGAATAAAAGTTTTCAACCTACTGTTTTATTAATTGTAAAGAAACAAAAAAACCTTGCCAATAACTATAATGTGGGCAAAGTTTTTGCGTTTTCTTTCTTAGATCTATGGAACAAAATAACTATAATGAATTTTGAGAAGCCTCATGGAGTATATTCAATTTTTTTTCCAAATTTTCCAGAAGTTCTTTTCCTTCATTCTCACTTATTAAGTCCAAACGTACTGCAAAATCAATTTCCCTTGAAAGACCAAACATTTGAGTATCCAAAACATCTTCATATACGGGACATTGTGGCATTGTTAAATTTTCTATCTGAACTTCTATAAGTCTTAAAATTTTTTCAGCATCAGCCTTAAGAAGAGCATGGGCTTTATCGCGGTGATTCACAGTAACCTCAGGCATCAAAATTATCCCCCCCGCTAGAGACTTTTCTTATATTATATTAAAGCTAGCACTCAAAAAATGCAAATAAAATAAAGTCTTCTTTTATGGTGAAAAATATAATTTTCTTTGCTATTCTTAATAAAGATACATAAATGAGGGGGAGAGAGCAAAATGATCGTACCAATTATAGGAAATGTTTCCTATTCCATTACCTTAGATCCAACTGTTTGGATTTTTGACGAACGAAAAGTATTGCTCGATGAAGCATTTACGAAAAATACTAAATCAAAGGAAGATATCCCTAATACCAAAAAGTTAGCCGAGAGATATAACAGAGAAGTATTTCAATCAAATGCGAAAGTACCTCCTGTTAATAAGGGCCTAACCAAAAAGGAAGGTGAAGAAATACTTAAAAATTCCTATGTTATGCCTCTTTACGATTTCGTAAAAAATGCGGAAATTAATGATTCTGCAAAAAGTGCCACTTTTCTATCTGAGGATAATCAAGAGTTAGTAACTATCGATATAGATCAACTAGTAAATGGTTATTTTTTATTTGCTATTGATGGTAAGCCAATTAAAAAAGATGGACCTGTTTACTTTATCTATGGTAATGGAATGAATAAAAATGATCCTATTAAAAACATTAAAAAAATAAAAATTAATTAATTGTTATAAAAGTTGCTATATGTATAGCAGCTTTTTTGCATTAGGGATTGTTTAAAAGTTAGTAAAGTTTTTTGAAATAGCAAGATTTTTCATGTACCGAGTATAAATTATTTTATTCCATCCAAAATAAGCATAACGCAAGATTGAGGAGGAATGAAATGATTATAAATAGAAAGTTCATTTTAATTATTTCGCTTTTAACGATGTTCATTTTCTCGGGATGTGCTGGACAAAATGACGAAAGCTCTTTAGAATCAAGGAAAACAAATGATCAATTTGTGCAAGTAAAAAACTCAAGCCCACATGATTTACAAGATTTATCAAATGCAGAAATAGCAACACATTTATCAAATGTTGCTAGCAGAGTTCCGGACGTTAACGATGCAACGACAGTTGTTGCAGGTCCATATGCGGTAGTGGGAATAGATGTAGATAAAGATTTAGATCGATCGCGAGTTGGAACAATTAAATATACTGTTTTGGAGTCTTTATATCATGATCCTTACGGAAAAACAGCTGTAGTTGTTGCTGATGCAGATGTTACAGAGAGGTTAAAAGGTATAGCCGAGAAAATAAGACAAGGTCACCCTGTTCAAGGATTTGTCGATGAACTATCAGCAATCGTTGGTAGATATATGCCTAATGTTCCTATAAGAGACGATGTACCAGAGGAACCTGATCAAAACAAAGAAAATATTCCTAAAGACGAACAACAACAATTAGAAGAAATTGAAAAAGAACAATCTAATCATAATCTAAACAAATAGAGGGTTGGCATTCGCTATTAGGTGAGCGAATGCCTTTTTTATACTAAACTAAAGAAAAGTTAACTCCCCTCTTTAGTCGTTTTTATTTTCATTATAGTAGTGGACTCCAAATTGAGAACCCTCAGAAACCATTTTTGAATTTTCTAGTTGGGTTTCATTAACAATTGGCGATTGATCAGGAACACCAGCATTCTCAAAAGTTGAATTACTATCCCTATCACTATTTTGATAACCTTTTAAGTAGCATTGAACAGCAATCACTCCAATTGCTGCACCCATTATTCCTAACGCTGTATACATAAAAATTTTTTTCATATTATCACCTCCGAGTCTCTTTATTAATATATACCCCCATTTTCATTCTAAAAACATTGTATTTTTATGATATAATAAAGAGGATTTCTACTAACAATTTGTCTAAGGTGAAAATTCATCCCACCCTGCAAAATTTATGGATTGGTTTGAGGTGAGAATATGCAGGTTAAATGTACTTTATGTGATAAAATAGATAGCCTACAAGATAATACCAAAGAAGCTAAAAAACTAAGAAATCGTAGAACCTATATGTATTTATGTCCAGATTGCCGTGAAAGAATAGATAAAAAGACAAAAGAACGTCATGCCACGGGAAGATTTTATCTATTTGAAGAAAATAAACAACATGACCCTTTCATTTAAATATAGAAAAAGCGCCTTTGATCAGGCGCTTTTTCTATATTTAAGAAGCATTTTCTTTTTTAGCTCTACGCTGAAAGTGAAGTCTAGTACGATAAATCGCTAACACTAAATTAATGACTATCAAGCTTTCAACACTAGGCATTCTCATGACCGTACTGAATATCGTCAGAATATATACACCGACTAATAAAAGTATGTACACAATAACGGATTGTAGAAGCGGTAATTTTCTAGCAAAGCCTAATTTATATGCTATAACGGAAAGAATTAAATTTAGTACATAAAATATCCAAAATATGTTTTCAACCCCATATTGGTTCAGTACCATATCAAATACAAAAAAACTAAAATTATCCATCTGTCTCCCCCACTTTAACGTTCATACCTTTACTATCTTATCATACTAAACCTTTAATAATCATGCTAGTAGAAAGTGAATTTAATAAGGATATTGAGTTGGGCGCAAAGCTCGTCTTTAGTCGGCCTTCCTTTAACTTCTACGTTGCCAACGTCCTTTGGGTAACGTAGAAGTTTTTTTATTCTCTTTTTTGACACATCGTATAGAAAGTGGATTTTTGAAAATTATAATGATTTAAGTTATAATAGAAACGAAATAGAGGTGTCTTGATGGAAAATATTAACGGAAAAATGTTGACGCTAGCATTATTGGTTGTAGCATCATTTATAGGAGCTGCTATTTCGATTACCTATCGAAATATATGGGTTATACTTTTATTTATTTTATTGGGATTTATTATAATGGGATACGGCCTATCGTTAAAAAGGAAGGAAAAAAGTGACGTAAAATAGTCACTTCCTTCCTTCTTTTATAAATTGGATAATTTGGTAGTGGAGAGCTTGATTACTTGCTACCACTGTACTTTTATTTAACATATCCAAAGGTGTTCCATCTACATTGGTAGTCACTACTCCTACTTCTCCAGCAATTACCATTCCTCCAGCAACGTCCCATGGTGCTAAACCTAAAGAAAGGTAGCCATTCGTTATACCTTCAGCTAAATAAGCGAAATCTAAAGCAGCTGAACCATATGTCCTTGTTCCTCTTACATGTTTTACAAATTTTTGCATGGTTTCTACTTCTACTGTCAAATTATTACAGAGCCAAAAATGATTCATTCCAACTATTGCCTTTTCTAAAACTACTTCCTTATTAAGAGGTTCTAATTTTGTATCATTCTTATATGCTCCTTGATTTCTTTTTGCATGATATAAAACATCATTCATAACATCGTATACAAAGCCAATTTCACCAACACCATCATGAAAAATTCCTATCGAGATAGCAAAATTACGTTTTTGATGTACAAAGTTCATAGTCCCATCAATGGGATCTATTATCCAAACTGTTCCATCCAAGTTAGTTAATTCATCGCCATAGCCTTCCTCACCGATAATAGAATGATTAGGATAAGTCCCTTTTATCTTAGAAACAAAAAATAATTCTGTTTCCTTGTCCATTGTAGTAACAAGATCATTTGGGTTTGATTTAGTATCAATAGTTAATGGATTATTAATTTTGCTACGAATATTTTCCCCGGCTTCTTCTACCCATTTTTTTGCATTTGTGTAAATTTCTTCAAGCATCTCATGGTTCATAGTAAATCCTCCATTTTTACAATATACGTTTATTGTATCAAAACCAAGGAGTCAAGTCATCAAGTCCACTTGATAGAAAAAAACAATAAAGAATACCTGGCAGATTGAAAAACATATACTTTCTTCCAACATAGGTATAACTAAGGCATTCGCTAAAGCCTAATAGCGAATGCCTAGTTTTCTAGTACTTTTTTATTTCCGTTAATTGTTTTACCAAAAATGTTAATCGTTCTTTTGACTTTATAATTTGCACTTGGTCATCTTCTTGAATAGCATCATAAAGTGTCATTAGCTCGTAATCAATTTCCATTTTTATAACCGGCAATTTTTCTTTTGCTTCTTCTCTCTTAATAATTTCCATCACGAACTTCAAAAGAGCCTCTCCCTTCAGTTAATTTATTAGCTCCATTAACTTCCGACTTTATATATTTTATGTCTAAGATGATAATTGGTTCGTTTAATTTTCAGAAGAGGATGGTTATAATAAGTATTTCCTCTAGTTGTCTTAGGAAACTTCTGTTTCGAAATTTGCGATACTTGACTTCATTATATGATTACTTAATAATAATTATTATAATAAAGTGAAACCTATTCAAAAGTTGTTGATTGTAATTTAATCGAATGAATATTTAATTTATTGGAAGGATGATTAAAATGTCATTACAAGGATTTAACAAAGAAGACTTTGAAACATTTCATATTGACGGCTTAGATTCTAGAATGGAAGCAATTCAAAACCGAATACAGCCGAAATTTCAATTAATTGGTAGTCAATTAGTTGACGTTCTTTCAGCCGAATTGGGAAATGAAATGTTTTTGCATATCGCCAAGCATGCTAGAAGGACGGTAAACCCGCCACAAGATACCTGGTTAGCCATAGGAAATAATAAAAGGGGGTATAAAAAACACCCTCATTTTCAATTAGGACTATTTGATGATCATCTATTTGTTTGGCTTGCTTTTATTTACGAACTTCCAAATAAAGAGAAGATTGCACAATCATTTATCAACCAATTTGAAGATTTGAAGAAACTCCCAAACGATTATGTAATTTCGTTAGATCATACAAAAAAAGAATCTTTTCCTATTACTGAACTAGATATAAAACATCTTGAGAGATTTCGAGATGTAAAAAAGGGTGAATTTTTAATTGGGAAGCACCTTTCTCCAGATGATGAACGGGTTAGAAATGGGGAAAAATTATTCAAATTTACGAAAGAAACCTATGAAGATTTAATTCCTTTTTATCAATCCTCGCTACAAACACATTAATGTGAAAAGGGAGCTGTATAGCAGCCCCCTCTCACTTCCATTTATTTACAACTTGTTCTGCTTCTTTTATAATACCTTGTATAAGTTCATCAACCGTTGGTATATCTTTAATTCTTATGGCAGACTGACCTGCCCATCCAAAACCATTTTCATTGTCCCCATCATAAATAAAGCGTTTATTTGCTTTACCACTAATATAATCTTTAAGTGACTCATATCCATCATTATGTTCTTCTATCTCTAAAATTTTATCCGTCCAATTATTTTTTAGTGCTCTTGCTGGGGCACCTATTGACCGTTTAATAACAACTGTGCTATTATCATCTGCTTGCAAAATAGCTTGTTTGTACCGCTCATGAGCATGAACACATTCTTTCGTTGCAATAAACCTTGTCCCCATCTCTATTCCTTCTGCTCCAAGACTTAAAGCTGCCATTAATCCTCTTCCGTCCACAATGCCACCAGATGAAACAACAGGTATAGATACATGATCCACTACATCTGGAGTTAACACAAGTGTTCCTGTATCACTACGCCCAAGATGGCCACCACCTTCTTGGCCAACTACCATCACGGCATCTGCACCTAATTCTTCTGCTTTTTTAGCCTGCCGTTTCGCCGCCACTAATACTAATGTTTTAATATTGTGACCCTTAACCATATCAAGGAGCTCGTTTGGATTTCCCCCTGTGACAGAAATAACCGGAACTTTTTCTGAAATTGCGACATCTACCATGTGATCGAAACGTCTTCCATGTTGTCCAATAGCAAAATTGACTCCAAAAGGCTTATCTGTAAGTGTTTTAACTTTTTGAATTTCTTTACGTAATTCTTCTGGGCTACCCAAACTCATTGCAGTTATTTGCCCTAATCCCCCAGCATTAGATACAGCTGCAGCTAAATCCGAATAAGCCAGGTAAGCTAAGCCTCCTTGAATAATTGGATATTCTATATTTAATAATTCTGTAAGCCGGGTTTGAAACTTCATGCCTATTCCCCCTAAGTCTTTATTTTCATCTATATAAATCTTAACATTTTTCTATAGATACTTGCTAACACTATACAAATAAATTACTAATTCTGCTATAATACTTTGGTTACAAAATGCAAAAATATGTTTTCAACCATAGAGGAGAATGTTTTCCATGATAGATCAACAACGTACACCATTATTTTCTGGTTTATTAAGGCATATAAATAATCATCCCATTCCTTTTCATATACCCGGCCATAAAAAAGGGAATGCTATTGACCCAGCATTTAAAGATTTCTTAGGTGAGAATGTATTTAAAATGGATTTAATTAATATAGAACCACTTGACGATTTACACCATCCCCAAGGAATCATTAAAGAGGCCCAAGAATTAGCTGCAGAGGCCTTTGGAGCGGATTATACTTTCTTTTCCGTTCAAGGAACTAGTGGTGCTATTATGACAATGATTTTAAGTGTATGTAAACCGGGGGATAAAATTATTGTTCCAAGAAACGCACATAAATCTATTACTTCCGCAATTATATTTGCTGGTGCAACTCCGATTTTTATACATCCGGAATTAGATGAAAACTTAGGTATTTCTCATGGTATAACCCCATCTGCTGTAAAACACGCATTACAGGTACACCCTGATGCGAAAGGTGTATTAGTCATTAACCCTACTTACTTCGGAATAGCTGGAGATTTAGAAAAAATTGTTTCAATTGCACATGAATATAATGTTCCTGTTCTGGTTGATGAAGCACATGGGGTTCATATTCATTTTCATGAAGGTCTTCCACTTTCGGCAATGCAGGCTGGTGCAGATATTGCGGCGACCAGTGTCCATAAATTAGGAGGATCCTTAACGCAAAGCTCTGTTTTAAATCTCCAAGGTGATCGAATTTCACATGAAAGAGTTCAAACCATTTTGTCCATGTTAACTACAACTTCTACATCTTACATTTTATTAGCATCATTAGATGTAGCGAGAAAACAACTTACGACCAATGGGTATCAAATGATCGAAAAGTCCATCCAACTTGCCGATTTTGCTAGAACAGAAATAAATAATAATCTTTCCTATATTTACTGTGTCGGAGAGGAAATTCTTGGAACAGAAGCTACTTTTAGATACGATCCTACCAAATTAATCATTTCAGTAAAAAACTTAGGCTTGACTGGATATGATGTTGAAGTATGGTTACGGGAAAATTATCATATAGAGGTGGAACTTTCCGATTTATATAATATATTATGCATTATTACACCCGGAGATGATGAAAAGACGATTCAGATACTTTTAAAAGCCCTTAAAAGATTGGAATCGGAAAATATGAATGATGTAATAACTCGAGAAGTGAATGTAAAAATCCCTGACATTCCATTACTAGCTATTTTACCCCGGAATGCATTTTATGCCGAAACAGAGATTATACCATTTTCCGAGGCTGATGGACGTATAAGTGCAGAATCCATAATGGTTTACCCCCCTGGAATTCCTATATTTATCCCGGGTGAAATCATTACAAAGGAAAATATAAATTATATAAATAAAAATAAACAAGCCGGTTTACCAGTACAAGGATTACAGGATGAAACACTTGAATCTATTCGTGTGATAAAAGAACAAAAGCCTATTTATTAAAATTAATTAGTAACGAGGGGATCGTAAATAAGATTCCTTCGTTTTAACTTTTTACAATAAAATACACCCACTAACCAATGGGTGCACTAATTTTTATTATAAAAACGTTCTCTTTTCGAATTTTTATTTATTGCATGTTGGACATGTACTATAAAGAGTTGTTACTTTTTCTTCCTCGAATGCTTCGATAACCTTTTCACATTCTTTACAAACGATTGTACCCATTTAAGCCATCCCCTTTTTCTCATTGTTATGTCTTATGTATATTATAATATGTCACATTGTTACAGTCAACACTAAATAGTATGACATAATCATTTTTTTGGTTTTTATTTTGTCGAAAAAAGTTGGACTATGTAGGTCCCCCCGCATAATTCCTTTTATATTTTTTATGCATTTCATTTTACAACTACCCTCAAAAACATGTACATTTATCAGGGTGCAATCTTTAATTTGACTGAATCGGATTAGTAAAATACGGGTAAAGTAAGTTACAGATACGAATAAGGAGAGGATTGAATGAAAAATAGAAGTGTAACGAAGGTTTTTTATATATCCGTAATTATTGTAGCCTTATTTATTATTTGGGGTGTTATCCCTCAAGAAACATTACCAAAGGGAAATTTAAATAATGTCACATCTATTATACAAGAATTTCTCGTTGATCAATTTGGATGGTTCTATTTAATAAGTGCTACTGCGTTTTTGGTGTTCGCTATTTATTTAATCTTTTCTAAATATGGAAAGATAAAATTAGGCAGACCTGAGGATAAACCAGAGTTTTCTTATTTATCTTGGTTTGCCATGCTATTTAGTGCTGGTATGGGAATTGGTTTAGTCTTTTGGGGGGCAGCTGAACCCCTTTCTCATTTTTACAAACCCCCGTACGGTGAAGGTGGAACAGAGGAAGCAGCACATACTGCAATGAAATATAGTTTCTTACACTGGGGAATTCATCCTTGGGCGATTTATGCTACAGTAGCTCTAGCTTTAGCCTACTTTAAATTCAGAAAGCAATCGCCCGCTGTTTTAAGTTCCGTATTAGAGCCTATATTTGGAGACCGAATCAAAGGAACATTGGGGACAGTTATTGATACCATAGTTGTATTTGCCACCGTATTTGGCGTTGCAACCTCTTTAGGATTTGGTGCTATACAGATTAGTGGCGGATTATCATATGTATTTGGAATTGATCAAACAATACTTTCAGAATTAATTATTATTATAATTGTTACTATACTATTCGTAGGATCTAATTTGAGTGGACTTGGTAAAGGAATGAAATATTTAAGTAATACTAACTTAATTATTGCCTCTCTTCTACTACTATTTGTCCTTATACTAGGGCCTACAAATTTTATTTTAAATTTCTTTACAACAACATTAGGTAGTTATATTCAAGATTTACCGAGTATGACATTACGAATGTCGCCTTTTAACGAAGAAAACATGGCCTGGACAAATAATTGGACACTCTTTTATTGGGCATGGTGGATAGCTTGGGCACCGTTTGTTGGTACTTTTATCGCACGCGTTTCCCGAGGTAGAACAATAAGAGAGTTTATTTTAGGCGTATTATTAGTTCCAACAATTATAGGGGCTTTGTGGTTTACCATTTTAGGGGGCACAGCTATTCAATTTGACTTTTTCGAAGGCACTAATATCATTGAAGAAATTAATACAAATGGAGAAGAAGTCGCTTTATTTGCAGTACTCGAGAACCTTCCTCTAGATACATTAATGTCGATAATAGGGATTGTTTTAATCGCCATATTCTTTATTACATCGGCAGATTCTGCAACATTAGTTCTGGGAATGCAAACAACAGGGGGAAACTTAGACCCATCTAATAAAGTGAAATTTACTTGGGGAATTATTCAATCTGCAACTGCAGCAGTTCTACTTTGGCAAGGTGGTCTAGATGCATTACAAACCGCATCAATAATTGCAGCATTCCCTTTTTCCATTATTATGATATTAATTGTATTTTCTTTAATTAAATCTTTTAATAAAGAGGCAGAGATTATAGAATCGTCTAGAAGGAAAAAACTTATTAAAGAAATTAAAAATAATATAAAGTAAAACACATTCATTTTTGGTTTTCTTTCAATTCCCTATGAATATTAGTTAAATTTATTAGAATGCAACTGGTCGTACACCCCTACTATGGATATCTATGTTTTAAGTCGACTTCTTATGTGGGGTCTTAAAGCCAGTTAAGACGTGATACAAAATCTGAGTCAATAAGTTAGTATAAAAGGTGTGAGTACTCTCAAATGTTGAGGGTACCACACCTTTTTCGCTCCTAAGGTAACTTTTATGTTTAAGTTGTATGTTCATGGTATTTGATATATTAGATCAAAGAAAAATGGCTCTAATCACCGTTTTTCGATGAATTAGAGCCATTTATTTTTGACTAGATATGTTCCAGCCTCATTTAATTACATAATATGAATTGGAGTACCAAGTGCTACTTCAGCAGCCTCCATTGTTATTTCACCTAAAGTTGGATGAGCGTGAATAGTTAACGCTAAATCCTCTGCAGTCATACCAGCTTCTACAGCAAGTCCAATTTCAGAAATCATGTCACTTGCATTAGGTCCAGCAATTTGACCTCCAAGAACTAATCCATCCTCTTTACGAGTAATTAGTTTCAAGAAACCATCTGTATTGTTTAAGGACAATGCACGTCCATTAGCAGCAAATGGGAATTTACCAACTTTAACTTCATAACCTTGTTCTTTTGCTTCATCTTCGGAAAGACCGACAGAAGCTAGTTCAGGTTCTACGAATGCAACTGCAGGCATACCGATATAGTCTACTTCGGATTTTTCTCCACTAATTGCCTCTGCGGCTACTTTTCCTTCATAGGAAGCTTTATGCGCTAATGGAGAACCTGGTACAATATCGCCAATTGCGTAAATGTTGCTTACATTAGTACGACATTGTTTATCAACTTTGATAAGTCCTCTTTCAGTTAGTTCGATACCAAGTTGTTCTAAACCAATTTCGTCAGTATTTGGACGACGACCTACCGTAACTAATACGTAATCAGCTTCAATTGTTTCTTCTTTTCCATTAGCCTCATACGTAACTTTAACGCCATCTTTTGTTTCTTCAACACCTTTAGCCATAGCTTCAGTGATAATGTTAGCGCCTTTTTTCTTCAAGCCTTTTTTAACAACTTGTGTCATAGACTTTTCAAATCCACCTAAGATATCTTTAGCACCTTCAAGGAATGTAACCTCAGTACCAAAGTTTAAATATGCAGTACCTAATTCGCTGCCGATATATCCAGCACCAATAACTACTAATTTTTTAGGAATTTCTTTTAAATTTAAAGCACCAGTTGAATCAAGAACACGGTCAGAAAACTTAAAGCTTGGGATTTCAATTGGTCGAGATCCTGTTGCAATAATACAGTTGTTGAATTTATATGTTTGAGAGCTCTTCTCATCCATAATTTTAGCTGTGTTAGAGTCTACGAAATAAACTTCACCTTTAACGATATCAACTTTATTTCCTTTAAGAAGACCTTGAACACCAGATGTTAATTTATTGACTACAGTACCTTTCCATTCTTGTACTTTAGTAAAATCAACATCCACATTTTTAGTTGTAATACCGATCTCTGCATTGCCGTTAGCATTTTCAACCATATGGCCAGCTTGAATTAGAGCTTTTGAAGGAATACATCCAACATTTAGACAAACCCCACCAAGTGCACCTTTGTCAGCAATTGTAACTTTTTGTCCTAATTGAGCAGCACGAATAGCAGCAACATATCCTCCTGGACCTGCACCTACTACTAAAGTATCTACTTCTACCGGAAAATCTCCAACTACCATATTAACTTACGCCTCCATCATGATTAATTGTGGATCATTTAATAAACGTTTCATTTGGTTAAGAGCATTTTGAGCTGTTGCACCATCGATAATACGGTGGTCAAATGATAGAGATAATGCTAGTACTGGTGCAATTGCAACCTCACCATTTTTGACAACTGGTTTTTCCGCAATACGACCGATACCTAAAATGGCTACCTCAGGTTGGTTAATAACTGGAGTAAACCATTGTCCACCAGCAGAACCAATATTAGTGATTGTGCTAGAAGCCCCTTTCATCTCTCCAGGTGCTAGTTTACCACTTCTTGCCTTATCTGCCAATTCATTAATTTCCTGAGAAATTTCAAAAATAGATTTTCTGTCAGCATTTTTAACAACTGGAACTAGAAGACCTTTTTCTGTATCAGCTGCAATTCCCACATTATAATAATGTTTTTGAATAATTTCATCAGTAGTATTATCAATAGATGCATTTAAGCTTGGATATTGTTTTAATGCAGATACTAATGCTTTTACTACATATGGCAAGTAAGTTAGCTTAATACCTTGATCCATTGCAACTTGTTTGAATTTCTTACGATGTGCTACAAGTTCTGTAACATCTACCTCGTCTAATAATGTAACATGAGGTGCAGTATGTTTAGAGTTAACCATCGCTTTCGAAATAGCTTTTCTAATACCAGACATTTTTTCACGAGTTTCTGGGAATTCTTCACCAGCTGGTACATATGGTTTAGCTTCTTCTTTTTCAGCTTTAGCAGTTTCTTGAGCATTTGTTGAAGCTTGAGCTGATGTTGCTGCTTGACCACCATTTAAGAATGCATCGATATCTTCTTTTAATATACGTCCATTTTTACCAGATCCAGCAACTTCTTTAACATTAACACCTTTTTCACGAGCGTATTTTCTTACAGATGGCATTGCAATCACACGTTTGCCATCATCATTTGAGCTGGCAGCACTTGTATTATTAGCTTGTGGTTTATTAGTTTCCGCTGAAGAATCTGCTGAAGTTTCTGCTGATTCATATCCTTCCGCTTCAAAAGTAACAAATATATTACCTACTGTTGCTACTTCTCCTTCTCCTACATGAATTTTTTGAACAGTTCCATCTACTGGGGAAGGAATTTCAACAACTGCTTTATCGTTTTGTACTTCACATAAAACGTCGTCTTCTTTTACTGTGTCGCCTTCTTTAAAGAACCATTTAACAATTTCACCTTCTGCAATTCCTTCTCCAATATCAGGGAATTTAAATTCAAAGGTTCCTTTATTTGAGCCAGTGGATTCTGATTGAGCTTGAGAATCAGTTTCTTCTCCACCTTCGTATCCTTCCGCATCGAAAGTAACAAATATATTACCTACTGTTGCTACTTCTCCTTCTCCTACATGAATTTTTTGAACAGTTCCATCTACTGGGGAAGGAATTTCAACAACTGCTTTATCATTTTGTACTTCACATAAAACGTCGTCTTCTTTTACTGTATCCCCTTCTTTAAAGAACCATTTAACAATTTCACCTTCTGCAATTCCTTCTCCAATATCGGGGAATTTAAATTCGAATGCCATTATTTTGTACCTCCTAGTTTTAGAAATTCATTACTGCGTTTACTTTTTCTATGATGTCTTTATGATTTGGAAGCCATACTTCTTCGGCATCAGAGAATGCATATACTGTATCAGGAGCAGTAACACGTAATACCGGTGCTTCTAAATGAAGAATTGCTCTTTCTTGAATTTCACTAACTACATTTGCTGCGACACCAGCTTGTTTCTGTGCTTCTTGCACTACGATAGCACGATTTGTTTTCTTAACAGATTCTAATATTGTATCCGTATCAATAGGAGAAACCGTACGTAAATCAATTACTTCTGCAGAAATTCCATCTTTTTCAAGTTCTTCTGCAGCTTTAAGGCATGAATGAACCATTGCACCATAGGAAACAAGTGTTACATCTTTTCCTTCACGTTTTACATCTGCCTTTCCAATTTCAACTGTATATTCCTCTTCAGGAACTTCTTCACGGAAAGAACGATATAATTTCATATGTTCTAAGAAAATGACTGGATCATTATCACGAATTGCAGAAATTAGTAAACCTTTAGCTTCATACGGTGTTGAAGGAATAACTACTTTTAATCCTGGTTGTTGTGCCATTAAACCTTCTAAAGAATCCGCGTGTAATTCAGGAGTATGTACTCCACCACCAAATGGTGCACGAACTGTAACAGGCATATTCCATCTTCCACCTGAACGATAACGCATACGCGCCATTTGCCCACTAATAGAATCTATTACTTCATAAACGAAACCGAAAAATTGAATTTCCGGAACTGGACGAAATCCTTGGGTAGCTAGACCAATAGTTAACCCGCCAATTCCTGATTCAGCTAGTGGTGTGTCGAATACACGGTCTTCACCAAATTCATCTTGGAGTCCTTCAGTAGCACGGAAAACCCCACCGTTTTTACCAACATCTTCACCAAATACAAGCACATTTTCATCTTTTTTTAATTCTGTACGCATTGCATCAGTGATTGCTTGAATCATTGTCATTTGTGCCATGATTTATTTCGACTCCTTTTCTTTATATTCTTCCATTTGTTCTTGTAAATTGGAAGGTAATACTTCAAACATATTTCCAATTAAATCCGTTACTTTTTGTTTAGGATATTTTTCCGCTTCTTTAATAGCCTTCTTAATATCTTCTTTTGCTTCTTCAATTACTTTGTTTTCTTCGTCTTCAGACCATAATTTTTTACCTTCTAGGAACTTACGGAAACGTACTAATGGGTCTTTCTTCGCCCACTCGTTATCCAATTCTTCAGAACGATAACGTGTTGGATCGTCACCAGACATTGTATGTGGACCATAACGGTACGTAAGTGTCTCAATTAATGTTGGACCTTCTCCTGCAATTGCACGTTCTCTTGCATGTTTAGTTGCTGCATAAACAGCTAGAACGTCCATACCATCAACTTGGATACCTTCAATACCTGCTGCAACGGCTTTTTGTGCTAAAGTTTTTGCATTTGTTTGTAATTCTCTAGGAACGGAAATAGCAAATCCGTTATTTTGCACAACGAAAATAGCTGGAGCTTTAAAAGCGCCCGCAAAGTTAATTCCTTCATAGAAGTCACCTTGAGATGTACCACCATCACCTGTGTATGTTATAGCAACTGTTTTAGCACCGCGTTTCTTCATACCTAATGCTACTCCAGCTGTTTGAACATATTGAGCACCAATAATAATTTGTGGACTTAGTGCTTGTAGGTCTTCTGGCATTTGATTTCCATGGAAATGACCTTTAGAGAAAAGGAATGCTTGATATAATGGAAGTCCTTGCCAAATTAATTGTGGAACGTCACGATATCCCGGTAAAAGAAAATCGTCTTTTTCTAAAGCAAATTGACTTCCTAATTGAGAAGCCTCTTGTCCAGCTGTCGGTGCATAGAAACCTAAACGACCTTGTCTGTTTAAAGCTATAGAACGCTGATCCAGAATTCGTGTATAAACCATACGACGCATCAATTCTTTCAACTCATCATCTGAAAGATCAGGCATATCATCTTTATTTACTAATTCTCCATCCTCATTAAGGATCTGGAACGTCTCGAACAAACTTTCAACACTTTCTAATACGTGTTTCAAAATAGTTCACCTCTTCCTTTCTTTAACCCAATATTTTTATTTTCAGTTTTAGCTTTACCAAAAAACTGAAAAATGTACTCCTTTATTAATATTTCTTGTACCCTATTTCACGTTAGTAAAATCTTTTCATTGTATTGCCCGTATGTAGCTCTGTTATAAAAAACAACCAATAAAAAACTGGTACAATCAATAACTAAATTAAATATATATTATAATTTTATAAAGGTCAATTCCTTTGATTTATTTAATTGTATTCAGATAACTAAGTGTAATTTTCAATCCTCTCCCCTCCCAAAACTGTTATAACATAGCAAAACAACTGTACCAATTTACATGAGGACAGTTATCTGATAATACTTATTTATCTAACTATTTATTAGGCAAATAAAAAAAGGCAACCAAAATTTTAGTTGCCTTTTTTATCTATCTCTTCATCTATTGTTGGTTCTTCGTAGGTCACATCAATATTAGCTAATGTATAGAACTCCCTTTTCAGTTCATTATATTTAATTGTATATGTATTAAATTTCTCATTTGCGTCTAGTACCTTCTCATATCCCTTGTTTATTTTATTAATCTGTTTGGTTAAATCTTCTTGCTTCAAGTCTTGCTTCAAGTCTTGCTTCTGTAACATCTCGTACAATTCCGTTTCTAATTCCAACGACACAATATAAGTTTTATTTAATTCATTATAAGATAAATATCGCTTTTCCATCTTATTGTATAATTTTCCCGCGATCCTCCTTGCATCCTGATCTTTAATTTTTTCAATATAATCTTCCGTTTTCTGAAACACTTCTTTGGAAGATTCCATGTTTTCCTTTTCCATATCAATCAGTTCTGACCTTTTGTTAATGTTACCTATAGCTTCCTTTGCTAATTTTTTAATTTCATCTTTATTATCCGTTCCCGAATCAATGATTTGTTTGTAGATTTTTTGTTCCTCAGCTTCTAGATTTGTTATTTTATTTTGTTGACCTATAAATTCAGACTCAATACGAACTGCTTCTTCTAAATATGTATATATTTCTTCCTCTGCAGTTGTATGTTTACATGCAGAAAGAACTATTAAAATGAACAGGTTAAAAAAAATAATAGTTTTTCTTATACGAAACAACAATAGTCACCTCCTAAAACAGGTACTCTTTTATACTTTTTACCGTATAATATTGGGAAGCTTGGCATTCGCCAAGCTTTTGGCGAATGCCTTAGTTGCACTTACGCTGACAGGAAAGATTTTTATACTTTCCTACCTGCTAAAAAATGCACGTTGCATCTCCATTCTAGCTTGTCCTAATAATATGATTTATTTTCCATGAATATGTTAATATAATAAAATGAAATAGTTTAACAATACTTATTATCCATTTTTATCTAAAGGAGTTTTAATATGATAACCATGAAAGATATTGTACGTGAAGGTCATCCTTCACTAACAAAAGAAGCTAAAGAAGTTTCTATCCCCCTCAGCCCTGAGGACAAACAACTATTAAAAGAAATGATTACATTCTTAAAAAATAGTCAAGATGAGGAAATAGCAACTAAATACAAGTTAAGGGCAGGAGTTGGTTTAGCTGCTCCACAATTAGGTATTGAAAAACGTTTAATTGCTATTCATTTTGAGGACGTTGATGGAAAATTATACAGCTATGGCTTAGCCAATCCCAAAATTATTAGTCATTCTGTTGAAGGTGCTTATTTAGCAGCTGGCGAGGGATGTCTATCTGTTGATCGTCCTGTTGAAGGTTACGTGCCAAGACATCGTCGAGTAACAGTTACAGCGGTAGATATGGATGATAATCCGGTTAAATTAAGATTAAAAGGATATCCTGCAATTGTATTCCAACACGAAATAGATCATTTAAATGGAATTATGTTCTTCGATCGTATTAATAAAGAGAATCCATTAAAAATACCAGATAATTCCACTGCAATTGAATAAACTACAGAATAGTGTCCGAGATGACACTATTTTTTTATGTATAAAATCTGTTCGTTTGTTAACGATAAAATTAGGAAAAACCCTCCTAATGATAAGAAAACTAAGGCTTCGCCATGTCTTTTGGCGAATGCCTTAGTTGCCATTATGTAAATAGGAAAGATCTTTATACTTTCCTACCTACGAAAATATTTTTAAAGAAATGATGGATTTTTATTTCAATATTTCCCAAAACATACTATACTAAAGATTAAGAGGGATTGGAACGGTAGAAGTTTTTTGCTTTTCTTCTTTTGAAAGGAGACGTGTTAAGTCATGTTAAAACGCCTTAAAGAAAAGCTTAAGAAACGATGGAAGGAATTTTTAAAGAAAGAAGGACGTGTACCTACAACATTTAAAAAAGACTACCAGTAAATTTTACCAATCAAATTTTTGCGGATTATCAAAAACTCTATTAATAAATACGGAAAACATTACAGAAAAATACAGAACGGAATAAACAATACTAATTAAAGGCAGGAGAGAAAACATGATATTTAAAGTTCTTTATCAGGAATCACCTGATGAAATACCAGTTCGTGAACGTACAAAAAGTATGTATGTAGAAGGAGAATCTGTACGTGAGATTCGCGATAAATTAATAAAAAAAGGCTATAAAATTAATGTAGAACATATTCATGCACTAGACCCAGCACATCTTGAATACGAAAAACAATCCGAACACTTTAAATTGGAGAATGTGTAACGGATGAAATTTGTCAAAAACGATCAAGCAGCAATATACGCACTCGGTGGGTTAGGTGAAATAGGTAAAAACATGTATGCGGTACAGTTCCAAGATGAAATTATTATCATTGATTCAGGTATAAAATTTCCTGAAGATGAACTTCTTGGAATTGATTATGTAATACCCGATTTCACTTACCTTGTACAAAATAAAGATAAAATTAAAGGGTTATTCATTACTCATGGTCATGAGGATCACATTGGGGGAATTCCGTATTTTCTTAGAGAAGTGAATGTTCCTATATATGCTGGAAAACTTGCACTAGGATTGATTCGAAATAAATTAGATGAACATGGTCTATTACGTAATGCAAAATTAATACCCATACAAGAAGATGATATAATTAAATTCCGTAAAACTTCTGTAACTTTTTTCCGTACTACACATAGTATTCCAGATGCATTTGGAATCTTAATAAAGACTCCCCCAGGGAATATCGTACACACAGGCGATTTTAAATTCGATTTTACCCCTGTTGGAGAACCGGCTAACCTTACGAAAATGGCTGAAATTGGAAAAGAAGGTGTACTTTGTCTATTATCGGATAGTACAAACAGTGAAATACCTGGTTTTACCATGTCCGAGAGAGTTGTAGGAGACAGTATTAATGAAATTTTTAGTCGTGTAGATGGGCGCTTAATTTTTGCAACCTTTGCTTCAAACATTTATCGTTTACAACAGGTTGTTGAATCTGCTGTAAAACATAATAGAAAAGTTGCAGTTTTTGGGCGCAGTATGGAATCCGCAATAAACTTAGGTCAAGAATTAGGTTACATTCAAGTTCCTAAAGAAACTTTTATTGATGGTAATCAAATCAATCGTTTACCTGCAAATGAGGTCACTATTCTTTGTACTGGCTCCCAAGGTGAATCCATGGCTGCATTATCTCGTATTGCAAATGGTACACATCGTCAAATTCAACTAATACCGGGAGACACCGTTGTATTTTCTTCCTCACCAATCCCTGGAAATACAGTGAGTGTTTCAAGAATTATCAATAAATTGTATCGTGCTGGAGCAGAAGTGATTCACGGAAAATTAAATAACATCCATACTTCTGGTCACGGTAGCCAAGAAGAACAAAAATTAATGCTTCGTTTAATAAAACCGAAGTATTTCATGCCGATTCACGGGGAATATCGAATGCTAAGAGAACATATTAAATTAGCTGTTTCTTGTGATGTGGAAGAAGACAACTGTTTTATCATGGATAACGGAGATGTACTAGCATTAGGTAAAGAAAATGCATCCGTTGCTGGCAAGATTCCATCTGGATCTATCTATGTAGATGGTAGTGGAATTGGTGATATTGGTAACATTGTTTTACGTGATCGTAGGATTTTATCTGAAGAAGGACTAGTAATCGTTGTTGTAAGTATTAATATGAGAGAATTCAAGATTGCTGCAGGACCAGATATTATCTCTCGTGGTTTTGTTTACATGAGGGAATCCGAAGATTTAATTAATGAAGCACAGAAATTAGTATCCAAACATTTAGATAAGGTAATGGAAAGAAAAACAAATCAATGGTCTGAAATTAAAAATGAAATCACAGATACAATTGCACCTTTCTTATATGAAAAAACAAAACGCAGACCGATGGTATTACCTATTATTATGGAAGTTTAAATAGTAAAAAGGCATTGTGAAGAATCACAGTGCCTTTTTTGTCAATTACGACCGGTTACAGTTCTTTTATTATTAATCAATTACTAGATGTTTTTCAAACCTAGACAAATCATTATCAGCTCCTATTACAATAAGGATATCGTCCGTTTGTAGGGCTTCATTAGCCTGAGGAGAGACATTAATCTCACTCCCCTTTTTAATTGCAACAACGTTACAACCGTAGTTCGCACGAATATCTAGTTCAGCAAGTGATTTCCCCACCATTTTTCTTCCTACTTTTACCTCAGCAATACTATGATCATCTGATAATTCAAGATAATCAAGTATATTATTTGATATGAAATTATGCGCAAGGCGCTTTCCCATATCACGTTCAGGATGCACAATTCGATCTGCACCAATTTTATGCAAGATTTTTTCGTGATAATCATTTTGCGCTTTTACCGTCACCCTACTAACACCTAAATCTTTTAATATTACCGTGGTTAATATACTTGCTTGGATATTTTCACCAATTGCAACAATAACATGTTCAAAATTGGAAATTCCTATGTCTTTTAAAGAATCTTCATCTGTTGAATCTAAAATAACTGCATGGGAAGCAATATTCTTAAACTCATTAACCTTCTCAACATCAATATCTATTGCCAAAACAGGCATTCCCTCAAAACTTAGTTCCCTACATATACTACCACCAAATCGCCCTAATCCAATTACTGCAAACTCTTTCTTTTTCATAAAAATCCTCCAATAAAGTGAAACTCATTCAGTAAAGAGTTTCGACGCTCAGAACGTCATGATTTTATTCGGCCTTTTATACCCCACTGAATGTTAGTTGAACTTCTCAGGGCGTTACCGGCTGCCCACTCCTCATTTTAGATATCTTTATTTAACTCGACTTCTTCAAGTAGTGGACTTACAGCCAATAAACACGTGATTTTAATCTCATCACACGAAAATTTTCTGCCCTAGTTATTTTCTCTATTTTACCACACTAAAAAGAGAAGAAGGAATTTACCCTCTTCCCCATACTTTAATTGGAGTACTACATTACAAAGCGATGTTACTGAATACAATTATTATTGTAATCTTTCATTTACCATTTGAACAATATCTTCTGCAGCATAACCCTGTGCATTAATTACAGACGCTTCTGTAACAACATCCGCCATTCCCATAACATCTTTATCCATTCCAGATATGATGCAACAATCACACCCATTTACATCAGATTCAGTTCTAAGATCTACAACTTCATGTCCCATTTCCATCAATGCCGCTTTTACATCTGATAGTGTTTCTTCTACACCAATACGTGCCATACGTATTTCCTCCTCACATATACATTTACATATGTAGTTTGACCCAAATACCGGAGAAATATGTAAGGTTTCCTTGCATATTAAAAACTAAGGCATTCACTTAGTATTAGTTGATGCCTTAGTTGCACTTATGCAGAAAGAAAGTTTTATATGTTTTCCCATCTGCTAATAAAGAAGAATTCCATGGGAATCTTACTACCCATTTAGGGGGATAAAAAAAGAGCATGAGCTTTTCTTTTATTTATTAAATATATTTGTAACATAAATTTCCTTTTTTAATTGCTTTAAAATTGCTCTTCTAGTTAAAATCCCGTCGAAATAATTATCTTTATCTACTACACATATAAAAGCATGATCGATTGTAGCATTTAATCCATCTAATAAATTATTTTCTTTTTTTAAGGTCAGAAGGTTGTCATTCATCGCTTCCTTCACTTTTAACTCTGATAGCTTTTCAATTTCGAATCGTTCCATTCCTAAAATTTGATTTAATATGGCTGTTTTACTAATTATCCCAACTAATTTATAAGACGTGTCCAGCACAGGGACAGCTGAATAACCGGATTTCACTAATACTAATAAAGCATGTTCCAAAGGATTATTTACCTGTACGCGGGCGACCTTTTCGGAGGAAATCATTAAATCACCAACAGAAATATCTGATAATCTTCTATCTTCTTGTAACATACTCATAGCATAAACATCCCTTCTTAAGTGTTTAACAAACGATCTGTTTTTTTAAGTTTAATGATTACTTAACTTCTTAAATTACACACACTAAATATAGATATATAATATGTCTCTAAAATGTGTAGGCGCTTTCTCCTCTATAATAAGTGTAACACAATAAATAATAGCATACATTTCCTAAGCTTTAAAAATATTATTTCACTTAAATGGGTTTTAATCTGAAGTTTAATGAATAAAAGTAGAGAGTTGACGAGGTATATAATAGATGAGTATTAGAATATTTGCTTTAGGTTTGGCAAATGTCTTTGTTGCACTTATGCAAATTTTTACGGTGAGTAATCGGAACCCCAGATGGGAAAGATTTTTATACTTCTTACCTGCTTAAAAAGGAACCCACAGATGACACAATCCATATCTTAGGTTAGAATAGACAATTGTAGTTATTCGTATTATGCTTTGGCGGATGCCTTTGTTGCACTTGACAGGAAGAAAGTTTTATCCTTCCCTACCTGCTATCATACCAGAAAAAAACACATTACATTATAATTTTATCAGAAAAAGGTAAAAAGTCAATTTTTAATTATTTCTTTAGCTAGTATTTTTATTAATGGAGAGGATTTTTTATGGATAGACGGACTTTTTTAAAAAGAGGGATGGGAAGTCTCATCACTTTATTTGGTTTAAGTGGTGGTGGATATTTTTACGCAAAAGAATTGGAGCCTCGAATGATTAAATTTCAGCACGAACTCATTCAATCAAAAAAAATCCCTCCATCTTTTGATAATTTTAAAATTGCCCAGTTCTCTGATACCCACATTGGTTTCCATTATACAGTCGATCAGCTTTCCGAATTAATCGAAAAAATTAACGCAAATCATCCGGATGTTATTGTTTTTACAGGTGATCTTGTAGACAATCCTAATAAATTTGATGCATACACTTCCATTCAAGAGAAACTTAAACGATTAGACGCACCTTATGGTAAATTCTGGATATATGGTAATCACGACCACGGGGGATATGGCACGGAAATTATTAAAAAAGTAATGAAAGAATCTGATTTTCATTTATTACAAAATAGCCATACCGTTATAGAAAAAGGAGCCGACCGTTTTATATTAGCAGGTATAGATGATGTCATGTTAGGAAAGCCAGATTTAACTGTTGCATTGGATCAAGTGAATCATGAGTTATTTACCATTTTATTGGCACATGAACCTGACTATGCTGACATTGCATCAAAGTACCCGATCGATGTTCAATTATCCGGTCATAGCCATGGCGGGCAAGTTCGATTACCATGGATTGGTGATCTATATACTCCTGATTATGCGGAAAAGTATGTTAAAGGGAAATATATGCTTAATAAGGATACGTTTACACTATACGTTAATAGCGGAATTGGGACAACGCGTCTCCCCTACCGATTCCTGTGTAAGCCTGAAATTCATATCTTTACTTTAAAACACTCCTAATTACGATAGGATTGTCATAAATATTTCAAAACATATCCTGCTTTTCTTTTGATATCATATTACAATTAAAATAATAGGCAAATTTTGCTATTTGAAAAAAGATTCAAAAGGGGTGGTGAAATGAAATTCCTAAAATTTCTCTCACTAAGTTTATTTCTTTTCCTAGCAGCTTGCGGAGGATATCCTATAGAAACAAATATGTCACAGGAAGTTGCTAATTTTAATTTTACTACTCAAGATAATGAAAGTTTATCACTTAAAGATTTAGAGGGAGAATGGTGGATCGCAGATTTTATTTTTACAAATTGTACAACCGTTTGCCTTCCGATGACACACAACATGTCCCAACTCCAATCTAAACTAAAAGAAGAGAATCTTGATGTGAAATTAGTTTCCTTTAGTGTTGATCCAGAATTTGATTCACCAGAAGTATTGAAACAATATGGGGAAAGTTATGAGGCAGACTTTACAAATTGGAACTTCTTAACAGGCTATGATTTTGATACAATTAAGGAGTTATCTATTAAATCATTTAAAAATCTAGTTGTCGAACCAAAGGAAGATGATCAAGTAATGCACGGTACTTCCTTTTTTCTAGTTAGCCCTGAAGGTGAAGTTATTAAAAATTATAGTGGAGTAGATGCAACTGAGATAGATTCGATAGTTGCAGATTTAAAAGAGCTAAATTAGGATATTTGAGGCTGGGACAAAACCTTTCTAAAATAAAACAGCATGAAATTGACTGGATAAACTTTGATTTTATGCTGTTTTATTTACATGACTTGCACTAAAATCAAATCATTTTCAATTTATATTCCAGCCCCGTTTTTCTTGCTTATAGACAAGCTTTACGATACGATAGAATAAAAGTCGGTGGAAAGGAGGAAATTGTAATATGGATCAAAAGGATGATTCACTAAAAGAAATTGCAAAGGCACTATTTATAATAAATAGACATGCCAAAACCGCGCCAGAACCAAAGCACTTGTATTATATAAAAAAAGAAACCATTAACAAATTATTAAAAGAAAAAAAGGCTATTAAAATGGGACTCCATTTTTCTGATCATCCCAAATTAAGTAATCAACACTCTACTTTATTAGTTAAAGTAGACGATTATTATTTTCATATCCCCCCAACTAAAGAAGACTTCAAAGGACTCAAGCATCTTGGTTCATTGGATCAAAATTATCGGAATCCCCAAACTAAAATGTCATTATCAAAAGCCAAAAAAATTGTTTATAATTATATAAATTACAAGCCGGTTAAAAAACAAGATAGCTCTAATAGAAGATACACTTCTACTTACTATACCCCTTCTTCTCTCGGAAAAATGGAATGGCCACCAATTCATCCATCACGAAGAAAGTTTTAATTTACAAGAATAAACTACGAAGTTCTCACATAAGAATGAAGTAGTTTTTTTATTTTGCTTTTTTACGAAAAAATTGAGTTTACGTGAATTAAAATAGTTACTAAAGTATTACGTCTTACCAATCAATTTGCGTATGCTATAGAAAATGATTAATGACACTCCAAAAAAAGCAAAGACTTGTAAAATCATCTGTATCACTATTGTTTTCGCCTCGGATAAACTAGGAATAAAAAATATCATTAAGCATATTGCAATAAATACAAACAGACTACTAATAATATAACTTAATAAATGGTTTAATTTTAGAAGTATAATCCATTGTATGAAAGGATGGATAATCACGTAAATAATAATTAGTACCATACACATTAAAATAAAATAAAAAAGCTCATTATTTAATCCCAAAGCAGCAAGGTGATGAAATTTTATGAAACTAAAAATAAATTCTCTCAACCTACTCTCCTCCCTTCCCTATTTGCATACATCTTTGCCTAAATTAAAATAAACTATACGGCTAACTTATTGATTTAAGAGGATTTTCGAAACGTCCGTTGAAAATGACACTTCGACGGACAGGAAACGAATTAAAGGATAGCTGGCGTATAAACAGATATTGTAGCTAACGTTGGTTTCCCTTGTAGGGGCAACATACAATTAACCAACCTAAGGTCCTTGAATTTATTTTACATTCTGTCGTTAATTAATAGACTTATAAGTAGAAATTTATATCCATAAAGAAGACTTCTAAGGTGGAATAAACGCAAAAAACAGAGATAGCTTTCCTATCCCTGTTTTCATATCTATTATACTTTCATTTCATCCTGGTTTCGTTTACGTTTTGATTTCAGTAATTCTTTGTGTTTTTTCTCCAAACGTAATTCAATTTGTTGTATTCTTTTTTCATCATCTAATAATTCTTGTTTATTTTGTTCCACTAGTTGCTCAAAATTTAATGTTTTCGGTCTCATATGTTACACTCCTTTAATGTTCTGAATCTATTATACCCTAATTCTAATTATTTTAATCTAAATTATTTGAACATTTTATTAAAATTTTACAATTCGCAAAAAGGTGGTTTTAGAAATTAGGGGATTTTATAGGAAAAACGTTCATACTAATACCAATGAAGCATAATATACTGATGGAAAAATAAACCATTACACATAATGGTTTATTTTTGGTAATGAGACTTTAATTTAGAAGTACTTTCTTTTGAGGTCAAGGAGGAACTTACTAAGTCGAGGATTGTATAGTTAAGTAATAAAAATCATCATTTGTTGGATATCTAAACTAAAAAAGTAAATCTATTTAACCTCATCTTCTTTTCCATTATCACTTTTTAAATTATCGTATACGTTTAACAAATGATCTAATTCCTGACTTAAGGCAATCGATTCCCTATCGGTAAACCCCTTATTCATGGCAATTTGGGTCAATTTTTTTCTTAAATGCTCAATTTTAACTAAAACGTTTTCAGTGCTATTCATATTAGGCTAGATATCCTCCTTTAAATAATTCTTTTATACTTTAGCATAGCTAATAAGCGATTGACAAGCAATTATAACTTTAAGAGGTTGTTCAAAAGTCTGGTGAAAATGAAATTTCGAAACTAAGGAGCTTCGACTAAGTTCCGCTTGCTCACGTATTGACTGCATACATTCCGCTAAAGATATTGCGTTTTTAGCTGACCTCGATCCTTTTCACCTACTTTTTGAACACGTACTTTAAGAAATAATTGTCGATTCTATTTTTAGACTGTGCTACTATGGTAAATATACATGTAGTTGGAAGGAATGTACGTTTTGAAGAATAAAAGTAAAAAGCAAAAAAATGAATGGATTGAATGGTTAAAGGCGATTGTAATTGCAATCATAATCGCATTTTTTTTACGTACTTTCATTTTCGCCACTTCTATCGTGGAAGGGGAAAGTATGGATCCCACCTTAGAAGATGGAGAAAGGGTTATTTTTAATAAACTTATCTATTTAATAGATGAACCTAGTCGTGGAGATATCGTAATAATTCAAAGACCTACGAAAAATTATGTGAAACGAGTCATAGGATTACCTGGAGAAACGATTGAAATCAATGAAGGTGAACTATATATTAATGGTGAAAGATACAACCAAACATTTTTATCTGAGGAAGCCAGACTTCAGACAAATAATTTTGGTCCAGAGACCATACCGGAAGACAGTTACTTTGTAATGGGGGATAATCGTGCAATAAGTAAAGATAGTAGAAACGGATTAGGATTAATCCAAGAAAGTGAGATAATCGGTAAGTCAGAGATTATCATTTATCCCTTTAGCGAATGGAAAAGAACGAGGTAAATAATTAGAATTAATGGAAGGAATAGTTTTCGACTATCCCTTCCTAATCATTTATTTTTCATGATCTAAAATACAATAACCAATATTTAATGCTAGTATTCCAAAACAAACTACACCAAATAGAACTTCTAAGCCACCCATTTATGTTGCACCCCTTTCAACAATTGTAGAAATAGTACTAACTATCTTCTAACCCAATCATATACTATTTCCTTACACTAAATAAAGTAAAAAATATTTTTCATTACTATTCAATCCCTTATTTAAATTGTAATAGTCTTCTTAAAAATTTTCCATTTATTTTAAAAAATGTTTCGGCCTCTTTAAGGTTTACAAAAAATTAGGCAAACGTCCAGACAATTTCAGTTATGGGTCATATAGTATATTGAAACATTTTAGGAGGTGTTGGCATGAGCTATTGTGGAGGCTATGGTTACGGCTATGGTGGATATGGTTCTAACTTTGCGCTAATTGTTGTGCTTTTCATTCTTTTAATAATCGTTGGCGCAGCATTTTACTGCTAAATCCTATAAACGATAAGCTTGTGCTATTTGCACAAGCTTATTATTTTAATCATCCTATAGTGATTCTTTCTTTAGGGTAGCGGAAGGTTCTGTTCTTCTTATTGGATTTAAACATAATTAGAAATGTAAAAATCCCAACCCTACCAATAAGCATTAATACCATAAGAATAATCTTAGTCGTT
Source organism: Oceanobacillus caeni (assembly GCF_042678465.1). Lineage (NCBI taxonomy): Bacteria > Bacillati > Bacillota > Bacilli > Caryophanales > Bacillaceae > Oceanobacillus > Oceanobacillus caeni. Next base: position 71,829 of record NZ_JBHTKV010000004.1, on the reverse strand, counting down.
GTACTTAAATCAGGTGTAATCCCCATCGATAAGCCAACCGTACCAAATGCCGAAGTGACTTCAAAAATGATTTGGATCAACGAATATGGTTCCAGCTTTGAAATTACTAGTACGGATAGGAAACTAATAAACCCCGCCATAATTGTTACGGTTATTGCTTTAGACAAATCCTCTTCATAAATCTCCCTATTAAAAATTCGTATATTTTTTTCACCACGTACGGAAGCAATAATATAGATAATTACTAACGCAAATGTCGTCGTTCGAATACCACCGCCAGCACTACTTGGTGAAGCCCCGATAAACATTAAAAAGGACATAAAAAGCTGGCTTTCTTCCGTAAGGGAACTTACATCCATTGTAGACAATCCAGCACTTCGTGTTGTTACAGATTGAAAAAGAGAATAAAAAAAGGACTCATGCCAATTTTTATCAGCAAGATAATGGTTCATATCCAATAAATATATTCCAACTGCTCCCACTACAACTAAAATAAAAAATGTTATTGTCGTAATTTTCGTGAACAGACTAAATCTTTGAGTTTTTCTATGCTCTTTTTTCGCAAAAATGTATTTCTTAACTTCAATTAAAACAGGGAAACCTATCGCCCCTAGAATAATTAGTAACATATTAATAAATTGAACAAAGTAATCATGGTTATACGGTATAAGTGATGAACCAGTTAAATCAAATCCACCATTCGTTATCGCGCTTACCGTCCCAAAATAACCATGAAAAAAAGCTTCTTTAGGAGATGGAAAGTATTGTAAGAAATAAGTACCTAGAACTAAAAAAGCAATCAACTCAATGATAAGTAATACATAAATGATTTGTTTGATAAGACGTACCATTCCTTGGAAACTTGTTTGATTTTGGTCTGTCATAATTAATCTGCGTTCTTTTAATCCAATTTTTTTCCCAATTAATAACCAAATAAGTGTTCCAATAGCCATAATACCAACGGCACCCAACTGTAAAATACCTGTTAGTATAAAAATACCTGTTACACTTAATGAATCTACTATGGATATAGTGCTTAGACCTGTTACACTAACTGCACTGACCGCAACAAATAAAACATCAATGAGCGGAATATGAACCCCATCCTTATGGGATATCGGTAAAGATAATAAAATTGTTGCAATGATCACAGTTAATATGTAATAGGTAATCAATATTTGTACCGGTGTAAGTTTATTAATCCAATGAAAACGACTGTGATGTAATTTCATGATATGCTCCTAGCCCTTTATTTTTTCTTTTCCAAATTCCCTTTAAACAATACATTGATATTTTCACCAATTTCATTAATCCCAATAATTTTTGATTTAAAAAGGACAGGTTCATTATCTGTTTTACTTATTTTTACCTTTAACAAGAGCTCTTCTATGTTCATTATTTTTTCAAAATAGGTGGTATAGTCTTTACTTACAAAAGCTTCAATTAACCACTGATTTGGATAATAATCATCTTCCTTATTTATAATAAGGCCATCTAATAATTTTATTTCCTTTTGCTCTAGATTATTTGGTAGAACGAATAACATTTTTAACTTAAATGTCTTCATTAGAATTCATCATCTCCAGTTACTTCTTTAATAGTTAAAGTCTACCAAAATTTATTTGAATTACAACAGATAAATTATTTTAAGAAAAAATATATTAAAGAAGACTTTTTAGTGAGGTCCTCCATCTCCATTAAAAAAATTCAGAGAATCCCTCTGAATTTTTTCAGTTAAACATTAATGGTTCCACATGGTCAATATTGACAAGTTTGTTATTTACAAGAAACTTTGCTCTTACATATAAATTACACTCACCCTTTACATCTATTGGAGATAAAATTTTTGACTCTTGATAATAAATATTACCTTTATTCAGCTTCTTTTGAATTAAACTTCCTGTAAAATCATGGTTTTTATCAAGCAAAGAAACAGAAATTAATGGGGTTTGATGTAAAATTTCCACCGCACCTTCTCCTATGTATTGCAGGGAGTGATGTACTTCTATACCACTCTTTTCCCTTTCCACTTTCATATGTATAACAAAGTCATTGGCCTTTTTTTCGATTACTTTTTCTTTCTCTAAAACCCCTTCTTCTTCCCCATATAGAGAAATTAGCATGAAAATTGAAATAAATATAAGAAAACAAATAACCCCTATCTTTTTCAACCCTATTGTCCCCACCTACTTTCCCCTATCTTAATACGATTGAAAAGACAAAATGTTTCATTTTTTTATTTTAACATGGTTCAGAAGGAAAAATGTAGAAGTATATTTCAATAACATATAACAAAAACTACACTTGATAATTTTTTAAAGGAGAGGATCCCTTTGACTGTAGGAACTCAAGTTAAACAAACAATTGCTGGTTTGAAAAGTGCTCAAGCAAGTTTTGAACAATTTGCATTACAAACAGATAATAAACAAGCCAAACAGATTTATCAGGCTGCAGCCCAACAAACTCAGGCTATTGTAGATAGTGTACAACCTAGGATGCAACAGATTGAACAAGAAGAACCTCAATATAAACAATAAACTCAATTTATATTAAAAGGGGCTGGATGTTACCAGCCTCTTACATATTCTTGAAAAAAGGACTGAAGAAAATGAAAAAAATTTATAAAACGATTTTTATTATAATAACTTGTTTTATTCTTTTTGGATGTCAAAATAACTCTCCTGTAAAAAATACCAATAACCATGATCAAAAAGTAGAGGTTAAAAATATTTCTTCAAGCCAAATGATAGATCAAGAACCTTCTAATGAAGCAAAAGAAATATTAAAAAAACATAATGAAGTTACTGGGATAAAAGCTGCAAATACTGATAAAGATTTAATTATTGCAGTAGAAATAGAGCACAATAAACGATTTCAATTAAAGAAAATAAAAAAAGAGTTAACAAAAGAAGTAAAAAAACATTTTAAAGACTTTCATGTTGAACTTACGGTAGATAAGAAAATATTTTTGGAATTAGATGAACTGGAAAAGAAAATCGAATCGGATAAAATCGAACCAACTAAATTAAATAAAGAGATTGATCGTATTACTAAATTATCTAAAGAGAAAACATAATAAGAAAAGAAAATCTTTAAGAAAGAGGGATTAAATTGTCTGATAAGAAGAAAAAAAAATTACCTCCTCAAGCCCAGGAATATCAATCATTTCAGCAAGATAGGGAAGTAAAGCGGCCTATTTTCAAGAATTGTATAAAAGCCTTTTTAGTCGGAGGAACCATTTGTTTAATAGGACAATGCATAACAACGTTTTATATTTACTTTTTTGATTTTACCGAACAAACAGCAGGAAACCCGACTGTTGCCACGTTAATATTTATTACGATGCTATTAACTGGTTTTGGTGTGTATGATCACATTGGGCAATTTGCCGGTGCAGGTACCGCTGTTCCCGTAACAGGGTTTGGTAATGCTGTTATTTCCTCTGCTATCGAACACCGTACAGAAGGTTTTATATTAGGTGTTGGAGGAAGCATGTTAAAGTTAGCTGGTCCTGTTATCGTTTACGGTGTTTTTTCTGCCTTTATTGTTGCACTGATTAAAACCATTCTTATTCAATGGGGTGGATTATAATGCTCACTGGACATCAAACTTGGATTTTTCATAATAAACCTAGAATTATTGAAACTGGTACGGTTGGCGGACCTTTTGAAGCACAAGGAAATATTCCATATGCCTTTGACATTTTGCATGAAGATATGTGGATTAATCAAGATTCATTTGAAAAGGCGCATCAAGTTTTAATGGAACAAGCTTGTCAAGTTGCTATTAAAAAAAGTTCTATTGAGAAAGAACAGGTCGATTTTTTTATAAGTGGAGACCTTATCAACCAAATTACTCCGACTACATTTGCTGCTCGGACAATGGGACTCCCCTATTTAGGTTTATTTAATGCATGTGCTACTTCTACGGAAAGTTTAGCATTATCCGCTGCCATTATTAATGGGAATGGAGCTAATTATATTCTTAGCGGTACTTCTAGTCACAATGCTTCTGCTGAACGGCAATTTCGCTACCCGACAGAATACGGAGGACAAAAGCCACCTACAGCACAGTGGACCGTGACAGGAGCAGGATGTGCATTAGTTGCAAAAGAAGGAAATGGTCCTATTATTACATCAGCGACCATTGGTAAAGTAGTCGATTTAGGAATGACAGATCCATTTAATATGGGTGGAGCCATGGTACCTGCTGCAGTCGATACAATTGAAACACATTTGAAGGAAAGAAATATTGATCATTCTTATTATGATCTTATCATTACGGGAGATTTGGCTCGTATCGGGAGAGAAGTTTCATTGGATCTTCTTCATAAAAGAGGAATTAATATTCCAGAAGAAAAATACGTCGATTGTGGACTAACCATTTATAAAGAGGATCAACCAGTTTTTGCAGGAGGAAGTGGACCTGCTTGTTCGGCAATAGTAGCTTACGGACATTTTGTAAAAATGATTAGAGAAGGAAAAATAAATCGTATTTTAGTAGTAGCTACCGGTGCCCTACATTCGCCACTTAGTGTCAATCAAGGCGATTCCATACCTGGTATCGCACATGCAGTTTCTATCGAGTCAGGAAGTGATGTTTTATGATTTTCCTTTGGTCATTTATTATCGGGGGACTTATTTGTGTGATTGGACAAATTATGTTTGATGCATTTAAATTAAGTCCCGCACATACTTTAACTACCCTTGTTGTAATCGGTGCTGTTTTAGATGGGATTGGCTTATACGAACCTCTAATTGATTTTGCTGGAGCAGGCGCGACAGTTCCAATTACAAGTTTTGGTAATAGCTTGGTTCACGGTGCTATGGAAGAAGCTGAGAAGCACGGATTAATCGGTGTCGTAACAGGAATGTTTGAAGTTACAAGCTCAGGTATATCTGCAGCAATAATATTTGGAGTTATTGGTGCATTACTATTTCGTCCAAAAGGCTAGATTTATTATTTTTTAAGGGGAGTATTCATTTATGACAGTAGGTTCAGAAGTAAAAGGATGTTATGCATCTGTTAAAAATATAGAAGCAACACTTCAAATTCTTGCAAATAAAGCACAGGATGTAGATTCCCAACAAGCATTTAATGAAGCACAGCAAATCATTTCTGAAGTTAAAGAAAGTTTGAACCAGCAAGTAATTCACCTCACACGTGAAGAACCACAATACAATAAGTAATTATAAAAGGAAAGGATAGAAACGTCATATGCCGGATTTTCCTGAATGGTTAGAGGTTATATTAAGGTCGCTTATTCTTATGATTGTTTTATTCACGATTACGAAAATACTTGGATCAAAACAATTATCCCAAATGAATGTTTTTGAATATGTAACAGGTGTCGTGTTAGGTGGAATTGTTGCTATTCATACATTTGATCCTAATTCTCATATTATTTATGCCATTATCGCAATGCTTATTTGGTTTTTTGTTCCATTTGCAGCTCAAAAAATTGCATTAAAAAGTAAATCCTTCCGAAATTTTGTGGAAGGAAAAAGCACGGTTTTTATTCAGGATGGCAAGATAATGGAGGATAACTTAAAAAAACAAGGCTATTCTACAGATGATTTGCTTGAAAAACTTCGACAAAGAGATGTATTTCTCGCTGATGACGTGGAATTTGCCGTATTGGAGCCCGATGGAACTCTAAATGTCTTGCCAAAAAGAGAAAATCGTCCATTAACAGCCAAGGATCTAGGTATAAAATTAGCACCTCAAAAGGAACCCCAAACGGTTATTATGGACGGGAAAGTATTATATGAGTCTTTAGCTAATTTAAACTTAAATTTGGCATGGCTTGAAACGGAATTAGAAAAACTCAACATAAGCATTGAAAATGTATTTCTCGGCCAAGCAGATACAGATGGACAACTGTATGTTGATTTATTTGATGATACAATTGCAGTGCCAACTCCAAATGAAAAACCATTATTATTAGCCACCATGAAAAAGTGTCAAGCAGATTTGGAATTGTTTGCTTTGGCTACTGAAAATCCGCAATCTAAAACATTGTATCAAACGAATAGTAAAAAATTACAAACTGCTATAGATAAAATCGAAAAATATTTGAATTAAACGGGCAGTTGATCTTCCACCTACCTCCTTTGTTTCTCTAGAAGCTTGAACCGCCCTTAGATGGGATGAATACAATGTGGAGAGCATCCATCGTGTCTCTCCACTTTCTATATTAATCATAGAAATGAATTGCTACTTTCCCAATTCCCTGGCATTTTTTGTAAATATTCCATACCATCGTCTCCCTTACATGTTTATATATATATGTATCTATTCAAACTATCAGCCTTTAATACCACTTCTAGTACCTAACCAATAGGGCCTTTCATTTCCGTAACTTAGCATTGGCAAATATCATCAATTCAGAATCTTTTATAAAAACAGCCCCATAATGGAACTGTTTTGGAATGCTTAATATAACTTTCCTTGTTTGTAAAGTACAATGGATAATTTCATTACGGCTTGAATATAACAATTTTCTCTTAAGGAAAAATGATCACTAAAATATTTGGGATAAACAATCTCGAAGGTCTTTTTCATTTTCTCAAATAATTGGTTATTTACTTCATCTTCCGTGTAAAATTTTCTTCCTTGCATCCATTCAAAGTAAGAAACAATAACACCACCAGCGTTTGCTAAAATATCAGGGATAATAATTTTTTCTTCTTATTTAGAAAAAGATCCGCTTTACCCGTTATAGGTGAATTTGCTCCTTCAACGATTACCTTTGTCTTGATATTATTCATATTGTTAATATGAATTTGATCTTCAAGTGCAGCTAAAAAGAGGACATCTACATCTAATGTCAACAAGTCATCCCGAGGCATTATTTTAGCTGATATATTTGCTTTTTCTAATTCCTTCTCATTCTTTGGAAGATCCCCATAATTTCCTTGCGTATAGTTTATTAATTTAGTTATATCCAATCCATCAGAATGAAACAACGTAACATTTCGATCGCTTATAGCAATAATTTTATTTTCTAAATACTGACATCTAAAAGCTTCAGAAGCGATAATGGATCCTACATTTCCGAAACCTTGAATGGCTATGTTTAATGGCTTATTTTTTAAAGCTATAAGTTTGTTAGCATATTGATTATTTTGACTCCCAAGCCAATCTTTATTTTGATTTAAAAAGTCATACAACATGTAGCGAAAAGAGTAATACACGCCTTTACCAGTTGCTGTCTTTCTTCCAAGTGAGCCGCCATTTACAATACTTTTCCCTGTAAAGCTTCCAAGATAACTTTCACCCGGATGAATACTTTTATATTCTGCCATCATCCAATCCATTTCTCTTTCACTAGTACCCATATCCGGAGCCGGAATATCTTTGTCAGGTCCAATAATATCACTAAAATAACGAACATACTTTTTGCAAATTAAATTAAGTTCTTCGTTTTCAAAATTTCTGGGATTAATTATTACTCCACCTTTTGCTCCCCCAAAAGGAACATCATGGACAGCATTTTTCAACGTCATTAAGGTTGCTAAATTTATTACTTCATCTTCATTTACTGTCTCATGAAATCGAATACCGCCCTTGTAAGCTCCTAAAATATTATTATGTTGAACACGGAAAGCAGGTATTCGAACTATTTCTCCATTGTTTAATGGCAATCTTAAAAACGATTTATACACATGATTTGGCGTTGAAAGAATAGAACGAATGGACCGTAATGCTTTTTCCCTCTCTTCATTCTGTAATTCCGGCAAAAAAGTACTATCCTCAAATAAAGCATCAAGTGATTCATGAACAATGGATCCCGTATTTTTTGTCATTTTCCACTCTCCTATTAGTCTTGTTAACATTTATATGTTTCAAAGGATTAGATTATCCTAATAGGAATACAGCTATAGCTGTTGAAACAATCAAGCCAATAATTACTGGTAAAAAGTTTTTCCGTACTAAATCCATTACGGAAACTCCGCATAGTCCCGCTATAGCAATTAAAGATGACCATGCTATGATGGTTCCTCCTCCAGTCCAGATTGCACCCATTTGACCAATTGCTGCTAATGTTGTTGCATCGATAGAACCATTCTCCAAACTTGCTGCAAGCGCACCAGTTAATGGTAAACCAGAAAAACCAGATCCATCTAGCCCAGTAATAATACCTATAATTAAGATACTAAACCCAGCAAAAAATGCACTCTGTGGTAGGAATTCTTGCGTGGCTTCAACTAATCCAAATAATAAAGAAGGCCCATTTTCCACTCCCAATATAGCTCCGGAAAAGTCCCCACTACCTAGAAAGAAGAAACCTGCAATCGGGATGACAGGCCCCATCGCTTTGAATGCAAATACGAAACCGTCCGTAATATGATTACTAATATAATTTAATGCTTCTGATTTACCGAAAGCAAGAGTTGACATTAGCAATAAAATAGCAGCTACACCACCAACAAAAGCAGCTCCATCTCCTCCTACTAATCCTCCATTACCGGAAGAAAGCTTATTCACTAACATAACAATAAGCACTAAGAGAAGAGCAATTGGTACAAATATTGCAAAAACCTTACTCCATAATTTAAGATTCACAGTCTTAGCCACATTTTTTGTTTCGTCCGATGTTTGCAAATTTCTTAATTCATTTTGAATATTTTCATTGTCCTTCGATCGGATTTGTTTTCTATAGAAAAGATAAGCTAATCCTAATGCTAAAACTCCAGAAATTAGCGATAAAATAAGAGCTTTATCCGCAACTATGGATGTATCTAATCCGCCAGATGCAGCCGAGAGACTTGGGGCAACTTGAACAATATAGTCAGAAGATAAGGCCATTCCCTGTCCTGCTATGGCAATAGATACTGCAGCAATAATTGCTGGTAATCCCGCACGAACTGCTGCCGGTACTAATAATGCACAGATTAACGGGACAGCCGGAGTTGGCCAAAAGAATAAGGATATGACATAAGTGACAACCGCCAACACAAAGAAAGAAACATGACCATTGACCATTAATTTTTGAATGGGCTGAATCATTCGTTTATCCGCACCTAAATCCCGTAGTGAATTAAGGAGTGCAAGCATGAACATAATAATTAAGAAAATGTTAAATAACTCTTGAGCTGCAACTAAATTGGCTTGGAAAATGGCTTTAAATCCACCAATGATGTCCCCCGTAAAAACCCATGCAATAATAAAGGTTCCTAAAATCGTTGGTAAAACAACGCCTTTTCTAAATATCATGGTAACGATAATAACTATCGTAAATATACCGTATAGCCAGTGAGCTAAAGTTAAATCCATTTAATCCCCTTCCTTTCCTTAATGTGCTATAGCCTATGCGTAAATAAATCAAAACGCTACAGTCCAATAAGGAAGGAAATCATGTTTAACAAAAAAAGAACAACCAGTGTAAACAACTAGATGTTCTTTCTCCATTTAATTGCCTGTAAAGTTTTCTGCAGACTCTGTAGAATATATCGTTACAATCATTTGACCGTTGCTAGCCTTCGCACGGATTAGAATAGGATCATTATATAAATTTTTAAATACAAAATCTGGTCCCCACCAACTTACGGTAGCATCTCTTCCAGGCGGAACATATGGTACTCTCTTACTATGAGCATAACGTTCAACTATTTGTATACCTTTTAAATCAACAGCATTAAAAAGTGTGGAAGATACTTGGCAAATTCCCCCTCCAATATCCTCCGATAATTCTCCTCTCACAATGACAGGTGCACGTTTATACCCTTTCTCTTTTGTTCGCTCACCAACAATGTCATTAAAGGAAAAAGTCTCTCCTGGAAAAACAACAATATTATCAATTGCCTCTGTAGCCAATGAAATATTATGAGACCTTTCTTTATTACTACTACTAAATGAAGTAACGTAGCTTCCTAACTTTTTTGCACTAATTTCCTTTAGTAACCCACTATCCACTTTAGGATATATTTCTCTTAAAGGAACTTTAAACTTTTTATCGGTAGAACTATAATAATGAGTAAGAAAATTCTCCAGAAACTTATTTCTATCCAACGTTAGCCCATACTTCCCCTCGATTATTTCATTGCTTTTCCCAAATTTTGCATTCGTTGGTTCTTTATAAACTTTAGACTCTAAGTTCTCCATTAATAATTCCAGTTTATTCATATCCAAAAAAATAGAATCAAAGTTAGTCAATTCATACTGATGAATTTCCGCTTTTTCTAACCATATTTCATTATTCTTTTTTAACTCAAAGTCTTCTGAATCCGATGCGACAGGATGACCAACTAAAGCAAAAATAAAAGCTAAAAACAACATCTTTTTCACCTCACATTTATTATGAGGCAAAATAACAGAAACATGTAAAAAGAAAAACGCAATCGCCCATTTAGCACCGTATGGAGTGAGTCTTCGTAAAAAAAGCCACTTAGCTAAATTAGCTAAATGGCTTTATTCCTAATAGAAGTCTCTTTTGTCTTCTAAACAATCACTTGCTACTCTATACCCTACCAATGCAACAAGCACAAGTAATATACCGTATAAGAAGTTTTTCATTTAAAAATTACCTCCCCTTTTAGAGCAATACTTTTTTAAACTTTATACCATCAAACAATTGTCTACCTTCTTATTAAAAAGGACGGAATTTACCTTTTTTCACTACTGTTTTTGCTCCACCGACTAGGAACAATGTACGGTCATCAACGACTTTCTTCATAGCTGCAGCAGATTTACCTTTTATTTTAGTTCCTTGGAAGATATTTCCGATTCCATCAGTCAAACCAAGTGAAGCAACGGTACCTTTATCACTGAAGACAAAGTCTTTTAACGGTGCATTATGAATTAATGCCGCAATGTTTTCAGCTGCTACAACACCTTCTTGAGTTGCTAATTGGCCAGTTGGAGGATAAGGTCTTCCCGTTTCTTTGTTCATTACCCATGAACAATCTCCTAAAGCAAAGATATCTTCTTCCCCTTGGATACGAAGATCTGCATCAACGTTCACTTTACCTTTCACTAATTCAAAGCCAGATTTACCTAGTACTGGACTACCCGTTACGCCACCAGTCCAAACAACCGTTCCACCTTTGATTAATTCTTTATCTTCACCAACAATGAATCCTTCAGGTGTACATTCAGAAATTGCAGCACCCATACGGAATTCTACACCGCGAGATTCAAGTGATTGAATAGCGTAAGATACTAAATCTTTATCGAACATAGGTAATATAGAAGGAGCTGCTTCCACATTAATAATACGTACTTTGTTACGTGGAATATCATGTTTCTTACATAGTCTTGGTACTTCTTCTACTAGTTCACCAACAAACTCGATTCCAGTGAAACCGCCTCCACCGACTACTATGTTCAAAGCCTCGTCATCAGTGATTTCTCCCGCACTATATTTTGCGAACTGATATTCAATATGCTCTGCAATTAAGCGACTAGAATCTATATCTTGAATGAAGAATGCATTTTCTTCCATTCCTTTAATTCCAAATGTATTTGTTACAAATCCTAATGCGATAACTAGATAATCATAAGTAACTTCGCTATTTTCTAGGACAACGCGTTTTTCATCTTTATTAATTTCAACAACTGTATCGTAAACTAAACGAACACGGTTTGGATTTACTACATCGCTAATCATAAAACGAGCTTGGTTAGGAGTAAGAGTTCCGGCTGCTACTTCATGTAACCAAGTACTTTCGTAGTGATAATTGTGTTTATTAATAAGAACAATTTCTGCTTCTTCTTGTGATAATTTTTTGGTTAGGTGTCTTACTGTAACTAGTCCTGCATAACCAGCACCTAGTACGACCACTTTAGGTTTACTCATTTAAAACATCACCTTTCTTAATCTTTAATATGTACTTTTAGTAAAGTTAAATGTATAAGGTTTCACACATTTATCTCTACGTAACATTAAACCTCTTATACAATAAAAAGTAAAGTATAATCAAGTGAAACTTATCAGAACCCCACTAGCCACCCCATCACAACTCACAATTCTTAATTGAATCGAATTTCTAACTAGGGACTTACAACATAGAACGTGATAAATCTGCCGAGACTACATTTTTTGATGATGGAACTTAGTAGTTAGGGTCCCAAGAGTTGCATTTTAATAAGCCAGCTAGTTAAGATATGATTAATTCACATCTAATATAATACCAAATTTTTCACCAATAGGCTAATAAAGAAGACTTCCATCAGTGGGGGGGTTACACGTGATAAACGAGTGTTTTCTCAGTGAATTTCCAAAAAAAGATTAAAAAACTTGGTGTTCGCTATTAGGTTGAGCGAACGCCAAGTTTTCTAATTGTTGCATTTGTTCTTTCCATTCTTCTACTTGATCTCTAATGTCTTTCGCTTCTTGATCGATTTCCTCAAGTTTATTTGTACGAAATTCACTGATAATATCTAACTTATTACGATATTCTTCAATAATGAGCTCAGACACTTGATCAACAATTGATTGATCAACGAATTTTTCCAAACTTAGAATTTGAACGGCTTGGTCATATCTTGATTTTTCCGTTTTAATAACTTCTCTAATTTGGTTTAAGTCCTCATCAAATCGATTATATTCATCTAATATTTCCCATGGCCCTGGTGCTTTGGTATGAGCAAGAGCTAAATCAATGTAGTTTTTTAGCCATTTCTCACCAATTATATTCTTTAACTCTTCTTCATTTTTTACGGAATAGTAGGATCCTTTTCCTAAAATGGAAAGTTCCTTCAGCATATCCCCTGCATCTTCATCAACTTCAAGGCCGATAATATGAACGGATCTATCTACATTTTTACTCATAAACGTTTTAATTTCCTTAACTGGATCTCCATTACATGTTTCCGCACCGTTACTTATCACATAAATAGAAACTTCTTCATCTTCCTCTCCGCTAATTTCTTCCGCCTTTTTCAAAGCTTGTGACAACGGAGATTCACCATTACCTTCTATCGTTCTTAATGATTGTTTGAATTGCTCTTCATCAAAGGCCCCCATCGGATACATTTCTTCAACCGCATTACAGGCTTGTACATGATCGGTTTCCGAATTATTATTTTTATGACCGTAGACAATTAAGGAAACCTCATTATTTTGGCCAATTATTTTTGCAAATCGAGTAATAGAATTTTTAATGGTTTCTAATGTTAACTGACCATCTTGCGATAAAAGCATGCTAGATTTTGCATCTAATAGAATGATAGCCTTTCCACGATTAGACTGCACATCATTATTATCTTCCTCACTAACGCTTGGCATAAATGGTTTATCAAATCTTGGCTCAAAATTCTCTGCTCTATTAATTATTTCTTTATAATTAGGGGAACGGAGTAATTGAACGATTTTATTATAAATCTCCGTTGCATCCGCTGTTTCATTAGTTAATTTTTCTAGTTCCTCAATCATTGCTTTTATTTGATTAGAATTTAGTGGTTCAATAGCCGAATTTTCTACTTCAAATTGGGGCGTAGCATCTTGTACTAATGATCCTGATTTTTGTTCTTTCATCTGTTCTAAAGAATTTATTTTAGAAACTGACTCACTTTCTGAGGAAGTCTCTATACCCGGGTCATTCTCATGCTTCTCTTCATTTACTTGTTCATTGCCTTTTTCTTCTTTTACCTCGGTTTGATTATTATTAGTTTCGTTATTTGGATTTTTGATAACGGTATTAACTTTTTCTCCATTGTTACATGCACCTAAGAATAATAAACAGATGATACAGATGGATACCATTTTTTTATTAAACATTTTCTCCCTCCAATAAAGAAGACTTCCGTCAGTGGGGGGTCCTTCATCCCACTGATGATTAGTCGCACTTATCGAACCTTTACGGGCAGTCAGTCCCCCACCTACCTTCTTGGTTTCCCTAGAAGCTTAAGGTGAAAAATCTTACTGTTCGTTTAGGTGGGATAAAATCCCAAAGTCTAATAAGCCTGCAAACTATGTTCTTGTCCAATATTACCTAACTACTAAAAATGTTGCAACCACAGTAATAAGGACTAGTTGTCGAAATAAGTCTAAATATACTAGAAGGATTAAAATTAGATTGAAAAAGAATACATTACTACATTATTATAAGAGAAATGAACAAGCATTATGACTATTTTCTAAAGGTTGAAAATAACCAAGGTCAGCTCCCTTATTTTTTCTTAAATTCCATTTTCCAACTATAGTAATTATTGTCTGCATTTTTCTCATAGCTTAAATACGCATTAAATTTTTTTCCATTTTTACTCGTTAATCCTTTTACATATACTTTATTATTTTTCAGAATTTGCTTTACCATCGTTTTTGTTGGCTTCTTTTTCATCGTTTGTAAAAATTTATCATTCTTCCATATGATAAATTTACATCCATTCTTCCAATTACTACATCCAAATCCTTTATATCCATCAATAATTTCATTTCCACATTCTGGGCATTTACCAAGTACTTCATTAGTCACCTTTTTACTTTTCACTTCATGAATGATTATGTCTTCAGCACTTTTAACTGTTTCTACGGAATTTATGGTAAATTGGAAAACGGTGCTTAAAAATTCCTGTTTACTCGCCTTTCCTTTTTGAATGTCTGAAAGAACTTTTTCCAATCTACCAGTAAAGTCCAAATCAAATAATTCTTGCACAGGAAAAGTTTCTACCAATTTCACACCGAGTTCCGTACAGCTTAAATTTTTCCCAGAATTAGAAATATACCCTACATCTTTTAATTTTTTAATCGTTTCAGCTCTTGTTGCCGGGGTTCCAATGCTAAATCCTTTCAAAATACTGCCAAGAAGTTCGTCACTTTCCTCTTTCAAGTTTTTTCCACATGTCTCCATTACACGAAGAAGTGTTTTCTCTGTATGGGGTTTTGGTGGTTTTGTGACATGATTGGTAACCTCTGAATGTTTTATATGCACCTGTTCATTTAATTGTACATGTGGTAATAAGGTATCTTTTGATTCCATTTTTTCTACCTTTTTCCATCCATCTATAAGTTGTACCCTTCCTTTTGAGTGAAAATCTCCATTCAATGGACTGGAATCAACTTTCATGGTTAAAGTCGTTTCTTCATATTCCGCGACGGGCATAAACTGCATGATAAAACGATTTAATATAGCAGAATAAACGATAGATTCATCTTGTGTCATACGTTTAGGCTTTAGATAAGTAGGAATAATGGCGCTATGACTTTCCACCTTAGCATTGTTAAAAATTCTCTTTGATTTGACAAATTTTATTTCATCTTTATATGGCAAATTTTCTGTATGTACTTTTAAAACTTGAGCGGTCTTTCCTACTAAACTTTCTTCTAGTGCGATGCTTGCTGTCCGCGGATATGTGATTAACTTCTTTTCATAGAGTGATTGTGCTACTTTCAAAACTTTATCAGAGGTCCAACCTTTATATTTATTCGTTATATGTCCTTGTAAATTGGAAAGATTAAATAGAAATGGCGGAAACTCTTTCTTCCTCTGTACTTGTTTATCTACAATAGTAGCTTGTCTACCTAGAAGATTTCTTTGTATTTCTTCTAAATACTCCCTGTCTTTAAACTTATCTTCTTTTTTCTCCCTATAAATTCCTTTATATTCTTCACTATTATTTGTCTGAAAAGTGGCTTCTAATTTAAAGTAGTTTTCTGGGACGAATTTTTCAATTTCTTTATCACGATCATAAATAATCTTTAACGTGGGTAACAATACTCGACCAATATTTAGTGCTTTTCCTCTGCCTTTTTGATATTTCAATGTTGCTACAGAAGTTAAGTTTATTCCAATAACCCAGTCCGCCCATTGTCTACTTATCCCAGCATCTCTTAGGGCTTTCATCGCTTGATTTGGTTTTACTTTTGCCAATCCTTCTATTACTTCATTCGGTGTCCATTCATTTAATAGTAAACGATATACCGGTTTGGACTGTCTTCCCCCACGGTATATAATACTATCGCCTATTAACTGTCCTTCTCGGTCATAGTCACACGCTGAAATAATTGCTTCTACATCTGTTCTATGTATTAATTGATGGATTAGTTTTAATTGTTTATTTGCTCCACTATCTGGTTTTTCTCTATCTCTTGGATTACTTTTCACCTTATATTTAAATTCATTAGGGATAAATGGAAAGTTTTCCATTTTCCAGCGAGCCATTTTGCTATCATAATCCTTTGCATCATAAAGTTCTACTAAGTGACCAAAAGCCCAAGTCACTAAATAGCCATTCCCTTCAAAATAGCCATCTTTTTTCGTCTTTATTTTTAAAGCATCCGCTATATTTTTAGCAACGGATGGTTTTTCTGCGAGTATTAATTTCATAGTATCACCTTATTCTACTATTTATGGGTTTAAAAAGAGAGGAAGTTGGAAGATTCCACGAAGAAATTCAATAAATTTACTTATCATTCTATCATATTTTTAGGTAAGATAATATTTTAGTAGTACTCTTCACGAGGAGAAAGGGATAGATTAAACTATCCCGTAGATTTCAGCTCCATAGATATGTATTTCCATTAACGTCTGAATGAATTTACAGAATTCGTTGATTATACTATCATTATTTTATAACAACAAAGGGGTGTTTCAAAATGAACAACAATATAATAGAAGAAATCGTTACAAAAATTTACCAAGCTCGTGAAACCAAAACTCCAATCGAGTTCATTCGAAATGAGTATACGTTAGATGAAAGTACTGCATATGCTGTTCAAGATGAGTTAATGAAAAGAATTCAAGAAGTACATAACGAAGAAATTGTTGGATATAAAATTAGTATGACAAGTAAAGAAACACAGGCTATAGCAAATACTCATGAACCGGCATACGGAACATTACTCACTTCCAATATTGTCGAATCCGGTAACAATATTTCCTTATCTAATTTATTTGCACCATTAGTTGAGCCAGAATTAGTGTTTATATTAACAGAGGATTTATCCCCTACTGCAACAGAAGAAGAAATTCTTAATAAGAGTAAGATAGCAGCTGGACTTGAGATTCCTGATTCACGCTATATAGATTGGTTCCCTAACTTCTCTTTAGCTGACCTACTTTCCGATGATACAGCAACAGGACTTGTGGTTGTTTCTGAAGGAGTTACTCCACCTTCATTGGATGAATTAGCTAATATTAAAATGGAACTTTTCCACAATGGTGAAAAAATTAGTGAGGGTGTTTCTTCAGCAGTGTTAGATAATCCGGTATCTGCTGTAGCATGGTTAGTTAAAAAGCTTGCTAGTCATAATAAAATACTTAAAAAAGGAATGATGATTTCTTCTGGAACCTTTATTTCACCTTTACCTGTACAAGTTGGTAAATATGAAGTGTCTTACTCCTCCATCGGAAAATTAGAGGTCACCTTCTCATAACAAAGGCGTAAGTGCCCTTACAGGCTAAAAACGCGACGTCCTGACGCAACTCCTGTGCTTCGTAGCAACATACAAACTGCACTCCGCAATAACAGGTGGTCCGATTGCCGGGCGCTTCGGGGACGCGGCCTGGGATAGTGGAAAAACCCCTTTTTATGAGACTAGTTTTCTTGCCCTTACTCTCTTTTGCCTTATCCATATACTATTATTGTAAATGGAGGTGAGATTATGAGTTACAGCGGCGGTTATGGCGGAAGTAGTAGCTTCGCGTTAATTGTAGTTCTATTTATCCTTTTAATTATCGTTGGAACTTCCTATGTTGGTGGTTACTAGTATGTAATAAATACGGGGATGCGACTTCAGCATCCCCGTATTTTTTTATTGTTGTGGGGAAGACGGGGTAGAAATACTTGCTAGCGCTTGTCCAGCTTCATCAGCATGTTGATTCTGAACTGCTAAATCTCCTAATGCTACCATTCCAACTAACTGACCATTTTCCTCAATTGGCAATCGACGAATTTGTTGCTGTGACATTAACTCTGCAGCCTGGTCTGCATCCATATCTGGAGTACCTTTTACCATTTGTTGCGCTGTCATTACCTCGGAAACCGGCGTTTGTGCATTTTGTCCTTGTGCTGTTGTACGTAAAGTGATATCACGATCCGTTACAATCCCTACCATTTGACCTCCACTGTTAACAACAGGTACCGCTCCAATATTGTACTGGCTCATAATAGCAGCTGCCTCTTGTACCGATTGTGATTCATTTACGGTCATTACATGTTGCGTCATCATATTTCTTAATTGTGTCATGTAAGTATTACCTCCTTCATCCTTAGAGTGGTTTAATTTTTCCTAGTTATACCTCCTTTTCATTCATACGTGATAAAGAAGACTTCCATCAGTAGAGGTTTTCCTTCATCCCCCACTGATGGACTTATCGGACCTTTACGGGCAGTAAAACTCCCACCTTAAGCTTCTAGGGATAAAAGTCTTCCGGAATAAATTCCCATTGCTATTTTAAAAAAAGTTACCTAAAATAAGAACATACGTTTCATAACTTTAGGCGGTGAAGATGATGGATTACTCTCCTTATCCTCGAAATGATGTATTATGTATTGATATGCGTTCATTTTATGCTAGTGTAGAAGCAATTAAATTAGGACTGGATCCAATGACTACCTTACTCGCAGTAGTTGGGGATCCTAATCGTTCGGGCAGTATTGTACTGGCTGCTTCTCCAACTTTGAAAAAAAAGTATAGTATTAGCAATGTCAGCCGCTACTTTGAATTGCCGAAAGATCCAGATATTCATATTGTCCCTGCACATATGGCAGATTATCTCCATGTTTCTATTGAAATTACAAAATTAATTAACCAATATGTTCCGAAAGAAGCCATCCATCAATACTCTGTGGATGAAGTTTGGGTTACTGTAAATGGATTGAAAAAGCTTTTCGGTGATCGTTGGGAAGTAGCAAAAAAAATCAAACAAGATATTTTCGATCATTTTGGAATCACTTCTTCTATTGGAATTGGTGATAATAAGTTTCTTGCTAAAGTAGTGATGGATATTCATGGGAAAAAATCCGGGATTGCCGAATGCAAATATGAAGATGTAGAAGAAAAACTTTGGCCCTTTCCTGTTGAAGAAATTTGGGGAATTGGTAGCAGAATGAAACGCAATCTCAATCGAATGGGCATTGTTACTCTCGGTCAACTTGCCAATTATAGTTTAGACCACTTAAAAAGTCGCTTTGGGATTATGGGGGAGCAGTTATACTTTCATGCTTGGGGAATTGATTTAAGTCCCGTATATGGAAACTTTACGAAAACAGAACAAAAAGGGTTTGGTCATGGAATTGCTTTATTACGTGATTATACAAAGGAAGAAATTTCTACATGTATCCTTGATTTATGTGAAGAGGTATGCCGAAGAGCCCGAACTGCTGACAAAGTAGGAAAAACCATTCACCTAGGTATCTCTTATTCCAAAGATACAGGTGGAGGCGGCTTTTCTCGTTCCAAATCAATCGAGATTCCGACAAATGTGACAATGGATGTTCATCATATTTGTATGCAGCTTTTTCATCAATTTTACGATGGTTTTAGTAATATTCGTCATGTCTACGTTACGTTAGATAACCTCTCTAATAAAGCAGAAACCCAACTCGATTTATTTGAGGACCGTTCAAAAAAGACAGATATTGGATATGTCATGGATGCGATTCGTGACAAATATGGTTCTACTGCTATTCTTCGTGCTTCTAGTTATACGGCTGCTGGCGTAACCCTTGAACGTAGTAAAAAAATTGGAGGCCATTTTGCATGATTAGAAACTCGGTATTTGATATACCAAAAATAGACAAACCATTCATGGAGAATTAACATAGTAGATACCATCATTCAAATGGGAAGAAATTTAAGATTCCGCGTCCTCGCAGAAGGTATAGAAAAGAACTAACAAATCTATTAAAAAAATCTGATTAAAGGAGGATTTAAATGTATGAATTAAAGACAAAAGAAAATGATAATAGTGTAATTGAATTTATTGAACAAGTCGAGAATTCAAAAAAACGTGAGGATGCCTATCGTTTACTCGATATCTTCACAGAAACGACCGGATACAAAGCAAAAATGTGGGGAACCAGTATCATTGGCTTCGGATCTTATCATTACAAATATGCAACCGGCCATGAAGGCGATGCACCTTTAGTTGGCTTTTCACCGCGCAAAGCCAATTTTAGTTTATATTTTGCTACCGGAGATACCGAACGGGATGTGTTACTACAGGAATTTGGGAAACATAAAGCGGGGAAATCTTGTGTATATATAAATAAAATCACAGACATTGATGTGGAAGTGTTAAAGAAATTAATCCAACAATCTATTCGATTTCTAAGGGAAATGTATCCCGATACAAAGTAACATCTCTCCAATTCAACTAGTTGTACAAGTCCAAATCATTATGTAAGATAGATGAAGAATTAAAATTTAAAATCCATAATGAAAAAATGTTGGATTGTAAGGAAAGCGTGTTTAATATGGGATTCATCATTATTGAAGTATGTGATTACAATATACTCTCTTCTGAAGAATTAGAGGAAGTATTTAACCGTCCCGAAGTTGCCGTCATGAGTTATGAATGCATGAATTATTGTGGAATGTGTGCAATGAGACCATATGCCATGGTAAACGGAAAACGGGTATTCGGCAAAACAACAGAAGAATGTATTGAAAAGATAAAAAAAGAAGTAGAGAAGGAACTTGAAGAACTTGAAAATCTTTAAAGAGCAAAAGCGGAAGCGCCCGTTTAGCGACGTACGGACTGCGCCTGGCCATGCCAGGTGGTCCGATATTGCCGCGCAAAGCGGCGGTTTTAATCGGACATTCCACTTCCGTAGGAGATAAAGGAAACACGACGAACGAAGTGAGTCGATGTTGACTTATCGCACGGAGGTGAAGGAAGTCTCGCTAGTCGCTGGGCGCTGGAGCTGGACGTGGCCTTCCCTAAGACAGAATTTAATAAGCTCAATTTTTATACTTTTTTACTTCATAGAAAAGAACAGATACACCGTGTACCTGTTCTTTTATATACCCTATTCCGTTAATAGTGGATAGTATCCTTCTTCATTATGCGTTTCCGTCCCTACCAAAGGTGGATTAAATACGCAAATCATTTGCATTCTCTTTCTAACACGTACTATGTGTTTATCATTCTGATCTAATAGATACATCGTATGTGGTTTAAGTTGCCACACTTCCCCTGTCTCTACTTTTTCAATCTCACCCTCACCTTCAATAAGATAAACGGCTTCAATATGGTTTTTATACCAAAAGTAATTTTCTGTTCCAGCTTCAATAACTGTATTCGTTACACTGAAACCTACACCGTCTTTCTTTAAAACAAATCTGCGGCTAGCCCATGTTTCCCCTTTAGTTTCAGCTTCTGTTCCTATAATATCTTCAAGTGATTTTACGATCATATTGTTCATCTCCTTTTCTATTATATATCCTACGCGGGGATTATTTAGATAGAACTTGAGCAATGCTATCGTCTAGAATTGCCATCCCTTTCATTATCCCTTCTTCATCAATAATAAGAGGCGGAAGGAACTTAACAACTTCATCATTAGGTCCAGATGTTTCTAAAATTAGCCCACGTTCAAATGCCTTTGTGCAAATTTTACTAGCGAGGTCATCAACATGAACCGCAATTCCTTGCATTAAACCTCTCCCGCGAGCTTCCCCATTTAATTCAGGATATTTGGCGATTATCTTGTCTATTTTCACTTTATACAATTTTGCTTTATCTTGTATTTCGCTGGAGAATTGATCCGTTTCCCAAAATCTAAGTGCTTCTTTTGCTGCGATAAATGCTAGGTTGTTACCGCGGAAAGTTCCGTTATGCTCACCAGGTCCCCATTTGTCATATTCAGGTTTAATCAGTGTTAGTGCCATTGGTAGTCCAACGCCGCCGATTGATTTAGAAAGACAAACGATATCCGGTTTAATCCCAGCTGGTTCAAAACTAAAGAATGTACCAGTTCTTCCACATCCTGCTTGAATGTCATCGACAATTAATAGAATATCCCAACGACGACAAATACGCTCTATTTTCTTCAGCCAGTCCATACGCGCAGCATTAATTCCACCTTCTCCTTGCACCGTTTCTAAAATAATCGCTGCAGGTAATGCAACACCGCTACCACTATCTTCTAGAAATCTTTCAATATATGCAATAGAGTTTTGATCTTCCACATAATCATCAAAAGGCATTGATACCGTATGGTGGAGCGGTACACCAGCACCATGGCGTTTAAAAGAGTTACCTGTCACAGATAATGATCCGATTGTCATTCCATGAAACGCGTTTGTAAAACTTATTACCGTATCGCGCCCTGTAACTTTCCTAGCTATCTTCAATGCACTTTCTACTGAATTGGTTCCAGTTGGGCCAGGAAACATAACTTTATAATCAAGGTTTCGAGGTGTAAGTATGACTTCTTGGAAGGTTTCTAAAAATTCTTTTCTTGGAGTTGTTCCCATATCGAGGCTATGAAGGATCCCATCTTGTTGAATATATTCAATAATTTTTTCCTGCATTTTCGTATCATTATGCCCATAGTTTAATGTACCTGCCCCGGCAAAAAAATCGATATATTCTTTTCCATCTACATCCCATAGTTTATATCCTTTTGACTTCTCAAATACTGTAGGCCAACCACGACTGTAGCTCCTAACAGCAGATTCCAATTTCTCAAATGTTTCCATCTTATTATTGTTTATTACAGCAGTCGTCATTATCATTATCTCATCCTTTTCAAGGTTATTCAAAAAGTCCGGTGAAAATGACACGTCGATGTTTCTAGTTGGCTTGCTTTTCCGTTCCTTGGAAAAGAAAACCACTTTTCCGGCGTGCAAGAGCGTCTGCTCACGTATTAATTGCATACGTTCCGCTACTCAGAGCTACGCCGCCTCGAACTTCTTGGTCCTTTTCATCCTCCTTTTTGAACACGTATTTTTAATTTTTATTTTTCAAACGGTCCAATTTTAAACAATAGTTCCTCTTCATGTTCTAAACTTGGAAAGTCATCCGAAGTAAAGTAATCACTAATTACCCAATTTGTCTCAAACTTTCTTGCAAGGCCTAAGAATAAACGCTTTGAAGGAGTATTTGACGGTGATACGGTCGCTTCAACATAGTGAACATTTTCACTTGTATCACGGTCAAGTAACTGTAACAACATCTTGGTTGCCAATCCATTTCCCCGTTCAGATTCATGAACTGCAACCTGCCAAATAAACAACGTATCTTCCTTTTCTGGATGAATAAATCCAGAAATAAAACCAACGACTTTTTGTGCATCTTTTCTTACCACTACAATGGAAGTATCGGAAAAAATCTCACACCACATTAAATAGCTATAAGAAGAATTGAGATCTAAATTTCCAGTATGTTTAACAAGCTCCCAAACAGAAGCCCCGTCATCTTTATTTGGCTTACGGAAGTGGTATTCCGTAGTCGTTATATTCAATCTATCCACTACTTCTGAAATATTAATGATTTCACCTCCGAGAAAGTTTTTATTATTCAATACGTTAATTAGCTTAAATGGTAAAAAATGTTTCGTCAAAATAGATAAAATTGGATAAGATGTGTTTAAACATCATGCGCTACCATTCATAAACAATACATGCCAAAACCTATTAAATACTAAGATATAGTATCAAATAATATGTTTTTTAAATAATTCTGTATAATCAAAAACTAGCAATCCCTTATGGGTCAAGGGATTGCTAGTTTTTGATATTTTCTTTATCTTTGTCTATACTTTTTTCATTTATGATCATTTTAATCATGTCTTCCAGTAAATCCGGAGTTTCTACAAAAGCATTTTGTATATGCAAACGTTCCGAACGTTTGTGTGGATCTTTGCCGAAAGGACCGACATTTAATACAGGAGCTTGCAGTTTTTGCATATCTTCAAAGGGGATAGAATACGTATCTCCCCAAACTGGTGTATTCTCTTCAAATGCACTCCACCCTTCCTTAGAACCGTTATAATTAACATAACTTAAATCACAAATACCATTAAAGTAATGGATTTGACTAATCGTCAGTTGATATTTTTCCTTTGCCCTCTGTATGATATATTCGGAGCATTTCTTGACTAATGGATGATTAGACGAATTAACTGCTGGATAATACGGGGGAGCAAGTAATACAACAATAGCCGGTGCCAACTCTTGACAATGAATCATCAAACGATCCGTAATACGGAGTGATTTTTCCCGGTCATCCCATTCCTCGTGATAATAAATATCAGATTTAATATCTTTAATGAATTCAGTACCAAACTTTTTCTCAGCATATTGTAATAAATCTTTATATTTAATAACTTTTACTTCGCCAATGGGCTCAGTTTCATTAGCTTTACATATGTTGTTATAATCGTTATTACATTTTTTTGCCGCTTGTTTCGCTACTTGCTCGAACTGTTCGAAAACTTCTGATGCATTTTTTCTAAATACAAAAATATTATATAGTGCGGAAGAACGATAAGGGGTTTGAGTGGAATATAAAAGCCTTAAATCCGTTTGTTGTAAAGTTATTGGCAGAGGAGTTTTTTCATTGAACACCGTTTCTTGAAAACTAGCATTCCATTCCATTTCTCTCGTTAAATAAGAACTTATAAATGGTGAGGTCATCCCTTTTAATGATTCGCCTGCATGTGTCTCTTTCCCATAGAATAATGCAGCCGCTAATATTTTCCCAATGGAACCTGTGTAAAAATAGTAATGATCGTTATTTGGATTCTGGGAAAATACCGGTTCACTATTTAAAAACAAACTGTATGTTAAATGATGTTTCCTTTGTATCTCGATTAGTTTCGGAACCGCATGGCGCATCCCAGATGAATTTACTTCCTCATCAGGTACAGTAAGCAACAATAGATTAATTGGCCAACTTTCTACACTTGCTTTTTCAATTATACGCATATGCATCACAAGTCCCATCTTCATATCCATGGTGCCCCGTCCAAATAAATATTCACCAGATTCAATATCGTGAATAACCTCATTAGGTAAATTATCCGTTCGTTCTTTCCAAACCTTCGTTAATTCCTCCGGTTGTGTTGCAAGCGGTTCATCATCTCCATATTCTTCTGTATTTACCGTATCAAAATGACTAATGAAGCAAATCGTCTTTTTCGCTTTTGGATGTTTATAAAGTGCAGTTAGAAACTTTCTTCGTAGATCGGCATCATGCAATTTAAGATGTTCCGGATTTTTTTGAAAATAAGTCAAATCCTGTAGCTTTGCCTGTAATTTAATAGGAAACTGTCTTTCCCCTTCTGATAATGTCATACTTTTCCAGCTAACAAGCTCCGCTAACAAACTCCGTAATTCTTCTGGTGTCTGCCATTTCATATTCTCCATCTCTCATTCATTCCTCCTATCCAAAAGGAAACAATCTATTCTTACAATATTATATTCATTCCATTATAATTTTGTCATAAGACAAGATAGAAAAAGATAAAATGGAAAAAGTGATACTTATTCAGTCGATTTTCTTTTATCTTCTACCTGAGTTAATACTTAACGGAGACAGATTATTATTTTAAGATATAAAGAAGACTTCCATCAGTGGGGATTTTCCTTCATCCCCCACTAATGGTTAGTCACACTTATCGGACCTTTACGGGCAGTTGGTCTCCCCAAGAAGCTTGAGGTGGTAATCTTATTGCCCGTTTTGGTGGAATAAATATAAATTCTATTAAACTAGAGAAGGGTGAGGATACATTTGAAATCTGGCTTAAACATTCTTATCTTAGGTGGCGATAACCGCTACCTAGAAGTAATAAATATATTAGCTTCCAATAATATGAATATATTTTTAAATGGATTTAACAAATTATCTTTCGAGGATCCATCTATCCATAATCTAGAAACATCAGAAATTGATTTTAGTATCATGGATGCGATTTTACTCCCCGTATCCGGAACAGATAAAGATGGTGAAATAGAAGCTACATATTCTAATACATCGATTAGATTAACAGAAAAACAATTACAACAAACACCTGACCATTGTACGATTTATACTGGAATATCCAACGACTTTTTAGATAAAATAACGCACTCAAGTAATCGAAAAATGGTTCGTTTATTTGCTCGTAACGATATTGCCATCTATAATTCAATCCCTACCGCTGAAGCTACATTAAAAATTGCAATAGAAGAAACGGATGTAATGATACACGGATCTGAAGTTCTCGTAATAGGTTTTGGGAGAGTTGGAATAACGGTAGCTCGCCTTTTTGCAGCATTAGGAGCGAAAGTAACGGTTGCTGCCAGAAAGTCAGAACATTTTGCTCGCATAGCGGAAATGGGGTTAAAATCCATTGAGACCAGTAGGATAGAAAATATCGTATCGAATATGAATATCTGCATTAATACGGTTCCCCATTCCATCATTGGTCCAAAAATCATAGATCAAATGACATCCTCCACCCTCATCATTGATCTTGCATCCAAACCCGGTGGAACAGATTTTGATTATGCTAATGAAAAAGGGATTAAAACCATTCATGCATTGGGGTTACCTGGAAAGACTGCGCCAAGAACGGCAGGAGAAATAATTGGCGGGGTTCTATTAGAGCTAATACAAAGTTAACATAGAAAAAGTCTTACAAAGCTTGGAATTTCCAGGCTTTTTTTGTTACTAAGATTTAGCAAAATAGATTATTTTGATTTTTTTCATCATTACCCACCTTAAAATTTGCTCAATGATGAACAACTGGTTTTATTTACCAATTTATAATCCCTATTTCACATTGTCCATTTTATATTCATTATGAGACTAGCTTAAGCTTCATCCACTATTCATCATTTGCTTAGTTACATGAAGCCAGAAATCTGCCAAAAAAAGTACATAGATTATTGAACTTTTTGTGAAGTTTATCTCAAACCATTGTAAATAACTTTCTATAATACTATTATATGTAATGCTAGTAGGAATAAATCATCTAAGAAAAACTAAATGAATAACTCTAGAAAGGGGTATCTATATGAAATTAAAATGGATTTTTTTAACGTTAGTTTTCACTATGGCAACAGTGTTAACTGGTTGTGAACCTATATTAGCTTTAAATCCACAAGGACCACAAGCTGAAACACAAACTAATGTTATTTGGATATCCATTATAACTATGTCGATTGTTCTTATTGTTGTAATGGCAATTTTAATAACAGTACTTATCAAGTATCGTTCATCCAAACAAAGGGATGATTACGAACCACCTCATATTGAAGGTAATCCGATAGTCGAAAGTATAATTGTTGGTTTTCCTATTATCATTATTATTTTCTTGTCTATCATTACGGTTAAGACAACATATGAGGTTGAAGCAACTCCGGAGAAATATAATGATCAAGAACCATTAGTCATTTATGCCTCTTCTTCAAACTGGAAATGGCATTTTAGTTATCCGGAAGAGGATATTGAAACATTAAACTATGTATTTATTCCAGAAGATCGTCCTGTTGAATTCAAGCTTTATTCATTTGGACCAATTACTAGTTTTTGGATTCCGCAACTTGGGGGGCAAAAGTATGCCATGGCTGACATGGTCACTACTTTGCATTTAGCTGCTGATAATCCTGGTGAATATTGGGGACGAAATGCAAACTTCAGTGGTGAAGGATTTGCTGATCATCAATTCGATGTAACAGTTTTAACACAAAAGGATTTTGATCAATGGGTAGAAGATATTCATCAAAATGAAGAACCAATTACGGAAGATACATTTAATAAGTTACTTGAACCTGGACATTTAGGTAAACGTGCCTTTACCGGTACGCATTTGGAATTTTCTCCAGCACCTGAAGGAGAGCATGCAGGGCATCATCATGGTGACAGTGATTCGAAGCATGATGAATACACAGGACATCATCATGACGACAATCAATCTGAGCATGAAGATGAACATGCAGGTCAAGCTGTTAGATAAATGATCTCGAAAGGAGAAAAACAAAATGGAGTTCTTTGAAAGATTTGCCCTATATCACCCAAGTCCATTGATCTATGCTTCCATGGTAGCAATCGGTCTCGTAAGTATAGCTATTGTGGTTGGGATTACTTATTTTAAAAAATGGGGATATTTATGGAATGAGTGGTTAACGACCGTTGATCATAAAAAAATTGGTATCATGTATATTATCTCAGCATTACTAATGTTATTCCGTGGTGGTGCTGATGCTGTTATGATGCGTTTACAATTAGCTGTTCCTGATAATACCTTCTTAGATTCACAACACTATAATGAGGTATTTACTACACACGGAGTAGTTATGATTATCTTTATGGCAATGCCTTTTGTTATTGGTTTGATGAACTTCGTCGTTCCATTACAAATTGGTGCACGTGATGTAGCATTTCCAAGACTAAACGCTATTAGTTTTTGGTTATTCTTCTTTGGTGCAATGCTATTTAATCTTTCTTTTGTCATTGGAGGATCACCTGATGCTGGTTGGACGAACTACTATCCACTAGCAAGTAATGAATTTAGCCCTTCTGTTGGGGTTAACTATTATAATTGGGCGTTACAAATTGCAGGTATCGGAACATTAATGACAGGTATTAACTTTATTGTTACGATTCTGAAAATGAGAGCACCTGGTATGAAATTAATGAAGATGCCAATGTTTACATGGGCAACGCTTATAACAAACGCCATTATCGTGTTTGCTTTCCCAGTACTAACTATTGCACTTCTAATGGGTACGTTTGATAGACAATTTGGTACTAACTTCTTTACAACGATAAATGGTGGAATGGATATGATGTGGGCCAACCTATTCTGGGTTTGGGGACATCCGGAAGTATATATCTTAATCTTGCCAGCATTTGGTATTTACAGTGAAATCATATCAACTTTCTCAGAACGTAATCTGTATGGATATAAATCTATGGTTGGATCCATGGTCCTTATCTCCTTTATGTCGTTCCTAGTATGGGTACACCATTTCTATACAATGGGACATGATGCATTAACAAATAGTATTTTCTCGATTACAACAATGGCTATTGCTATTCCAACCGGGATTAAAATCTTTAACTGGCTTTTAACCATGTGGAAAGGGAAAATCAGATTTACTGTACCTATGTTATACTCTATCGCTTTTATTCCACTATTTACTATTGGTGGAGCTACCGGGGTAATGCTTGGTATGGCAAGTGCGGACTACCAATATCATAATACGATGTTCTTAGTAGCACACTTCCATAATACAATTATTCCTGGGGTTGTATTTGCTGTATTAGCCGGTTTCACGTATTGGTGGCCAAAAATGTTCGGTTTCATGCTTAATGAAAAAATTGGGAAATGGGCATTCTGGTTTATTACAATTGGATTTTGCTTAGCGTTCTTCCCTATGTATATTACTGGATTAGATGGTCAAGCTCGACGCATGTTTACTTATTCAGAAGCTACTGGATTCGGACCATTAAATATGGTTTCATTTATTGGTGCAGGATTAATGGCCGTTGCCTTCATTCTAATTGTTTATAACGTATACTATAGCTTCCGTTACGCGCCAAGAAATATTGGTGAAGATCCATGGAACGCACGCTCACTAGAATGGGCTACACATAATCCAGTACCAGAATACAACTTTGCAATTACACCAGAAGTAAAATCTTCTGAAGCTTTCTGGGATTATAAAAAACATGGTCATAAGTTATTTAATAAACCTTTGGAAGAAATTCATATGCCAAACAAGAGCGGTGTACCATTTATAATGGGAGCATTATTCTTTATATTTGGTTTCTCATTTATTTTCGCTATTTGGGCAGGGGTTATCCTTTCAGCAATAGGTATATTTGCTTGTATGGCATATCGTACGTTTGAAAAGGATCACGGATTCCATATATCCGTTAAAGAAATTAAAGAAACAGAAGAAAAGTTTGGAGGTGCTGACAAATGAAATTAGATCATTCACAACCTCTAGAATATAGCACTGAACAAAATCGCTTAAATATTCTTGGTTTCTGGATATTCTTAGGTGCAGAAATCATGTTATTCGCTACCCTTTTTACAACTTACTTTGTTTACCAATCTCGTTATGGTAATGGACCATCTGGTGGAGAAATATTTGAAATCACACCTGTATTATTTGAAACCATCGTTCTTTTAACTAGTAGTTTCACAATTGGTTTAGCGATCCATGCAATGCGTATAGATCGAAAAAAAGCAATGTTAGTCTTTTTAGGAATAACACTTGTACTTGGTTTAATATTCCTAGCAACAGAAATCTATGAATTTACTCATTACTATCACGTTGGTTTAACTTTACAAACAAGTGGGTTCTCAGCGATATTACTAACTACTTTAGGAACACACGGTGCCCACGTAACATTTGGTTTATTCTGGGGAACTATGATTTTAATGCAAATTAAAAAACGTGGATTAAATCCACAAACAGCAAATAAATCATTTATTTTCTCATTGTATTGGCACTTCCTAGATGTTGTTTGGATCTTTATTTTCAGCTTCATCTACTTGAAAGGAATGATGTAAGATGAAAGAATTATTTCCATTGAAGCAAGTTAATGGTTTCATATTTTCACTGTTACTCACAGTAATCGCACTAAGTGTTTATTTTTTAGATATGTCATTTAATGTTGCGATGACCATTTTACTTGTAACAGCATTCATTCAAGCTGGAGTACAATTAGTACTGTTCATGCATGCTGGGGAGAGTGAGGATAAATCTTCCATTTATACAGCTACTTATTATGGTATTGCTATTGCTTTAGTTACGGTTTTCGGTTCCCTACTCACAATGATTTGGGGCTATATGTAAGACTTAGAAATAAGGCAGAGAGGGCAAAATCACTTCCCTATGAACAAAGGACCATCCAAAACTTTGGATGGTCCTTTTTATATTCCGCTCCGCTTTCTTTTTAGCATTTCCTCTGTTGCAACTAGAAATATGCTCATGATAAAAATAAAAACTCCTCCCATTACCGTACCATACCCTACTCCGGCCACATTTGAGTAACCGTTTGCAAAACCATATAGAAATAAAAGTGTCCCAATTGTAATTAATGCCCCACAAATAACCTTTGCCGCACTGAGTAATCGTAAATTAGATTTCATAATCTAATCCCTCCTTTTCCTTTATTATCCTATTTGTTCACATTTTTGTCAAATGTTTCTTAATATTTTATGATACTTTAAAATAATTGTTGACATTTCATTTATTACCCTAATTCATTAATCCGTAAACATTACCCGTAGACGATAGGCGAAATACCAATCTCCTACCCTACCATTCATACGCTTCATTCCGTTCTGTTTTGTTGTTTTTCTTTATTCCTTGTCTCTGTAATTGCTCTATCAATATCAAGGTGTGGTTTACCACGTAATGCATGATTTACAAAAGTTTCCATTGATTCTTCTTTGCTGTCTTTAGACATATCCTTCCCTCCACATCACAGTATTCAATCCCTTCTAGTTTGTACTAATATTTTCATGTTCAAACAATTGATCCCGGTTTTTTTCCCCATTGACTCCCCTTGCACTTAAGGCTGTCCTCTTTGAATGCTGATATCTCGGTGATGAATACCGATATCTTACCCATGAATACTGATATCTCGATGATGAGTCCCGATAACGGGCTTAAGAGCTGATATCTCCAACGTGAATCCTGATATTTTGCTTATCACGGACATATTATTCCTTCTTTCTGCTTTAAATGTCTGTGAGAACTCCTCTCACGGATAAATTTCCTTTTTTTGCGCTTCATATGTCCGTGAGAACTCCTGTCACAGACAAATTTTCCTTTTTTTGCGCTTCATATGTCCGTGAGAACTCCTGTCACGGAGGATAGCTATTTCTTTTTGTTTAAAAATAGAAAAATCGTTATAATTATAGTTATCGTTGCTGTTACTAAGCTAAATTATACAATCAAACTGAATGCCTCATGTGTCGTCATCAGTACTAATGGCAATTAAAAAGAGCAACCAAATTAAATTGGATTGCTCTTCAATAAAGGTTATCTTCTGCTCTTTTTAACTTCTCCACTTCTTCAATGTCTAAACCTGTTTTTTCAGCAATTAGTTCAAGAGAAAGTACATCCAACAAGGACTTGGCTATTCTTTTTGCTTCTTCCTTCTCCGCTTCCCTCACCGCTTCTTGCTTTTCCTCTTCAAAAGCTCTACCTACTTTTGTCATTTTCAACCACCCCTTTACTTTTCTTTCATATTCATCATTTATCCGTTGAAGATAAGTTCCTGCAATAATTATTCTATTTGCTATTTGCTTGTCCAACTCAATTGAGTCATGAATATGGACAATTCCTCACGGGTTAATTGTTCAAATGCTCTTATATTATTCACTAACTTTTCCATAATTGTATCGCCATCATACTCAGACAGTAAGGCGAGTTCCAGACGTATTTCTTTTAATTTATTTTGAGGACTTGGGTATGTGTATTTTCCTTATAAAAACATGAAAACCACCATATATCTTTTGGGTCTGTCCCCCTACCCTAGTCGGAAAATAGTATAAAAGCCCCTTTAAATTATACCGTACATATAGTTAAATCAAATCAGAGGAGGAAAATAATTGTTTGAGACACTAATAAATTACGGTATATTTTTTCTTGTAGTCATTATTTTAGTAGCCGGAGCAGCGATTGTTAGACGTTCTTCTCTGCTTACTGCACTTTTTA
The DNA here is from genome assembly GCF_042678465.1 of Oceanobacillus caeni. Taxonomy (NCBI): domain Bacteria; kingdom Bacillati; phylum Bacillota; class Bacilli; order Caryophanales; family Bacillaceae; genus Oceanobacillus; species Oceanobacillus caeni. The sequence goes on along the minus strand of NZ_JBHTKV010000004.1, from coordinate 39,266 downwards.
AATTCTTTGGGAAGTCCATGTTTCTTCTTCTCCATTTAATCATGTTAATCATTTTTACTTTCCTTATTAGTATGGCAGCGGGTATTATCATATTCATTCATCCGTATTTTTCCAGTACCCCTCTCTTCTTTACAAATGGTGAACCTGTTCATTTGCTAGCAACTCAAGATCGTGCATTATTATTATTTTCACTGACATATGGGGTTCTTTATATGCTCATGTTCTTTGTTAGCAGCGGGATTCTTGTAAAAACTCGTGTGTCCACCTTTTTTACATATTTAGCTAGAATGATTCTCTTCATTTTCCGATATCGAGCACCAGTTAATAAATATAATAGAAAAGTTGTCGGTACTGCCAGTCACTTAATAACTTTATGTAGCGTCTTCATCCTGTACCCTATCGTTATTTCAGTTTTATTCCCGGAGTTGGAGCTAACGCCTAAAGGAAACATCGCATTATTTATCTGTATGTTACTTTTTTCACTTGTTCCAGAACCAAAATATCGTGGTGGGCAGAATGAAACAGATTATTAAAGTGGAGGTTGATGAAAGAAAAAAGTCTAATTCGGATAGATATATTATTTCAACAAAAACGCAATAAAGCCAAGAACAAAGGCGCAAGCGCCCGTTTAGCGACGTACGGACTGGACTGAGCCGTAGGAGATTAGATGAACTTGATTTTACGAATGTAAAATCTTAGTGAATCTTATGCTGGAAGCGAAAAGGAAACACGACGTACGGAGTGAGTCGATGTTGACTTATCGCACGGAGGTGAAGGAAGTCTCGCTAGTCGCTGGGCGCTGGAGCCGGACTTGGCCTTTTCTGAATAATTGTCCACATGCAGCGAATTTTATAATTTCCTAAACGATTAAAAAGAGCAACCGGATTGAATTGCTCTTCGAATCATATACTCTATACTTCTCTTAACTTTTTGACCTCTTCAATATCCAACCCAGTGGCTTCGGCAATTAACTTATCATTAAGTACTCCTAATAGAGACTTTGCTATTCTTTTTGCTTGTTTCTTCTCAGCTTCCTTCTCCGCTTTCTTCACAGCCTCTTGCTTTTCCTCTTCAAAAGCCCTACCTACTTTTGTCATTTTTAACCACTCCTTTACTTTTCTGGCATATTCATCATCAATGAACTTATCCGTTGAAGTTAAGATTCCTGCAATAACTTGTACCTGCTGCTGTTCATTGTCTATTTTCTTGGCTAACTCAATGGAGTCATGTATTAATTCATCACGTTCTCTTACACTGTGCATTAACGGAAGAATACTGAATTTGAACAATTCCTCATGCGTTAATTGTTCACCTACTCTTATCTTATTCACTATTTTTTCCATAATTGCATCGCCATTATACTCAGATAGCAAGACGGATTTCGAGGCGATTTGTAAATCTCCTAAGTCTAACTTTTCTTTTACCTTTACTACATCGCTTGTATAAATTACTACAATGCGTACCTTTTTAATGTCATTTTCCTTTTGAAGATACCTTTGTGAAATTCTGTGTACGTATCGAACATACTTTAAATGATTTTCAACAAACCTACTGTTACTTTCATACTCCAACATTAAGATTGAACCATCTTCTAGTTGGAAAACGGTGTCTGCACGTTTTTCATCTGCTGTTACTTCAGGAAACTCGTTTGGCAACAATTCCTTAATTTTCGGGATGTCATCCAATCCGAAAACATCAAGAGTTACATTCTCATACAGTTCACTCAAAAACTTAAACAAAATATCTTTGTTCTGATATGAAATCCCCTCTGACATTCTACACTCTCCCTATTCTATAATTATTATACCATAACTAAAAATTCCGAAAAGTTATGTTCAGGTATGAATCTTACAAAATTTGATGTAAGGGTTTCTTGGGTACCGAAATAAAACGTATGTTCCTATAACTATTTTATCAAAAAAGGAAGTGAAGTACAAAGGATAAAACCGTCAATTCACTAGTCTGAACTAGTATTTCCATATTTAAAAACAATCCCTTCTAAGCCAAGGATTGTACCATTGATTGTAAACAATTATATAGACAATCACATAGTCATTTAATGAATATACACATAGTATAAAGTGAAACTATTCAAGGAAAGTGGGTGAAATGTCTATGAGTGATTCATCTAAGAATTTTAAAATGCCACAGAAAGTAGTAGAGGTAATGGTTGATAATATATTTAGAAAAAATGACATTCAAAAGGAAGAAATTAAGAAAAATATATCGGAAGAACAAAAAATAATGATCAAAGAAATGATTGAAGACTTAAAACAACAGGTTGAACAATTTAATAAGAATAATGATGAAACAAAAGAATAGCACAAAAGGTCTATTGGTGCCTATTTGAATTTTTGTTTATGGATCCTAAATGAAATAAATGAGCTGCATGTTGCAAGGAAATCATGAGTTAAATGACAGAAGATCTCAAGTGTGAATGTTCACTTGGGATATTTTTTTGCCAACTTTGTATTAACTTCCTTAATTTAATATCAACTCATAGAAATAAGACCATAAATAAATTAGTATACAATTCAAGATATTAGCTAGGGCATAAGCTGGTAGGCTTATTTATTAAATTATATTTCTCTAGTGAATCTGTACAGTCCTACTTAGTAAAAAGACCATAAAGTATTGTATAAATAAGGAAAGGAGTGTTAGTATGACAGTTTTTAGAAAATCCGATTCAGACAGAAGTAACACTAGATATTTTTATTTGGATGACAACGATTGTCATTCCAACCACCACTGTTATTCTGAACCAATGGATGAAGAAACTCATAAAGAGGGTAATTTTTTTGATAGCCCTGAGGCTACAGTCGTGGCTGAATCCGGTGAGTTTTCTTTTATGGATCAGGAATCCGCTGAATTAATATGGGTGAAAGAATCCTGTGATATTACAATAAATACAACAGATACCCAAGCAGCTGTTTCACTTCAAGTGGCTTTACAATTGGCAATTGCTATTGTAGTAAGTATCACAATAGGCGATAGTGATCGAAGTGATCATGTTTCTGATCAACTGTTACAACTATCTAATATTGAACAAACAAATAAACAAAAAATTTATATTTACAATACAAAAGATGCTACTGTTACTACAACAGATACAGATGTGGCTATCAATGTTCAAATATTACTACAAATATTACTGACGTTAGTAGTATTGGTGGATATCTTATAAATTACTAAAAAGGGGTGAACAACATGTCAAGATTGAAAGAATGGCGAGCTTTAGATCATTGTGATACTACAGGTGGTGATAATGCTACAATTGAAAAAGATTCAGATCAGTTAGCAAAGACACAACAAGTTTCCGATGAATGGATCATTATTAAAGATTCCGAAAAGGTTAATGTTACAACAACTGATACACAAGCAGCTATTTCATTACAAGCTGGTATTCAAGTTGCCATTGCAATAGTTCTTAATATTACTATTGCTGATTCAAACCGATCTGAGCAAGTCTTCGATGATCTTAAACAAGTGATTAAGACAAGGCAAGCAAATAGACAGAAAACAATTGTTGAAAAATCAGTAAACGTAGAAATCACTACTCAAGATACAGATGTAGCAATTAATATTCAACTATTACTTCAAATTCTTGTTGCGATTGTTCTACTATTAGACGTTCTATAAAATGGAGCTTATCTAGAGGGGAATAGAAAAACTAACACCTACTCCCCCACTATCAAATTTTTCTTTAGCATGTTCTTTTTCTGTCTACAACCTTTAACCAAAACTTTAATGGAAAGGAATGATGATAAATGCCTCTAACAGACCGTCAAAGAGCTTTATTGCAATTGATTAGTCAATTGAACCAAAACTTAATTTCAGATACGTTAGGTTTAGTTGATTTTGACCTAGATCTAGGTCTAGATTTAGGTATTAGTTTGGGTGGTAATAATGGTAATACTCCCCCACCAGATAACGAGCCAGGAACACCGCCAAGCACAATTACAGAATTATTGTCATCTTTAGTGAATGAGTTAGTGGAAATCACTACTCCTTTTGGCACAATAACAGGCACATTGCTTCAAGTTCTAGACGACTATATTGTCATGTTGGAAAACACTGGTGATAGAGTATTAGCCCGTATTGACAAAATCGAACTAGTTAACGAATTATAAGGAGGGATTTAAGTGTTCCAAGAAACATTCGCTGCCGAATTAGCCAATCGAATTGGTTCAACGGTTGAAATAGCTACCGATAATAATTTAGTAGAAGGTATCCTGTCAAGCGTTACTCCGGAACTAGTTCTCGTTCTTGAGGTGAATGATGGCTATGGCGGCAATATAAAAATTTATTTGTCACTAGGTGCAATTAACTTTGTCCGCTTTCCTCAGGCTGCTTAATAAATGATCATTTTAGGGATACATCGGATTTCATACGGTGTATTCCTTTTAATTTATAAATGGAGGGTTTGATTTGAAAGATATCACTGCAATTTTAATTAACTATACCAACCCAAATTTCTTGCACAGGGCAATAAACTCCCTTAATACTATTCGTACTAGACTTAAATCTATTATTGTTTTAAAAGAAAAGAAATCAATTGTCGATCATACCTATAACTGGATAGAGAAAATTGAATTTATAGCGATCAAAGAACACGACTTAAGAAAAACAATAAATCAGATTATTAATCAAATTGAAAGTACCTACATCTTCTTCCTCCAAAATACAGAATATGTTTCTCCAACTTTAAAAGTTCATAGCCTTAACCTTCCACAAACTAAGGAAGTAATGGAAACGATTGATCATAATAACATCCATCAACCTGTACTCATCCGCACCTTGTTTTTAAAAAAGCAACCTTTTTTTCCTATCCCCTTTAAAGAGGCACTGCTACCCTCTTGGCTCAGCAACATCAACAGTTCTTATAGATATGTTGAAAAAAACATTGTAAAACAGGCAAGAAATGATAGTTCTAAAAATCAAATTGTGAAAAACGAGTTTATACAAAAGTATCAAAAAGATACTGAAACGAATAATCCAAGTCTTGCTGTCGTTATTGCAAATTATAATATGGAAAAGTATATAGAAACCGCTATTACATCCTGTCTACTTCAAAATGAAAAACCCGAACAAATTTTAATCATCGATGATGGTTCCACGGACTCCTCTTATGAAAAAATTCAAAAATGGAACGATAAAAGAGAGGTTAATATTTTTCACCAGGAAAATAAAGGGAAAGCCCAAGCATTAAACCATATACTCCCTAACATAACATCTGATTTTATTTTAGAACTTGATGCAGATGACTGGCTTGATCCCGATGCCATTTCCACGATTAAAAAGTATTTAATACATCTCGATCAGGATATTTCGGTATTGTACGGTAATCTTAGAAAGTGGAAGCAATTAACAAACAGGGATGTCCTCTATAAAAGGATTGCTAAAGGCATGCCAGTTATTAAACGAAAAGATTTATTAAATTATCACTTTCCACTTGGACCAAGAATTTATCGAAGCTCTACATTAAAGCAAGTTGGAGGATTTCCAGTGATTGATTTCGAAAATGGCCATCTTTACGAAGATGTGAGTGTTTTAAACCGCTTAATTAATTGTTCTCGAATCGAATATAAGGATTTTACTGTATATAATGTGCGAGACCACAGTGAAAGTATCACTAAAAACAATCTTTCCAAATGGAAGGATTTTATTAAAACACTATAATATAAATAAATCATGTAAAAAATACCCAAGTGAATATTCCCCATCTACATAACAGAGGCAGTTCACTTGAGTATTTTTTTATTTACTTTTTAAAAAACGCTCCACGGAAGAAATAATATAATTTTGATCTCGAAATGTTAATGTAGGGGAAATAGGAAGAGCTAATATCCTTTCAGCTGTTTCTTCTGCGATTGGGAAATCTCCACTCTTATAATTCAAATAATCAAAAGCTTTCTGAAGGTGAAGGGGAATCGGATAATAAATGGCGGTGGCAATTCCAGAGTCGTTTAAATAGGATGCAAGTTCATCCCTTTCATCTAATTCAATACAATACTGATGAAAAGTATGTTCCCGATTTTTAGCTATTGACGGAGTTGTTAAATAGGAAGGCAGGTTTTCTGTATACATTCTAGCTACTTCTTTTCTTTTATGCAGAAAAATATCTAAGAAGTTAAATTTGACTAATAATATAGCCGCTTGGATTTCATCCAATCTACTATTCATACCGATAGTTGAATGATGATATTTTTTTTCACTTCCGTGGTCTCTAATCTTTTTAATCTTTTCATAAATATGTTTATGATTGGTTGTTATAAACCCCGCATCACCGAACGCTCCTAAATTTTTTGATGGAAAGAAAGAAAAACAACCAACATCTCCTATTGCTCCAACCCTCCTACCATTAGACTCAGTTCCAATAGCTTGGCAGGCATCTTCTATTACTTTCAAATGATGAGTATTAGCTATCCTCATTATTTCCTTCATGTTTGCGGCTTTTCCAAACAGATGGACGACAAGAATTGCTTTTGTATTTTTGGTTATTACTTTTTCAATATTAGAAGGATTCATATTGTATGTTTCTTTTTCAATATCAACAAAAACAGGTGTAGCCCCTGCCTCCGCAATCGCCTCTGCGGTGGCAAAAAAAGTAAACGGAGTTGTAATAACTTCATCTCCTGGACCGATATCTAATGCTTTTAGAGCCAATAATAAAGCATCCGTACCATTTGCTGTACCGAGCCCATAAGAAGCCTCAACGTATGATGCAATAATTGTTTCTAATTGTTTTCCTTTTTCCCCTAGTACATAAACCCCACTATCTAAGACTTCTGTCATCATTTCTAAAATAGGTGTTCTCATTAGCTTTAATTCCTCTTTTAAATCAATCATTGGTATCTTTTTAAAGTTATTGTTTGACATTTAACCATCATTCCCTATTCCTAGATACGTAATTCCCAACTTCGATATGCTATTTTTATCCAGTTTATTCCGACCATCCATTATAATTTTACAATTATTAAATATTCTAAAATCTAAGTTTTCATATTCTTGATGGAAAGCTTGAAGGATGACAACATCCATTTTAGATATATCTAATGAGTCTAGTGACAAAGGGTTGATATGGAATCTTTCAATTTCACTATCGGAGAACAGTGGATCATTTACAAATACGTTTGCATTTTTATCTTTTAATTGGTCTATTAATAGTAATGTAGTAGATTTTGTTGTCTCCTTTACATTTTCCCTATAAGCCAATCCTAAAATAAGAACATTTTTATTCTCTAATTCCCCTATCTCTTTTTCAACTTTGGAAATCGCATAATGAGCCATATGATCATTTATTTGTCTTGAAAGAGGAGTCAGTCCTTGGTCTAGACCTTTATTAATGAAGAAATATGGATAAATTGGTATACAATGCCCCCCAACACCAATTCCTGGAGAGTGAATATTGGAATATGGTTGACTATTACTAGCCTCTATTACTTCTGATATTTGAACGTTTTGCTTTTCGGCAAATAAACTTAATTCATTGGCAAGTGCAATATTTACATCACGATACACACATTCTGCGACTTTCGAAAATTCAGCAGTCTCTAAAGAACTTACTTCCATTACTTCACATTCTAAAGCACGTTTATAAAAGTTTTTAGCAAGCTCAAGGCTTTTTTCATCTATTCCTCCCACCACTTTGGGATAAACGTTCAAATCCTGTATGATTCGGTTTGAATAAACTCTTTCAGGACTATAAGCTAAATGAAAATCTTTTCCCATCGTTAATTTTGATATTTCTTCTACTTTCCTTCCAAATCTATTTTTCGTTGTTCCTGGTGGAAGAGTTGTTTCAAAAACTAATAGAGAACCTTTCTTCATTCCCTTAGCTATTTCCTGAACAGCCAAATCAATATATTGATAATCAATATGATTCTCTTCATCAACTAATACCGGAACAATAACTATAATAATATCTGATTGACTGACTGCTTCAGATGTATTAACTGTCGCACTAAGTGTTTGTTTCTTATAAGCGTTATAAACAAGTTGTTCTATACCTGGTTCGTTCATTATATGTGATTTTCCTTGATTAACCGTGTCAACAACTTTTTGGTTTATATCTGCACCTATAACTCTATATCCATTATTGGCGAATACAGCTGCTAAAGTTAGTCCAATCTTTCCTAGTCCAACAACCGTCACTACTGCCAACGGTTCCATAGGTTAGCCTCCTTCGTATTGATTTTAATTTTTATAGTATTTATATTATTAAATGAGTTGTTGAACGGATTGGACTTATTGTATGGTTTAGAAAAAATTGGCTAAGATCTATTAGCTTAACTTTTAAAGAAGACTTCCACCTACTGTTTCCCCACAAGCTTGAGTCGGGAGTCTTACTGCCCGTTTAATTGAGATAAATCTTTCATTAATTTGTCATAAATTGCAAAAAGTTTTTTCTCCATATGCTCCCAACTGTACGTTGATTCCATTATCCTTCGTGCATTTACACCCATACTTTGGATTTTCTCTCTATTGGAATTTAGCATCAGAAGAGCTTGAAAATAATCTTCAGCAGTAGCATATAGTTTTTTAACGATGTGACCGCATTGGTATGTTTCAACAAATCGTTCTATATCCTTGCCCTGATTAGCTAAAATTGGAACACCATTATTTAAATAACTAAAGAACTTGTTCGGCATGGCAAATCTATGATTTAAAGAATTCGCTGCATTTACGTCTACCCAACCTAAATCAACATCCTTCATAAAATGAGGAATTAAATCATAATTAACCCAACCAGAAAACTCTAACTTTTCCTTTAAATGAATTGGAATTTGTTGAATGAGTTCTTTATCAGACTCTTTCTTCCCTCCAATAATTCTTACTTTTAAATCAATCTTTTTATTACTCATTTCCAATAACTTTAATAATTTTGGGTAATTTCCCCTTTTTTTATTTAAAGTACCTTCGTAGGCTAGTAGAAGGCCGGATTGGGAAACGTTTCTCGGTTCATAGTTAGGGGCTAGTGGCGGAGAGTTATAAATGACTTCTACCTGGAGATTAGAGTCAATCGAACGATACCATGATTGAATAGATGGTGATACAGTAATGACATAATCCGTTTCTCTTAACATCGCTCTTAACATTTCTGTTTTCACTTTCTTTTTATTTTGTGACTGATCTATTAAAGGGTCTGGTTCTAATTCATGGCTATCATAAATAACTTTACATGGTTTTCCCTTACCAGCTAATACCCGTTTCACTCCAATAGCCGCATACAATGAAAAAAACTCATGTGCATGATAAATATCCGCTTTCTGCTCAACTCCTAATTGGAACAAAGAATCTGTAAAACGGTGATGACTTCGAGATTGCAAATTAGATCCTAAATATTTTAAATGCTTTTCATAAGTTATCTGTTCATACGTTACTATCTTAATCCCTTCATATATAAACGTTTTTTCCAGAAAACTATCCTTAAAAATAGCACCGTTTATATCAAAGAGGTAACCATTCTTCCTCGGTACAATCATGGTTACGTCATAGCCAATTTTCATTAAACTCTTCGCTTCCTTCTTGTATATACGCGCATCTAAAAAAGGGTGTTCAGTTATTAAAAAGCAAACACTTTTCCCCATTTTATCCTCCTTCAAAAAATCATAGTTTACCTATTTAATGTTTGCTTAAATAATACTTTTGTTTTTCACTCAATAACTTAATAAATAATATTATTAATTAAGTTATTGAATTATTCATATAATCTTATACTTTAGCATTCATTACCTGCCTAATAAACAGGTTTTAGCAATATATGCCCTCAACCTTACAACTATATTGGAATAAGATGGAGAAGCAGTAATTACTTTTAGGAGGATTAAAAAAACAAATGAAAATGCCAAACTTTACTACACGTTTAAAAACAGTTAGCAATCACCGTTATAAAATTAAATTCATGGAAGATGGGTATCCCGGGAAGGATTTAGGAGAAACGGTTGCTTGTCATCCGATTTATGGAGTATATGTCATAAGAGACTACCTGTTTCAATTCAAAAAAACGAAAGATATCAACTATCAAAAAGCAGCGATGAGAGTTGCTGATGCAGCTATTCATAGAATGGAAAGTTTTAAAGATACATTGGTGTTTTGGTACAAATCAAACTCTGCCTTTAACTCTATGAATAGAGATTATTATTCTGGTTTAACACAATCATACTATGCCGAAGTCTTTGCACAACTTTATGCCTCAACAAATAAAGAAAAATACAAAGATGCAGCCCAAAAGGTTTACCATAGCTTAAAAATTCCAGTTACTGAAGGTGGGGTCTTTCATCATTCCTTATACGGGCCAAGTATACAGGAATACCCTATGGAGCCAAATGGCTATGTTCTAAACGGGTGGCTGTCAGCGATATCTTCAATTAAAAAATATGCTGATATCATACAAGACAAAGATGCAACTAAATTTTGGAATAAAAATCTAAATACATTAGCTAACTTACTCCCTTTATATGATGCACCACAATTCGCAAATTCTAGATATACATTAAACGGCAGTACAACTATTAAGATTCAATCAACTGCAGGTAATATGGAGCTACAAGGAATTCATTTAAACGTTCCTGGGGAAGGGACATTTGAATTATTAGTTGATGATAAAAAAAAATATATGAATTGTATTCATGATAATTCAGTGGTAAAAAAAGGACAGAAGATTTTCACCAAAAATCAATCCGCATTATTAAATGTATTATTAAGCAGATATTCATATCCTGAGACAAACGAAATTACGATTCATCTAGTTAGCGAAAACGCAGGATTGTTGACTCTCTCTATGATAAAACCAAAGTATTCTGCTAAAACTATGAAACCTGACAAATCTGTGGTGCTAGATAAAATTCCAATTCAAAAAGGAAAAAATGTCATCAAGGTTAAAATACCTTGGCAACACTTAGAGGCACTAGGAAATCCCACTACTTTTAAACAATTTGGCAATAAATGGCATAATGTTTATCACTTCATACACATTAATAGACTTGAAGAATTTTATCATATCACGCAAGACAAAAGATTATTGCATTATATAAACAAATGGAAGAAATATGTAGATTCATGGAGTAATAATCCATTATATAAGGGAGTGGAAACAGTTCCCTATAAGTAGTTACTTCTTAGTAATTCAAGGAGGATAAAAATGAAAAAAAAAGTATGTATGTTAATACACACCCATTCTTTTTTAGATTCTAGAATATTTAAAAAGGAAGCCAAAACGTTACAAAAGAATGGTTATGACGTAACAATGATTGTACCTAGGGTTAAAGGGAATTTATTTGATATCGATAAGGCTCCTTTTAATGACCGTTTCTTACAACCAAGTTTTATGCACGAAGATATAAAAATAGTTACCTATAAAATAGAATCTTTTAAACCCTCCCCCATCGAAATGCAAAGCCACATAGATCATGGTAATCATACCAAATTCGAAAATCCACTAACACAACTCGGACTGGAAGAAAAAGCAGATATTTATCATGCCCATGAGTTAGGTTCATTATATGCAGGTATTGGCATCAAACGAAAGATGAAGGAATTACACAATACAGAAGTAAAATTAATATACGATAGTCACGACCTAATTCCGGATCCATTAGATAATAAAACCATTCCACAAAAAAGGAAAACAGCAATGTTAAAGTTACTAAATACCATGATTAAAGAAATTGATCAACTTATAACGGTATCTCACTCCATCAAATCCTGGTATCTTTCAAAAAATCCATTGCTTCCGGTTGAAATTATTTACAATTCTCCTCCTCTTGCCAAACCATTTGAACCTAAAGATTACAAGAATAACAAACTTACGGTTTGTTATGAAGGTCATATTGCAGATAACAAAAAAGGAAGCAGGGATAAAATATTCGATATTACAAATATATGCTCAAAGCAAACCGACTTTAACTTTAAAATAATTGGCGGTGTATTACATGGACACTCCTTAACTGTCCCAGATAATTTGAAGAAACATGTAGAGTTAACAGGTTGGGTTGATTATCATTCCATTTCAAAGCATATGGAGAATGTTGATATTGGTTGGATTGATTTTGATGATTTATCCCAATCCCTTAATCGATCCTATGCATTACCTAATAAATTTTTTAGTTATTTAAACAATGGAATCCCTGTAGTTGTTAATAAATGCCATGAGATGGAAGAATTTATTCGAACACATAAGTGTGGGCTTGTTATCAATAAACCGAAAGCGACAGCACAAGACTACGCAAGGGCGTTTCTATATTTAAATAAAAATAGAGCAAAACTAACACAAATGAGTGTAAATGCGAGAAAGGTAATGGAAAACTTATATAGCTGGGAACACATGGAAAAAAGGTTGTTAAATGTCTATGAATCGTTAATAAATGGTAATAGCCCATTCATTCTATAATAGTGGGGGGAGCTTTTTACCCCCCACGAATTATCCTATAAATTTTTTCCGATGTTTTTCCATCTCCAAATAACATTGGGTAGGAATCTGGTTCCTTTTTAGCTGATATTTCTTTTAAAATTTTCTGGTGATCAGACGCACCAACAATACTATTCCATTTTGCTTCCACCGTTTCAATCCATTCTGTTTCATCCCGCAACGTGATACAAGGAACTTGAAGCATATAAGCCTCCTTTTGAACACCTCCAGAATCAGTTAATATCATCTTTGCTTCGCTTTCTAAAGCAAGCATATCAAAATAATTCAAGGGTTCAATCGTATGAATATGGGAGGCTGTGATCATGGATTCCAAATTCCAATGCTCTATCTTTTTCTTTGTTCGCGGGTGCAATGGAAGTACTACAGGCCTATCTAATTGGGACAGTACCTTCAACAATGTTTGAAGTCTATCCATTCTATCCGTATTTTCCGCACGATGAACGGTAGCAAGGTAATAATCTTTCTTGTCAAGATTCAACCTGCTAAAAAGGGTAGAATGTTTTAAAGCTTCAGACTTAAAATGAAGAACCGCATCATACATAATATCACCTGTTATAAAGACCCTATCTTTTATCCCTTCCCTCTTTAAATTACTATGAGCACTTTTCGTTGGACAAAATAACCATGTAGAAAGATGGTCCGTTAAAAGTCGGTTAATCTCCTCCGGCATCTTTTTATTAAAACTACGCAGCCCTGCCTCTACATGGGCAATTGGTATATGCAACTTTGAAGCCGCTAAGCTACCTGCAAGGGTAGAATTGGTATCCCCATAAACAAGAACGATATTAGGTTCTTCTTTGAATAAAATAGATTCAATTTCTGATAACATTCTTCCCGTTTGATTCCCGTGAGTACCAGATCCAATCCCTAGATTATAATCTGGCTTCGGAATTTTCAACTGGTCAAAGAAAATATCGGACATATTTGCATCATAATGTTGTCCTGTATGAACTAATATTTCTTTTATGTTAGGATCTTTCTGGAATAATCTTGATAACATGGAAACTTTTATAAATTGTGGCCTTGCTCCAACTACAGTTACAATTTTCACGATAAATCCCCCCTTCTAGGAATTAATCTTTCGAGCAGGAACGCCAACAACAGTAATATTTTCTTCTAAGTCTTTAGTAACAACGGAACCAGCACCTACTATTGTATTTCTGCCTATTTTAATTCCTGGAAGTAGTGAAGCATTGTTCCCAATCTTTACTCCCTTTTCGATATATGCTCCTTTTAAAGAGTATGGTTTAGTCCCCATATACTTATCATTTGACATCGAGACACAAGGTCCGATGAAAACATCATCCTCCAGCGTTGTATCCCCAGTTACATATGCAAGTGTTTGAATGGTGCAATTTTTCCCTATTTTTGAATTCAATTCTACAATAGCTGCTCTTCCAACAACAGTTCCTTCCCCTATTAAGACATTCTCTCTAATGCTTGCATGATCACCAATAAATACATTTTTGTCAATATGTGTCCCTGAATAAACGGAAGCCAAATTTCCAATTCTAGTCCCTGATTGAATAATTAATGAAACATTTTCCTGTGAAATTTTTCTCATTCTTTTGTTGACCGCCGGTTTTATACCTAATACACAGCTGTTTCCAATAACAACATCATCAGCGATTTTAGTGCCTTGTAATATAGTGGTGTGATGACCGATTACGACATTTTCTCCAATTGTCACACCTTCTTCAATAACGACATGACTTCCTAACTTTACAGTTTCTGGAATGACGGACAAAGTAAATCCCCCTTATTTAAAAACAATGCTTTCCATTTTTTTAATTAATTGCCGAGCTCTTTTTTTAACGGAGTGGTTTTCGTAAATAAAATGATAGCCTTGTTCAGCAATTTGCTGTCGTTTAGTTTCATTCTCTAAATAGTATGCAGCCTTCTCTGCAAAGTTGTTTTCATCGATTGGAACAAAGTGTGTACCCGGAATAAAACCAAGATCCTCCAGTTCCTTGAATGTAGGTGCTAAAAGTAACGTATTACATGCTAAAACCTCAAAATATTTCCTAACAGGATAATAATATATTGATGGACATGTAAAAAAGATCTTGGCTCGATTTATCTCCTTAGCGTAATAGGAGCCAATAAAATGTTGGGTTTCTTCCTGTTCATTAAATGACTTATATCCCGGATGCTTATGGTAAACAAAATTAGAGTCTTCTTTATATGTGTTACGTATTTTTTTTCTTAATGGATAAATATCGTTTACCGCCCCCATCATTAATAGATGAATATTCTTTTGTTCGTGATAATCCCTATAAATTTTTGTATTCACAAAATGAGGAAACCATTCCATTTTATATTGAAATTCTGGGTAAATTTCGATGAATTTATCTCGAGCTATCGTAAATAGAAAAGGTATTTTATTTTTGGAAATAAAATTTCTCCGAAGATTTGTGAATCGATGAACGTCATTAATAAATAGTCCTACGGGAATGTCAATGTTTGCTAACCCCTTAATTCGGGGGGAGAATTTTTTGCCTATATCATTTAATACTAAAATAAAATCTGGTCGGATAGATAATTTTTTGAGAATAGAACTGATATGTCCATTTTTTCTCCAGAATGTGACATGTGCTAGTTTAACAAGCTCCTGTTCAAGATAATAAAAATTTTTATTCAAGAGTTGGGATGTATCTTCAGCAATAAATAATATATGAATCATACATTCACCTTCTAAATGATTAATAGTTAAAAAGCCAAACTTAAATCTTTTCATTACTAACGTCCATATCAATTATTGAATAAATCATAATATACATTAGGAGTTCAATTATGAGGAGGTTAAGCATGAAAGTCGGCGTAATTGGAATCGGTAAAATGGGTGAGAATCATGTTCAAACTTATTTATCCCTTCAAAACGATTGCGAACTCGTGGGCATATACGATACAGATGAAGAGAAAAGAAATGAGATCGCTAATAAGTATCAGGTTAAACCTTTTCATTCTTTAAATAACCTTCTCCGTGCAGTCGATGCTGTGAGTATTGCTGTACCTACAGAATTTCATTATAAAGTCGGCTTATCTTGTATTGAGCATAACGTACACATGTTGATGGAAAAACCAATTACTAGTACAGTCGATCAAGCAAGAGACTTGATTGATCGGGCAAAAAAAGCTGGCATTAAACTTCAAGTAGGACATATTGAACTATATAACCCATTAATACAATTTCTTAAAAATAAATTACAAAATGAAGAAATTATAGAGATTATGCATTTTAGAATGAGTCCATATGATGATAGATTAAAAGATATTGATGTGGTTAAGGATTTAATGATCCATGATTTATATATATTGGATGAACTCCTTACAGATAGCTATGGTGAGTTGTATACCGTTGGAAAGGTGATAAATGGCATTCCCGAACACGCTGTTACTATAGCTCAATCCTTATCAGGTGTAATAGTTCACTTAACAGCCAGTTTTAAATCTAGTAGAAAAATTAGAACAATTAAAGTTCTCACGAAAGACGCTCTCTTTGAGACTGATATTTTAAATAATGTAATGAAGATTTCTCGCTCTATTCAAGAGGATACCAGTAGCGCTTCTGTACCAATTATGGAAACTATTCAATTTGACCATTCCATACAACCATTAAACGTACAGTTGCTGGATTTCATTAACTGCATTAAAAATGATCAAAAACCTAATGTGCCCGGAGAAGAAGGAATGAAAATATTAATTTTGACTAATAAAATAAGTGAATCCATTATCCACTCAAATAAAAACAAGGATTAATAAATAGGTATTCCCTATTATGAAAGGAATACCTATTTTTTTATGGAATGATCAATGTTGAATGCTACATTTATATACTACCGTCTTTTTTTCCTTTTTCTCCCACAGCCACAACCTGACTTTTTCTTTCTTTTTGAATACGTTGCTCCTTTTAATTCCTTTTTTGATTGGTATTTCTCTTTCATTTCCATACCTCCCTGCTAATTTTAATAATCTGTGAGTCTATTTACTACAGATTCCAAAAAACCTGCCGCACCAGTAATTGCAAGAACGATAATGATAAATTCCATAACTGTTGGCCAAACATCATAAAACACTAATAGTAAAACTGCACACCATATTCCAGCGCACCAATAACAGCTAAGTAATTCCCCTATCCATTTCTTAATCCCATTACCTTTAACTTCTATATATGTTACAACCGTTCCATCCCCTTCTACTTCCTCCACTTCTTCTAAGAATGGCGATCTTAAAAATGTGGTTATTTTGTCAAAAACAATCAATCTAGTTAATCGAAATGTTGCCAATGCTAACAATAAGAATTCGAATCCGGATAAATTCATTTCATCAACCTCTTCATTAATGTTAGAAGGACTTATCGTATTATATGTGTTTTAGGAGCAATTGTTATAGGCTCACTAATCAGATAAATGGACGTTCAAAAATACAACATAGCTATTAAAGACATGTACGTATGGATTCAACAAAGATTTTGTCCATTTCAACTTAGGAATCTCATCCTTACACGTGCCCAATTTACCCCAATCTAGACGTATACCCATATCATACAAACGCCCGACACATATAGTAATATTGTAAATCACTTTGGAGGTGATGTTTAAATGAGTAATGTTGAAGGTGGCTATGGTGGAGGCTTTGCCTTACTTGTAGTATTGTTCATACTATTAATTATTGTGGGCTCAGCTTACGTTGCCTGCTAAAGTAAAATAAGGATGGTTTCTTAAATAAATAAAAGGAGGAATTCAATAATGGGCTTCGGATGTGGATGTTACGGATACGGTGGTTACGGCTATGGTGGTTATGGACGCGGAAACGGATTTGCGTTAATCGTTGTTTTATTTATCCTTCTAATAATCGTTGGTGCAGCTTGGCTGTAAATTCTATCATTTAATATTGTTTAAGAAGGGAAACCATCCAACTGGTTTCCTTTTCTAATGATGGAAAATAGGGAAAGTAACGACTATAAGGAATAGGTAACCTTTACGGGCAGTTCATCTCCCACCTACCTTCTTTGTTTCCTTAGAAGCTTGAGGTGGGTTAAACAAGAATTTTTCTATTATCTATTTGAATTTCAACATTTCTTAAGCTAAACTTAATATACGAATCTTAAATAGAGATAGGTGACAAAATTGACAGATTTCACACATTTTAATGAACATGGCCGGGCTAAAATGGTTGATATTTCGGATAAGAAAGAAACAGCACGAAAAGCCATTGCTAGATCTAGTATCCAAATGAAAAGAATCGTTTATGAAAATATCACAGAACAAAAAAATAAAAAAGGAGATGTTTTGTCTGTCGCTCAAGTTGCAGGTATAATGGCCGCAAAACAAACATCTACTTTAATACCGATGTGTCATCCCATTCCAATAAGTGGAGTGGATTTATCATTTGAATGGACTAACATCGAAAATGATACATACGAACTTATGATTAATGCCGAAGTAAAAACAGTAGGGAGTACAGGTGTTGAAATGGAAGCATTAACAGCAGCTTCTGTTACTGCATTAACTGTATACGACATGTGTAAAGCCGTTGACAAAGGGATGATTATTGGACAAACCTACCTTCTTGAAAAAAGTGGGGGGAAAAGCGGAAATTTTAAAAGAAAAAATAATTAAAGAGGTTGGGACAAAAATGTTTTATAAAAAAAGAAATCCGAACTTTACAGAAGTTATGGAGTAGATAAACCGCTCCGGAAATATACTTCGCTAATTCTGTGGGATTGTTCGTCATTTTAGTTAAACATTTCGTTATGTCCCAACCTCTTTTATAATTGATCTGATTTCATTCGATTAATGATCAAAAGCAATACAAATGAAAAACTTATACTAACAAGAACGTAGTACCAGGCGATGCTTGTAGCTCCAGTTTCTATTGCAAGATATATAGCTGTCGGGATAGTTTGCGTTTTTCCTGGTATATTTCCTGCAAACATTAATGTCGCACCAAACTCACCAAATCCCCTTGTAAAGCCAAGCACCAATCCAGTGACAATGGAGCGAGATGACAAAGGCAAAATAATCCTAATTAATACGGACCAATCATTTGCTCCATCCACCTTGGCTGCTCCAATAATAGTTTGATCTACTGACAAAAAACCTGTCTTAATAGATTGATAAATTAAAGGAAAAGCAACTACTAAAGCTGCAATAATAGCTGCTGTTGAAGTAAATAACACACTACCTCCAGTTACCGTCTCAATGGCTTGTCCTACCCAACTGTTTTTACCAAATATTACAATGAGAAAGAAACCAATAACTGTTGGTGGTAATACCAATGGCAAGAAGAATATCGTCTCTATAATTGCCTTGCCTTTCCTGTCTTTCTGTATCATCCAAAAAGCTGAAACGACAGCTAATAGAAATGCAATTATTGTTGCTACGCTTGCTACATAAAATGATAATTGAACGGGTTGCCATGACCATTGCATTTCTCTTTCACCTACTCTATTCGGTCCTTTTCATCCTCATTTTTGAACACTTATTGTAAATTGAAATCCATACTCTTCAAAAACTTTTTTAGCTGTTTCACTTGATATAAATTGATAATAGGTCTCTTTTGCTTTTAATTTAGCTTCATTTTCTTCGCCATTGTCAATAATTGCAGCATAATATTTGATTGGTGAGTGAATACTTTTGTCAAATTCCTGTAAAATATGAACGTTATCTGCCCGATTTACATCGCTTGAATATACAATACCTACATCTGCTGCACCTTCACGAACTAATGTGAGAACTTGGGATACATCCTTTGTTGTAACAAGACGATTCTGCTTTTCTAATGTGTCCCATGCTCCTAAGTTTGTTAAAGTTTCTTGTGCATATGTACCTGCTGGAACTGCTTCTGGCGTGCCAATCGCAATAGTCCCCTCACCTGCTAAGAATGAATCAAAAGATGATACTTCCGCTTCATTTTCCGAAATAAGTACAAGATTATTGGAAAGGATAGCTTCCCCTTCCATTACCCTTTGCTGTTCTACTAATTTTTCATAATCGATACTTGATGCCGATATAAATAAATCTATTGGTGCACCTTGTTCAATCTGCTTTCGTAGGGATCCGGAACCACCAAAATTGTATGAAATTTGAATTTCGGGATGCTCTTTTTCAAATGTATCTTGTAATTGCAGTAGAGCATCAGTTAAACTAGCAGCAGCCGAGATCGTTAATTCTATTTTCCCATCGCTGTCTTGCTCTTCAGATGAACATCCTGACAAGACAACCATTATTATAATCAAAATAAGTATGCTACATTTTTTCATGTTGCGGCTCCTTTTTAACGACCTATATCTTTATGAATCTCTTTAACGATATGCCCTAACTCAGGTAAGATGATTTGTTCCATTGCTAGTGTAACCGCACCGGTCGATCCTGGAATTGAAAATATAACACAATGATTCGCAACGCCACAAGTTGCTCTAGATAGAATACTCGCTGTGCCAATATCATGTTGAAAACTTAAATATCGGAATAATTCACCAAAGCCTGGCAGTTGTTTGTCAAATAATGGCTCAATCGATTCAATGGTTACATCACGATGAGAGATACCTGTCCCTCCATTTACAATAACTGCATCTATCTTTTCACTATAAATCGCTTTTTCCACAGCTAGTCGTATTTGATCACCTTCATCAGGTACTATTTGATAAAGATTGACTTGATGATCATATTTTTGTAAAAATTCCTTTATTTTTTTACCACTTTTATCCGTAGTTTTAATTCTTGTATCACTAACCGTAATGACAGCACATGAAATATGTTGTGATGCATGTTTCCGATGATCTGCCAGCATCTTGAACACTCCCTATCCTCATTTTATTCTTCAGTTTCAATCCATTTCTCATAGTCCGATCTTCTATTTATATTATAAAAAGCCTTTTCTTCCTCCATCGAAACATACTTTACTCTGCATTTTTTTAATAGCTCTTGAACAGATAATGTATTACTCTTGAGTTGAAGTTGAATAAGTCTTTTCACACGATAGTGATAGATGGAAAGGAGTGGTTGAATTTTACCCGAAACCACTGGGATTATGGCGTCAATATTTTTGTCCCTATGTAAAAGTAATGATTGGAATATATTTCCATTAATAAAGGGAACATCAATGGGAGAGATCACATACCAATCCCCTCGTATATATTCCATTCCACTAAAAATACCTGCTAAGGGGCCTAATCCCTCATACTCCTTCTTATCTGTTATTATAGCAAAATTCACTTCTTGCTCATAAAGAAATTTACCTATTAGGGTTGGGTTCGTAACCAATACGAAAGAATCCACAACACTACTCAAAGCATCAATAGAGTATTGATAAAAATATTTTCCATCCTTCCTCGCAAAAGCTTTTGGAGAACCAAATCTTCTTGATTGCCCTCCAGAAAGTACAATACCTATTATTTTATCTTTCATAATAAAACCCCATTCCATATAAAAGATTCACAAATTCGTAACCGAAAAGTTCCAAAATCATTTTTATTCAATGATAAAATAATGGTAGGAAATTGTTAGTTATGCAGACTAATGATTCCATACGTTCCATTTGCAATCAAAGGAGATGAAAGATTTGCAAACAAGTGTGTTATTAGATGCGAAAACGGAAGAAGATTTAATTTCTCCAGATCTCCGGGCACTATTAAATTCCATCAGTACCCAAAAGGTGATGGATGAGGAAACCTATCTTTTCCATGAGGGTACCGAAGCAGAAGAAATTTTTATCATTAAATCAGGACTCGTCCAAATCTCAAAGTTAACTGCCGATGGTAAAGAAATGATTTTACGAATTTGTAAACATAACGATATTATTGGTGAATTAACTTTATTCTGTAATGACCCCAAATATATACTAAGTGCAAAAGTTATGGAACGTGGTGAGGTTCATGTTATACAGAAAGAAATGTTAGAAAAGGCACTTATGACCAATAATGAGTTAACGTTTGAATATTTAAAATGGACCAGTAATCACATGAGAAAATATCAGTCCAAAATAAGGGATCTATTATTAAACGGGAAGAAAGGTGCCTTATATTCCACCCTTATCCGTCTTTCCAATAGTTACGGAGTTGTAAAGGACGAAGGAATATTAATTGATCTAGTTTTAACTAATCAAGAATTAGCTAAATTTTGTGCCGCAACTCGGGAAAGTGTCAATAGAATGCTTGTTGAATTAAGAAAATTAGATGTTATATCAATGGATAAAAGTGGTAAAATACTATTAAAAGATATCGATTATTTACGAGCAAAAATAGGCTGTGAAAATTGCCCAATCGAAATATGCAATATTAATTAAGAGATTAGAAAAACTCGCATTCACTAGTTCTTTAGCGAATGTGTTAGTTTTTCTTATACTTAGGCTTTTAACATTTTTACTTTGTCGGTTCACTTCCCGCTAACATTTTATATTTCCTAACGTATAAAATGTTATTTCTTTTTTTATTCTTTTAATCTCATTTCTTTCCATATCCATTGGTAAATCCTTTCCATCTCTGTAATATGAAATAAAGGAAAAGGACAGAAATTCTGTGTTAAAGGAATTCTACTGATGACAACCTTAATATTACTAACTTCTTCAACTAATCTAATGTCCTCTTCTTGACTTATTAGCACGATTTTTGGATATTTTTCCTTTTTAAATCCTTCGATTAATAATAAATCTACCTGCATGATTTTGTAAATTTCAATCATTTCACTTAGTTTCCAGTTTTTCTTGGATAATTGAAATAACCCATCTCCCTCTACACCTGCAATTAAAGATCCAGCACTCCGATGTTTTTCACTATCTGTACTACCTATTCCTTCTGGTACCCCACCATGGCCATGGTGTTTCAACGATGCTGTTCGAACTCCAATCGATGTAAAATACTCTATAAGTTTTGTTGTTAAGGTCGTTTTTCCACTATTTTTATAGCCGACGATTTGTAAAACAAACATTTAACCACCACTAACTGGGGGAATAAATGCAACTGTATCTCCAGATTTAACAATATCATTTTCCATTGCATATTCTTCATTTATTGCCGTCATTACTTGGTCTAATTGTAATAGACCATATTCATTTTTTATTTTCTTTTTTAACTCCTTAACTGAGATGGATTCTTCCTCCAATTCCAGTTGATCCTTCCCTACCTTTTCTTGTAAATCAGCAAATAATAAAATATGAATCATCTTTACACATCCTTTATATTTGGACTTCCGCTTGGGTAGGCAGCGGTTTCCAATTGATCTCCTATCCATGTTTCGCCATCTTCCCAATGTTCCTTCTTCCATATCGGTACTATTTGTTTAATGCGTTCAATGGCATATTCATTTGCTTCGTATGCTGCTTTTCGATGTGGAGAAGACACAGCAATGACGACTGCAAGATCAGAAATATCTAGATGCCCAATACGATGAGTAATAGCAACCTTTGTGTTGGGCCACTTTTCTTCTATTTCATCACCGATTTTAGTAAGCATTTTTACTGCCATTGGTTTATACGCCTGATATTTCAAATAGACGGTACGCTTTCCCTTCGTCCATTCACGTACAGTACCCATAAAAGTAGTAATAGCCCCTGCTTCTCTTCTTTTCACTTTTTCAATAATCGCTTCTACATCAATAGGCTCTTCAACGATTTCAAATAATGAATCAGTCATATTTTCTCTGACTCCTTCTCGTATTTACATCCATTGTTGTAAATTTTTCCATTGTAGTACCTTCTTGGTCTTCTAATAATATAACAGAAACCTCCATTCCAGCCTCATATCCACGTGTCCCCCCTGGTAGGACAATAAGAATATTAGCTTCAGCTAAAGAGGAAACAACGTTTGACTTGTCTAAACCGACCGGTGTTGCAACTAAACGACCACTTTCATAAGTTAAATGACCTCGAACAAAACGATCAAATGGATTGGGCTTAGGAAAATCAGACCCAAGAATGGCAACTTCTTTTTTCAAAAATGCATTTGTATGATGTAAGAAAGTTCGAATGATAGGTCGAGTATAAAGTTCAAAACCAACATAGCAAGCAGAAGGATTTCCAGAAAGACCATATAATAGCTTTCCTTCTATTTCAGCAACCGTTGTTACACTCCCTGGTCTCATCCCAATTTTATTAAATAAAACATTGGCATGTAGCTTGTTATATATTTCCGGTAAATAATCATAATCACCAACAGATACTCCACCTGTTGTTATTAAAATATCCACTTGACTCAGAGCATTTGCGACTTGGTTAAAGCATGTTTCAAACTCATCACTAAACTGACCAAAATAGATAGGCTCTCCACCCGCACGAATAATTTGTGATTGAACCATGAAAGCATTACTATTTCTAATTTTTCCTGGTTGTAACGGCTCATCAACACCTAATAATTCACTTCCAGTAGCTATGATTCCAATTTTAGGTTTCTTACTTACTGGAACCTTTTTATAACCGAATGTCGCAAGTAACGCAACAATACCAGGATTAATAAAGGTACCCTTCCTAACAAGAGATGTTCCTTTTTTCGTATCTTCTCCGGTAAAAGAAATATTGTCACCGGACTTCACATTTCTTTTCAATTGGATAAAAGACTTATTATCATTCTCAAACTCTTTCACCACTTCAAACATAACAACTGCATCACAACCATCGGGAATTTGTGCACCTGTCATGATCCGAACCACTTGACCTTCCGTTACTGTATCTTCAAAAACACTTCCTGCACCAATTTCTCCAACTACTTCTAACTCGATGGGATTGGCACTGGAAGCCGCTATTGTGTCTATAGAGCGTATAGCAAATCCATCGTATGGGGAACGATCAAATGGAGGTACATGATGATCGGCGATTAAATCTTCTCCTAAAAAACGGCCATAACTGTCTTCTATCGGAACATATTCTACCTTTCCACTTGTTGCAAAGTTCATCACTCGGGAAATAGCTTCATTCACTTTTATTGGTTTTCTTCTTTCTACCACGTTATTCACCTTCATCCTGCTAACTGATAATAGATACTTTTCGCTTTTTCAATAGAATTGGTCCCATGTATTAACGTTCTACCATCTTGAAAGAAAACAAGTCGATAAGACTCATATTCAATAGAAATTAAAAAGTCATTTACTTTTACTGGCGCAATTCTTTCCAAACGTTCTTTTAATAGATTTAAATTTTGCTTTTGGGATGTCCTAATTTGAACTGTATTTCTTCCACAAAGCACTTCTGATTTGGTTGTAGATTGATAATCTAAAGCTGGATAATTTGGATTTTCTCCACAAGCTGGGCAAGTCTGTTTTTTCGCCCTATCTACCTTCATCATATGGTAGTGATTATTCCATAAATCAAAAGTAACTAGTGAGGTACGTAGAGATTTTTGATTTTCGATTAAAATTTTTAGGGCTTCTGTTGTTTGATGAGCAACTACCATCTGAACTGCAGGTGAAATAATGCCGACTGAATCACATGTAGCTCCGGAAACGGGAATTGCATCTAGTAAACATCTTAGACATGGTGTTTGATTAGGTAAAATCGTATAACTCATTCCCGTACTTCCTACACATGAACCAAAAATCCAGGGAATAGAATACTTTTGTAACATATCATTAAGTAAAAACCGGGTATCAAAATTATCGGTTGCATCCATAACCAAATCGATACCTGTTAATAAAGGTTCCAGAGACGTTACCGAGGCATCCATGACATGTGCTTCTATGTCAATCTCTGAATTAATCTCTTGTAATCTTTTCTTTGCTGCAATAGCTTTTGGTATTTGGTTGTAGACATCTTGTTCTGTATATAGTTGCTGTCTTTGTAAATTACTTATTTCCACATAATCCCGATCAATCAGTGTTAATTTACCTACACCAGCACGAGCTAAGTTATCTGCGTTTGCGGAACCAAGAGCGCCACAACCAAGAATAAGCACATGTTTTTCGGATATTTTTTGTTGTCCTACTTTTCCAATTGGCTTAAATAACATTTGCCGTGAATATCTTTCCATCTACTTGTTCCCTTTCTATCCGCCAATATAAGACATTTCAATTTTGCTTCTACTTTTTGCTGATTCTTCTGTCCGTTCATCGGAATATCGGTCCGTACGATTATTCCATATACGTATCACTTCATCTTTAATCTCCAGATCCGATTTATCCGAACGTAAAAGCTCTCGAAAATCAAACCCATTTTCAGCAAATAAGCAAGTATACATTTTTCCATCCGCTGCAATTCTTGCTCTTGTACAAGTAGAACAAAATGATTCCGAAACAGAAGTGATAAAACCTACTTCTGTATTCGTTCCTACATAACGATAACGTTTAGCAACTTCACCAAGATAATCCGGATCAACTGGTTCCAAGTCAAATTGTTCGTTTAACTGTTCGTAAATTTGTTTTTTCGTAATAACTTTACTAAAATCCCAGGAATTTGTTTGTCCGACATCCATAAATTCAATGTATCTTAATATGATTCCTTGTTCTTTAAAATAAGCCGCCATAGGAACAACCTGGTGATCATTCATTCCTTTTTTAACGACCATATTCACTTTCACTTCAAGTCCAACTTCTTTTGCTTTCTGGATCCCTTTAAGAACACGTTCCGGTCCTACACCACTATCATTAATAGATTTGAATAATTCGTCATCTAATGCATCCAAACTTACATTGACACGCTTAAGTCCAGCTTCTTTTAATTTTTCAGCTAAATGACCTAATAAAGAACCATTTGTTGTTAATCCGATGTCTTCCAACTGATCGATTTTGGTTAATTTACTAATTAATGTTGGCAAATCCCTTCTCATAAGGGGCTCTCCACCGGTTAATCTAATTTTTCTAACACCTAGATCTACAAAAATTTTAGCTAACCGCTCTATTTCTTCAAAGCTTAATAATTGTTCTCTAGGCATAAATACAAAATCCCTGCCAAAAATCTCTTTCGGCATACAATAGGTGCATCTAAAATTACAACGATCAATAACAGAGATACGAAGATCCTTTAACGGGCGACCGAATTTATCTGTAATAACTGACACTTTGGATCTCTCCTTTTAGGGGTGGTTCCTTTTATCTATCATAAGAATAGTATATATTATTGTATCTGGCTTATCTGTTAAAAATGTCACTTAGTCTATTAATACATCATTATGATTAATATAGAACTTATTTCATGAATATGTCATTTTTTCTTATTTACTAATTTCACAAATTTATCTTCATACATTTTTCTTTTTGATGGCTGATTATTTCTGTTATAAAATTCGATGATTCCTGCTAAAGATTCTTCTAACAGTTCTTGATTACGAGTCTTTTCTATCATATTAAATCCTTTTACGTAACATATCTCCGCCTTATTCAAATCTTGATTAGGTAGATTTTCATAACAGTATGCTAATCGAATATATGTTAGCCCTTTTTCGTCTCTACAGTTCGGAATCTTTTCATAGATTGCTAGTGCATCTTGGTAATGCGTAAAAGCAAGTTCTACATTTTCTTGCTCTAAATGATTAAATGCAATTGCCTGTAACGTATTTCCATAGGCTATAGAATTTTTACGCCCTTCTTGTTCCAAACTTTGTAAAAACTCATCAAATACTTTCTGTGCTTCACCATAATCTTTTTTATCAGAGTATATTTTTCCTAATGCGTATAGAAATTGCATGCGAATTTTGGGAAACGCGTTAGATAATGGTAATCCTCTTTCCAGGTATTCCTTTGCCTGATCTAATTTAAACGTCCGGATAGAAATAGTACCGATTTTTGAATAAATATAAACAATCATGAAATGACTTTCTTCATATATTTTTAATAATTCGTTCAGTGCTTGTTTGTAATAATTAATTGCTCTGGGGAAATTCCCCATATTTTCATCAATTTCTGCTAACA
Organism: Oceanobacillus caeni; assembly: GCF_042678465.1. Classification (NCBI taxonomy): domain Bacteria; kingdom Bacillati; phylum Bacillota; class Bacilli; order Caryophanales; family Bacillaceae; genus Oceanobacillus; species Oceanobacillus caeni. Next base: position 12,002 of record NZ_JBHTKV010000004.1, on the reverse strand, counting down.
TTAAAACCGCTTTTGACATGTCTAAAGGATTTTCTTCAGGTAACTTGGCCATTAACTTAATTGCATCTGTAATTATTTTTCTTGCTTCTTTTAGATCAATATAAAAGTGAATCTCACCTATTTTTAATAATTCCCTAGCCTCTAAACGTTTATTATTATTCATTTGATAAGCTTCCATCAATTGTTTGTGTAGCTTTAAGGCACTTTGATAATCTTCTATTTTGATATATATGTCAGATAATTCATAAATAGTTGATAACAGTACGGGATGAGTTTCAGTTAATGACTCTCTAAAGTAATTCACTGCTTTTTCATACTGTTTCATTCCGTTCTCTATATTTTCTTCCATTAAAGAAACTCTAGCTAAACTGCTGAAAATCGTTCCATACGTATACGGATCTCGATATTCATGGTTATCTAATACCGCTAATAATTTAGCAAGTTCCATTCGTGCATTAGATTCTTGACCATACTCCATCTCTAAATAAGCATAATCCAAGTATGTATCAATGATCATTTCTAAATGGTTATTTTCTATTTTTTTTGACAAACGAAGCGACCTGCGACAATAGTCCCCTGCTTTATCATAATTTTTAACTTTACAATAAAATTTACCTAACGTGCTTAAAGCATAGAATTGCTCTTCGACTGTTAAATTTTGCTGCTCGAGATGGATTTCCAATTCTTTTATTTTTTCTTTTACCTTTTCTGTATCGCCATCAATAATCGTTTCTCTAATGTCTTCATAATAATCGAGGGGAGAATCTATTTTCATGATCATACTTTATCACTTCCTGTCTATATATTCTTAATCCGGGGATATTAAAATAACACGTGCAGTGTTATGAGGAAAAACAAAGAGATTCCCAATCGTAAATGAATTCTACGTAATTTTCCGGTTGGTTTCATTAGTCTCCACCAACCAGTCATGACCATAAAAATCAAATTAATCAACGCCAATAATCCAAAAATCATTTTAATATTGGTAAATGAAAAGCCGTACCAATATCCAATAAAGAAAACATGAATCATAATAATGACAAGCGCAATCGTCCCTGTATAGCGGTGAAAAGGCATCACTTTTTTAGACAAATTAGCCAGCTTAATTTTCGTTTTCCGATCATCTACATTTCGAATCGTGGAAAATACTGCATTTCTCGTCCAGTTAAATAAGAAAAATAAAAAACCAATCAATCCGAAAATAATTGGTAACGTTAATTTAGGAAATGAAAAATACGTAACCACTCGAACGATTACAATGACCAATAATGCTGTATTCCAATAAAACCATTTACTCATGAGAATCTTCCTTTAATGAATTACAATAATAGTATTTCGAGGTTGGGAAAAAATGTTTTATCAAAAGGAAAATCCGAACTTTACAGAAGTTATGGAGTAGATAAACCGCTCCGGAAATATACTTCGCTTTCCGCGGGCGGCTGGTGAGCCTCCTCGCGCTAACGCACTGCGGGGTCTCACCCAGGCCTTTTTTCCCGCAGGAGTCTACGTATATTTCCTCCGCTAATTCTGTGGGATTGTTCGATTTTTGAGTTAAACATTTCGTTATGTCCCAACCTCTTTTTAGTTTATCAATAACTTTCTTTATTCGTTGGGATTCTTCGTTTATAGATAACATAGCTTCTGCTTAAATAACGAATTGGGAAGCTAAATGCATGCACCAATCTAGTGAATGGCCAAGCAGCGTATAATGCAAATGTGCAGTAGATGTGTATTTTAAACCAAATAGGTACAGTTGCCATTAGTTCGGGCTGTACATTAAAAATAAATAAACCTCTCAACCAAGGTGCAATCGTTGTTCTGTAGTCAAACCCATTAGGATCAACATTAAAAGTAGTCGCAATAAGTCCAGTTGCAATGGCTAATAGAATAAAAAACAATGATACCCAGTCACTCGGCGAAGTAGTCGCTTTTATCCGTTTCACACTCATTCGACGATAGGTTAAAAGGAAAATTCCTACAAAAGCAGCAATTCCAGCTGGTACTCCAAAGCTTATGGCTACCATATGATACATATGCTCCGTAATTCCTAAAGCATTATATAATCCTACAGGTATAATCAATCCTAATACATGACCACCGAATACGAATATTATTCCCCAATGAAATAATAGTGAACCAATTCTTAGACTTTTTTTCTCTAAAAATTCACTTGATTTCGTTGTCCATCCGAATTGGTCTTTTTGATAACGATAAATATGTCCACCAATAAAAATGGTTAATATAATATATGGAAATATTCCCCATAATAGCAAATCCATCTTTATCCCCTCCTAATATTGAGCTGAAAACGTAAGCTCGAGCGCATCAAATAAAAGAGAGTAGAAACTATCTTGTTCCTTTAATTTGCCGTGGATTTCAGCTATTGCTTTATCATGCATTTGAAGCAATTCATTACTTATTTCCACAGGAACATGAGCACAAAATTCTAACATGAGTGGTAAATAATCTGGCAATTCTTTATCTGTTACGTCAAAACCATGTGCCTCGTAATATTTTTTTAGTTTTAATAGCTCTAATCCTCGTTCTCTTTGCTCGCCTAATTTTAAATAGGTCACATAAAGGTTCGTTAGTTTTCCAAAATCAAAATGCTCTATATAATGGGTCACCCAATCATCTAATGATCTACCTTCAATTTCTTGAATGAAACTCAATACCTTTTCCTTAAAACAGTCTTCTTCGGTCTCTTCTATTTCTTTCTTAAGTTCAGGTAACATATTTTTTAGTTCTTCACTTGGATAGGATAAAAGAAAGGAAATCATTTGATAGTTAAATGAGTTCATCATCAAACCTCCTCTTATAGATAGGATGATAGAATTTGGGTTTTCTATCATCCCTTCAAATAATTAATGCAATACACCACAACTTCCTGGTCCCCCAGCAAAGTCTAAGCCACATGCGCCTTGTTCTACGTATAGATCCGCTACTTCTTCTTTATGACTCTTGGGAATAACAAATCGATCATCATATTTTGCAATAGCTAATAAACGATACATTTCTTTGATTGCTTTTTCCGTTAAACCAAGCTCTGAAATGATGTCTTTATCAAAATCTTTACCAGTCTGTTCTGCTCTCATAAAGCTGCGCATCACTGCCATTTTCTTAAGTACCGTACGAATATGGCCTGTGTCTCCTGCAGTCAACAGGTTAGCAAGGTATTCAATCGGAATACGCATTTCATCAATTGCTGGGAAAATATCAGCAGTATCAGCTGTACTTCCCTGTCCTTCAATCATGTTCATAATAGGACTTAATGGTGGAATATACCAAACCATTGGCATCGTTCTATATTCTGGATGTAATGGCAAAGCAATCTTCCAATCAATAATCATTTTATAAAGTGGAGATTGTTGTGCAGCTTCAATCCAGTCCATTGGAATTCCATCTTTCTTCGCTTGCTTAATAACTTCTGGATCGTTTGGATCTAGGAAAATGTTTAATTGAGCATTGTACAGTTCTTTTTCATCTTCAACGGACGCCGCTTCCAATACACGATCTACATCATAAAGCATGATACCGATATAACGGATACGACCCACACAAGTTTCTGCACAAATCGTTGGTTGACCATTTTCAATTCTTGGGAAACACATGGTACATTTTTCTGCTTTATTTGTTTTCCAGTTAAAATACACTTTTTTATATGGACAAGAAGTTGTACAATGTCTCCAAGCACGGCAGGCATTTTGGTCAACAAGTACAATACCATCTTCATCTCGTTTGTACATGGCACCAGATGGACAAGATGACACACATGGTGCATTAATGCAATGTTCGCAAATACGTGGAAGATACATCATAAATACTTCTTCAAATTCTGTTTTAATAGATTCTTCCATTTGAATAACGTTAGGATCACGCAAACCAGTAATATGTCCTCCAGCTAAGTCATCTTCCCAGTTTGGTCCCCATTCAAGATCCATGAATTCACCAGTGATAGCTGATTTTGCACGGGCAACAGGTTGGTGGTTTCTTTCCTTACTGTTTGTTAGAGTTTCATAATCATAGTTCCATGGTTCATAGTAATCATCCATTTCTGGTTGATTCGGATTGTAAAACAAATTCATTAATCGATTCGTTTTAGAGCCTGATTTCAACCGTAATTCACCATTATGAAGCTCCCAGCCACCTTTATATTTTTCTTGGTCTTCCCATTGTTTTGGGTAACCAACGCCTGGTTTCGTTTCTACGTTATTAAAATACATGTATTCTGCACCCGGACGATTGGTCCATGTATTTTTACATGTCACACTACATGTATGACAACCAATACATTTATCCAAATTCATTACCATTCCGACTTGCGCTTTAATCCTCAAGCCAATCTACCTCCTTCATTTTACGGATTACTACATTTAGGTCTCGTTGGTTTCCTGTTGGTCCATAATAGTTAAATCCGTAACTTAATTGTGCATAACCACCAATCATATGAGTTGGTTTAACATGAATACGAGTTGGACTATTATGTGTACCACCACGGTTTTTCGTTAGGTTTGTTCCTGGTGTATGAATATGACGATCCTGTGCGTGGTGCATAAATGCCATCGTTCTAGGGATGCGGTGAGAAACAACCGCTCTTGCTACGACAACACCGTTTCTATTGAAACATTCAATCCAATCATTATCTTCCACATCAATTTCAGCCGCATCATCTTTATTTAGCCAAATGGTTGGCCCACCACGGAATAGTGTTAACATTGGCTGTGCATCAAAGTACATACTATGGATGGACCATTTGTTATGTGGAGTTAGGTAATTTAATGTTATTTCCTTTCCTTCCACATCAGGGCGTTTGGCACTAAATGGTTTCTGATTCAAAATTGGTTTAAATGTTGCAAACGACTCACCAAATTCTTTCATCATTTCGTGATCGACAAAGTAAGACTGACGACCTGTTATGGTTCGAAATGGAATCATTCTTTCAATATTGGTTGTAAAAGGAGAGTATCTTCTTCCACCTTTTTCCGATCCACTGAATGCTGGTGATGTAATAACCGTTTTAGGTTGGGCGGTTATCGTTTCAAACGTAAATAATTCTTCTTCTCTCTCTTCAGCCAAATCTCTCAATTGTAGGTTTGTTTTTTCTTCTAAAGCTTCCCACGCTTTGACAGCAACTTTTCCATTTGTTGTTGATGAGAGCATTAAAACAGCATCACATGCGTCTTTTGCATTCGTAATATCAGGACAACCATCGGCAATCGAACCATTATCTATCGTGCCAAATGTGCGTTTTGCTTGTTCATATTCTTTTTCCATGGACCAATTAATTCCTTTACCGCCATACGCCCCTTTTGCAATATTAGGACCAAGAGATATCATTTTGTTATAAATATTTTTATAATCTCGTTCCACTACATGGATTTGTGGCATGGTTTTACCTGGAATTGGTTCGCATTCGCCTTTAGACCAATCTTTGATTTCTCCAAAGGGCTGAGCCATTTCTGCTTTCGTATCATGATTTAATGGTGTAGCAACAATTTCTTTTATCGTATCCATATCGATTTCTTCCGCTAAATCAGAAACACCTTTAGCTAATGCTTTGAAAATATCCCAGTCCGATTTTGCTTCCCAAGGAGATGAGATGGCTGCGTTAAATGGGTGCACAAATGGATGCATGTCTGTACTGGATAAATCATGTTTTTCATACCAAGTAGATGCCGGCAAAATAATATCTGAATACAAAGCCGTCCCTGCCATCCGGAAATCAAGATTAATAAGAAGATCTACTTTTCCTTCAGGGGCTTCCTGCCGCCATGTAATTTCCTCTGGGCGGATACTGTCTTCATCATCATTTAGTACACCATGTTGGGCTCCAAGTAAGTGTTTCAAGAAATATTCATGCCCTTTTCCGGAACTTGAAATTAAGTTTGCTCTCCAAACAAATAAGTTTCTCGGGAAGTTCACCGGATTATCTGGATCTTCAATCGCGAATTGTAATTCCTTTTCTTTTAATTGTTTTGCAACATAATTTCCGATTTGTTCCGTTGTTTCACATCCAGAATCTATGGCTTCATTGTATAAATCAATTCCGTTTTTATTAAATGTAGGATAAGAAGGTAACCATCCTAACCGTGCAGCTAAAACATTGTAATCTGCTGGATGTTCATACCTAGCCTTTTCAACCGTTGCACTTGTAAGTTCACTAATCGGTGTTTCTTCATAACGCCATTGATCTGTTGCAAAGTAGAAGAAAGAAGTTCCATTTTGAAATTTCGCCGGTCCGGTCCAATCTTTTGCAGATTGAATGGTAGACCATCCTTCTACGGGACGTAATTTTTCCTGCCCTACATAGTGGGCCCAGCCACCACCATTCACACCTTGTGCTCCAACCATAAGTATTAGGTTAACAATGGCACGGTAAATCGTATCGGAATGGTACCAGTGGTTAATTCCGGCTCCCATAATAATCATGGAACGACCCTTAGTATCTATTGCATTCTGAGCAAATTCGCGAGCAATCTTAATGACTAAGTTTCGATCAACTCCAGTAATTTGTTCTTGCCATGCTGGTGAAAATGGTGCGACCTCATCATAAGACGCGGCAACCTCTCCACCAATGCCCCGATCAATTCCATAATTCGCTAGCATTAAGTCGTAAACAGTTGCAATGTATTCGGTTTTTCCTTGGATTTCTATTTTTTTAACCGGAACTGCACGAGATAAAACCTTTCTCGTTTCCGCATCAAAGTATGGCATATTCACGAGAACAACTTCATCTTCCATTCCAAGAAAACTTAAAACAGGTTTAATTTTTTCATTTGTATTTTCATCAATTAGTTTTAAATTCCATTTTCCTTTCTCATCCCAACGAGAGCCCATCGTACCATGTGGAATGGAAAATCCTTCAGTAAGACTGTTGTACATCGCTGGTTTCCATTCATTATTTTCAGATTCAATTCCTAAATCTTTTGCATGTAAAAATCGATCTGCAGTAAAAGCTCCATTTTCTTTTTTTAATCGAACGGAAAATGGGAAATCTGTATATGTCAGAGCGTAATCTTCAAAGTAAGGAGTCATGTTTTTATGATAGAATTCATTTAAAATAACATGCCCCATCGCCATTGCCACTGCACCATCTGTCCCTTGTTTAACAGATAACCAGTCATCAGCAAATTTTGTTGATTCTGCATAGTCTGGACTAACTGAGACAACTTTTGTTCCTTTATACCTTGCCTCAACTAAAAAGTGAGCATCCGGTGTACGTGTTAGTGGAACATTAGAACCCCATGTCATAATATAACTAGAATTAAACCAATCTGAGCTTTCAGGAACATCCGTTTGATCTCCCCAAGTTTGCGGAGATGCTGGCGGTAAATCAGCATACCAATCATAAAAACTTAACATTTGCCCACCTAGTAGATGCATAAACCGGCTACCAGATGCGTAACTAAGCATAGACATCGCTGGAATTGGTGAAAAACCAACATTTCGGTCCGGACCATATTTCACAACAGTATATAAAGAAGATGCTGCTATAAGTTTCGTTACTTCTTCCCAATCTGCACGAACTAATCCGCCTTTTCCTCTTGCTTGCTTATAGGATTTAGCTTTTTCCTTATCTTCTACAATACTCTTCCAAGCTTCTAGTGGATTGTCATGTACTTCTAAAGCTTCTCTCCATAAGTCGAGTAATCTTTTTCTAACATACGGATATTTCACACGTAATGGACTATAGATATACCAAGAAAAACTGGCCCCTCTAGGGCAACCGCGGGGTTCAAATTCTGGCATGTCAGGTCCTGTCGTCGGATAATCCAATGCTTGACCTTCCCATGTAACAATTCCGTCTTTCACATAAATATTCCAGCTACATGAACCAGTACAGTTCACACCATGTGTAGAACGGATGACTTTATCATGTTGCCACCTTCTGCGATAAACGTTCTCCCAATCTCGATTACCTTCTTGTAATTGACTATGTTTATTAGAATACGTTTCTTTTGGTTTTAAATAATTTAGTCGTTGCCAAAGTGGAGACGGCTTCTTCCCCATTGTGATCCCTCCAGTAAAATACTCATTCTTTCTATGTACATTAAAGCATTTCATTTTATCCTGCGTTGTGAAAAACATCACACCTTTATGCACTGTCAAATTTTGGTCAAATTTGGAACAAAAGCGCTAACGCGCCTTATCACGTCCCAAGTGAGAATTAATCACTTGGGATATTTCTCGCTTCTAACATGGTGCCATTACAGTAGGGGCAATGTAATTCTACTTCTTCTCCCTCTTTTTTATCCACACTAAATTCACCGATAATATATTCAGGAACTTCATCGGTTTTATTACAATCAATACATTTAAAAATCACCATCTTTATTTCTTCATTCAAACCAAAGGGATCGTCTTCATTTAACCACCCTAAGTTTTCTGCCGAATTATCCCGTCCTTTTTTGTTGGACAATACCATATTTTTTACATCTCTCCTTTTCTACTTCCTCCATGTAGTAATAAATCCATCCGTAATCACTATGCCATATTCCTACAAGGTCCATTTGTCTTCCACAATGTGGACATTGAAATGGGTCGTTTTCAAATGACTCCATCATTCGTTGACGGTATGTTTTCTTTTTTCTTTTCGTCTCCAGTAATAATGAAATTTGTTTTGTCCTCATGAACGCATATAAACTTAATATTTGTTGTGCTTTTCGATGGGATCTTCTACTATACAATCCATATCTACCAACCATACGAAAATGCTTAGGAGGGACGTGTTGTAGTATTTCAAATATAAACCTGTAAACGGGGATCTTTTTATCTACTCTTTTACCAGTACGATGATCTTCATACCAATAATGGACCGTATCTCCGTCATATTCTACGATACGGTATTCCGCAATTGCTGGTCGTGCTAAATATCGCCCAATGTACCGTGCTACTCCTTTGGCGTTTGTTATTTTCTTTTCTGCATTTACATAAAATCCCTTAGGGTATCTTTGGTATAAATCATTCACCAATTCATTCACTTTTTGATTCCCAGGAAACCATTTTTTCACTAAATCTAACACTACTTTTTGCCATGATTTCCTTAAGTACTCATATGGAATATATCCACTTGATACCCACTCTTTCTTATTATCTAATGCCCCTTCTGTTACCAATGCATGTATATGGGGGTTGAATTTTAAATCACGTCCAAAAGTATGTATTACTGTAATAATACCCGAGCGTAATCCTCTTTTTTTACTTCTGTGATAATTATGATATTGAAAAACTTCCGCCACCTGTTTACTTAATTCATTAAGCTTTTTACGATCTTCAAAGAACACATTCCTTAATTCTTGAGGAATAGTAAATACCATATGACGATGAGGTACATTAAAAATCATTTCCTGTTGTTTATCCGACCAATCATCCGTATATTTTTTCCCACAACGATGACAGAGTCTACTTTTACAAGTGAAACATACAAATTTAGGTAAGGAATTACCTTCACAACCTAAGCATTCATAACGTGCAAAGCCCATATCACGGGTACCACACTTGATGGTCTTCTCAACAGTTTCTTTTATATCATTACGATAAGATTCGGGAAACCTTCTATCGTGCAAATCCCAAAATCCTGCAAAATGATCTTTTAGTATTTCTTTTATAACACCTGTACCTTTTTTCATCATCTTTGTTCTCTCCATCAGTAATAGTTAAATTTTAACATAAACTTATCCACAACCAAGAAATTTTATAGTTTCCTAAACAATAAAAAAAGACATCCGTTTATTATAACGAATGCCTTCTGAAATTTATGATTCTGTAATGATTAAAAAAATGTTCCTCTTTCTTTCTTAAACTTACTAATGACCGAGTTAATAATTCCGCCTATAATAATAATCGCGCCAAGTAGATAAAACCAAATCATTAAAATAATAATTGCACCTAGACTTCCGTATTTAACGGAATAATTTGCAAACGTACTTACATAAAAAGAAAAACCATAGGATACAACTTGCCATGCAATCGTACCAATAATCGTTCCCCAAATTGCTTCTCCAAAAGAAATATGTTTATTCGGGGCTAATTTATATAAGAAAAGTAATACGATAAAAAATATAACGGTAGATAACACCCATCTTAATGTGTGCCACAATTGTAAAAAGCTATCCGATAATCCAACAAATGCAAAAATGTATTCACCAATAATTTGACCAAATACAGGGAGTAGTAAGGAAACAACGATAACTAATACCATTGCAATTGTTAAAACAATTGCAATTAGCCTTGTTACAAAGAAAGAACGGTCTTCATCGATATCATAGGCACGGTTAAAAGCTTTCATAATAGCATTAATAGCGTTGGAAGCAGCCCATAAGGTCCCGATAATCCCAATTGAAAGCAATCCCCCATTTGCTTGGCTCAATAATTGATCTAAATTCGATTCAATTAACGTCATAATCTCGTCTGGAGCATAAACGTCCATGATTTCCATAACCGATTCCACATTAATTGGAAGATATCCGATTAAGTTAAGTAAAAACAGTAAAAACGGGAAAAGCGAAAGTAAGAAGAAATAAGCTAGTTGTGCGGCCAATCCAAAAACATCCACATCATCCATTCGTTTAAACAACTGTCTACTCATAATGATTAAATTATCCAATTTCCTCTCTCCTATTGTCAAACGGAACTTTTCTTTATTCAGAAAAAAATCGGCTTTTCGCCGATTCCCTTCCCTTTACATTATGTAAATTACCCACTATTTATTATTCGTAAACTTATTTATTGTTTCTTCAACTTGCTCTAAAGCGTTAATTGCATTATCCGCCCCACTAGTTAATGTTTCATTCCAACGATCAACTGTTGTACGGAATGTTTGAACTGCTTCAGATGGATTCTTAATATAATGAGAAGAACAAGATTTTACTGAATTCAAATGTGTTTTTGCATATTCTCTCGTATCCTTATCAAGTAATGCAACAATTGCTCCAACTGTTGCACCTGCAACCACTCCTGTAATCAATCTAGCTTTACCCATAAGTAATCTCTCCTTTTACAATGAATGTTCCATTTTAATATAGTTTAATAATTGGGTGCAACCCTCTAACACTAACTCATAAGCGTAATCAAAATTCCCAGTAAAGTAAGGATCCGGCACATTTTTTTCTTTAGGATTCTCTATAAAGTCCATTAATTTTCCAGTGGTTGCCTTATGGTTATTAGCATTTCCTAAATCCTTTAAACCTTTCATATTTTGATCATCCATTGCAATAATATAATCAAAATCCTCAAAGTCATGTACATTTACTTTTCTCGCAACCATGCCTTCGTACGAGATATTCTTACTATCTAATATATCTCTCGTACCTTTGTGTGGTGCTTTACCAATGTGCCACTCACCTAGACCCCCAGAATCCACTTCAATTTTATCGGCCAAGTTTTCTTTACAAACCATGTCTCTAAAAATAGCCTCTGCCATTGGCGATCTACATATATTCCCTAAACAAACAAATAAAACACGTATCATTTAATCACCTATTTTACAACTATTGTTATTATAATCAACTATTCCTATCATAAGCAATATTAATCCATTTTTCCAGAAGTTCTCCTTAAAAAACTTGGCATTTGTTTTTAAACTTATGTAATTGGTTGAATACACATTTCATCATTATTTATTGCAGCATTCACATAAGAACCTACATTATAAGCTGTCAATTCTTCCATCTCTATTGAATGTATAAATTCATGCGCTTGTTCGGGATGAAATTTAATAGGTGAAATCCATTCATTTTCCTTCTCTTTTGGTAAAATAACTGGCATCCGATGATGAATATTTCGCATAAATGTATTAGCCTCTTTTGTAAGGATTGTACATGTAAATAAGACCTTATCGTCCTGCACCCACTTATCCCAAAGACCGGCAAATGTGAAAATGTTCCTGTCTTTTACTTGAATTCGCTTTGGTTGCTTTTCACCATCCTATGTGTAAAATAGTTCTCGGGGATTTGAAACAAAATTCTAGAAAAAAAAGAAAAGGCGCTCTATCATAAATGTAT